>NZ_JAGQBN010000005.1:0-153998 GCF_024345655.1 Synechococcus sp. Lug-A | reverse complement strand
TGGGCGGTCGCTGCCGGCGCCGGCCTGGCGGCCACTGGTGCCGGTTTGGGTTGGGGCGTTGCTGGTGCCGGGCGCGCAGGTGCGGGTTTGGCGGCTGCGGGCTTGGGCGGCGCGGGCTTTGCGGCGGCGCGGGCGGGTGCGGGTGTGCTGGCGCGCAGCACCAGGCGGCTGCCGGCCTGGATCTCGTCGGGTTCGGTGAGCTTGTTGAGCGCCATCAGCCGCGACATCGGCACCCCGTAGCGATCGGCGATGCCGGAGAGGGTTTCACCTGGTTGGACGGTGTGTTCGCGGGCGTTCCTGTTCACCGCTGCGGGACGGGCGGCGGCGGGGGCGCCGGGCACCACCAGGCGGGTGCCCTCGGCCACCATGTCAGGGTCGCGGATGCCGTTGAGCTCGATCAGGCGCTGCACCGTGGTGCCCAGCCGGTCGGCGATCTCGGAGAGGGTTTCGCCCGGCTTCACGGTGTAGCTGCCGCGCCCACCAGTGGAAGAGCCGGCGCCGGAGCTGGCTCCACCGGGCACGGTGAGGCGGGTGCCGGCCGTGACCAGATCCGGATCCTTGATGCCGTTCAGCTGCATCAGGCGGTTGAGGGACACGCCATAGCGCTCGGCGATCTCCGAGAGCGTCTCCCCGGGCTTCACCACGTGCTGGGCGGCCAGTCCCGGCAACGGGAGCAGCAGGGCGAGGGCCAGGGCGACGATGGCGCGGCGCATGGGCAACGATCAGCTGGTTGAACCTTAAGGAGAACCCTCTGGCGCGCCAGTCCCCCGGCGCCAAATCGTTGGTCCGGTTCAGCCCATCAGCCGCTTGATCAGGCCGAGACGGTCGCCGTAGGGGGGATAGCGCAGCGGCACATCGAAGCGGAACGGGCGCCGCAGCACGCTGCGCAGGTGCGAAAAGGTGTCGAAGCCCGACTGGCCGTGGTAGCGGCCCATGCCGCTGGGGCCGACGCCACCGAATGGAAGCTCGGGCACCCCCACCTGCATCACCACGTCGTTGAAGCAGACACCCCCCGAACTGGTGCCTGCCAGCACCTGCTCCTGGGCGGCGGCACTGCTGCTGAACAGATAGAGCGCCAGCGGCTTGGCTCCACGCCGCACCCGGGTGATTGCCTCATCCAGCGAAGCCACAGGCAGCACCGGCAGCAGGGGACCGAACAGCTCCTCCTGCATCAGCGGATCGTCGGCCGCATCGACCGCCAGCAGGGTGGGGGCGATGCGCAGGCGCTCCGGATCGATCTGGCCGCCGGCCAGCAGCTGCCCCCGCTGCCGGGCGCCCTCCAGCAGGCCGCACAGCCGCTCGAACTGCGGGCGGTTGACGATGCGGGCCAGATCCGGCGACGCCAGCGGGTCGTCGCCGTAGCAGCGCGTGATCTCCCGCGTCAGCCGCTCCACCAGCGCCGGCCGCACTGAGTCTTCCACCAGCAGATGGTCGGGGGCGATGCAGGTCTGACCGGCGTTGAGCCCCTTGCCCCAGATCAGGCGACGGGCAGTGGTGTCGAGGTCGGCGTCGGCCAGCACGATGGCCGGGCTCTTGCCGCCCAGCTCCAGGGTGACCGGGGTGAGGTGACGCGCGGCCGCCTCCATCACCAGCCGGCCCACCCGGCCGCCGCCAGTGAAGAAAATGTGATCGAAGCGCAGCTGGAGCAGCGCGCTGGCCACAGCTCCGTCTCCTTCCACCACCTGCACCACATCGGGCTCCAGGTGGCGCGCCACCAGCTGGGCGATCAGGGCCGAGGTTTGCGGGGCCTGCTCCGATGGTTTCAGCACGGCGCTGTTGCCCGCCGCCAGCGCACTCACCAGCGGCTGGATGGTGAGTGAGAAGGGGTAATTCCAGGGGCCGATGATCAGCACGCAGCCGAGCGGCTCCGGCATCAGCCGGGCCTGGCCCGGCTTCTGGCTGAGCGGCACCGGCACCGGTCGGGGCGCCATCCAGCGCCGCAGCTGGCGCTGGCAGAGGCGCAGCTCCTGACGCACGGCCACCACTTCGAAGTAGGCCTCCACCGGAGGCTTGCCCAGGTCGGCGGCGAGCGCCGCAAGGATCGCCTCCTCCGCACCATCGAGCAGCGCCGTGAGCCGCGCGAGCTGCTCGCGACGCCAGGCCAGCGGGCGGGTGAGCCCCTGGCTGACCGGCTCACGCAGGCTGTCCACGGCGGGCATGGCCACGGCGGGCATGTCCGCCATGGGCATGGCGGTGGAGGCGGTCATGGGAGCGGGCGAACGAGAATGGCTCCAGCATGGCGGCTGCTACCCGGCCACGGGGCCTGCTGGAGCGGGTGTGGGAGCGGCTGGCGGCCACAGCTCCAGCACGATGGTGAGGGCGAGAAGGATGGAACAGCAACTCAATCTCCTGCAGCCAACGCCGCCGGCCGGCACCCCTCAGACGGTGACGCGGGAAGGACTGGCGTTGCGCTACTGGCCCTTGTGGCTGGCGGATGCGGCGTCCTGGCTGGTTCAGCTGCGGACTGACGTGCCCTGGCGCCAGGAGCACATCACCCTGTTCGGCCGCACCCATCCGATTCCGCGGCTCACCTGCTGGATGGGCGATCCCGGTTGCCACTACGCCTACAGCGGTGTTCACCAGGCGATCGAGCCCTGGACCGCCTCGCTGCAGCAGCTGCGCCGGCAGGTGGAGGCCGCCGCCGGTTGCCGCTTCAACTCCCTGCTGCTCAATCACTACCGCGACGGCAACGACAAGCTGGATTGGCATGCGGACGACGAGCCCGAACTTGATCCCGAGCAACCGATTGCCTCCCTCAGCCTCGGGGCGGCGCGCAGTTTTCGGCTCAAGCTCCGGCAACCTTCCGCAGATGCAGAGTCACCGCTGAGCTTTGAACTGGGCGAAGGCGATCTGCTGGTGATGGATCCACCCACGCAACAGCACTGGTTGCATCAGGTGCCCCAGCGGCGGCGGGTCGCACGTGACCGCATCAATCTCACCTTCCGCGTGATTCGAAGGGGAGCGATTGCACAGCGGTGAGCTCGATCGGGGCGTGTGGTTGCAAGGGTGTTGAGCTGAGTCTTTGGCAGGGACTTCGTGAGTGAGTGCGCCTAGGCATTCGACACCATTTCAATCAACGCCATTGCGGATCGATGGTCGCCCTCTGTGACAAGCAGGCAGGAACCACCACGGATACCTGGCAACGCCAGCAGCGGGCCATCCTCCCCAAGCGATCCCGCCCCAACTCCGCCCGTCGCCCCCACTGGGACGATCCTCCTGCTCCTCTGCGGTTGCAGTGCAAGCGTCGCCATCATGTTGGGGCAGTGGCCTGATGCTGTTCCGGGGTGTACTCAACGCGTGCAGAGACGCAGGGTGCGGTGGGCCGGTGTTGCGCAATCGGTTCTGGCTGAACGCAGCGTGCTGCAGTTGGGGGGTCCGCGTCTTTGGCCGAGGCGGTCAGCCGCGCCGACGGCTACAGCCCCAGCTTGCGCCGCCCCTGCCACATGCCCACGCCGTAGCCGATCGCAGGTAGCAGCAGTGCAGGGCGCAAGGGCAACAGCAGCAGCAGGGCGATCCCCACCAGCCAGGGCAGCAGCAGCAGGCTGCCGAAGGCCAGCTGGCTCAGCCGCGAACGGCGAGCCAGGCTGCCCGAGCGCTGAACCAGCCGAGGCACGCCCTTGCCCAGGCCAAAGCCCAGCAGTGCGGTGAGAACGGTGAGCAGGATCGCGCCCATGGCGGGGTGGCAGCCGTTGGGAGTCTGCCGCCCGGTCGCTCCCGGCGATGGGGACCGCCTGGCCACACCTTGCCAAGGGGATCGGCAGCCCGAAGGTCCAAGTGAATGGCCGGAAAGGGGTGGGAGGAAGCCCTTGACGAGACTTGAACTCGTGACCTCTCCCTTACCAAGGGAGTGCTCTACCGCTGAGCTACAAGGGCATGTGGAAGGTGGGCCGGGTTGGATTTGAACCAACGTAGGCAGAGCCAGCGGATTTACAGTCCGCCCCCATTAACCACTCGGGCACCGACCCGCTCCACCCGAGAAACTTACCAGTCGACCTTCCCCATGCAGCTGCTCGTGCTTCACGGCCCCAACCTCAACCTGCTGGGGCGCCGTGAGCCTGGGCTTTACGGGGTCAGCACCCTGGAAGCCATCAACGCGGCGCTGACGGCCCAGGCAGCGGCGCAGGGGGTGGGCCTGGCCTGTTTTCAGAGCAACCACGAGGGTGCCCTCGTGGACCGCATCCACGAGGCAGCCGGCGTCTGCGACGGCATCGTCATTAACGCCGGTGCCTACACCCACACGTCGATCGCCATCCGTGACGCGCTGCTGGGGGTGGCGTTGCCCTTTGTGGAGGTGCACCTCAGCAACGTTCACGCCCGCGAGCCGTTCCGGCACCACTCCACCCTGGCCGACCGGGCGGTGGGCGTGATCTGTGGCTTCGGGCCCGCCAGCTACAGCCTCGGCCTCGACGGCCTGGTGACCCACCTGCGCGCCCAGGAGCCGGCATGAGCACCACCGCTTCCCTGCCGCTGGCGGCCGGCGTGGCCGGGGCCGCGCCGGCCCGGGTGAAATGGCTGACGGCGCCCAGCAGCGACGCCTGGTTGGAGCAGGCCCTGGCCCACCCCGAGCTGCTGTTGATCGACCATGCCCACTGCGAACGCAAGGCGGCGGGCGTGGCGCTGCAGCTGATGTTCCGCTACCCCTCCGACGGGGAGCTGGCCGCGGTGCTCAGCCCCCTGGCCCGTGAGGAGCTCGAACACTTCGAGCGCGTGCAGGCCCTGCTGGAGCGGCGAGGCCATGCCCTGCGCGCCCTGGCAGCCCCGCCCTACGGCGCCGCCCTGGCCGGCCAGGTGCGGCGGGGCGAGCCGCAGCGCATGCTCGACAGCTTCCTGGTGGCCGGCCTGATCGAGGCCCGCAGCCACGAACGCATGGCCCTGCTGGCTGCCCACAGCCCTGACCCGGAGCTGGCGGCCCTGTACGGCGACCTGCTGGCCAGTGAGGCGCGCCACTTCGGCGTCTACTGGGTGCTGGCTGAAGCGCGCTTCAGTCGCGAAGCCACGGTGGAGCGGCTGGAGCAGCTGGCGCTGGCGGAGGTTCAGGCCCTCACAGGAGTGTTGGCCGATCCAGGGCTGGTTCGGATGCACTCGGTGGGCGTGGCCTGACCCTGGCGGGCGGCAACGCCAGAGGCGTGGCTTTGCAGAGTTGCCAGGCCGCAGGCGTGGCCACGGCCGATTTGCCTGGTCTCAAACGGCGGTCAGCAGTTCGTCGAGCAGGGGGAACCGTTCGGCGATGGCCTCACCGGTGAAGGTGGCCACCCACCCCTCCGGGTTGTCGAAGAAGCGCAGGGCGGCGAAGTGGGGCTCGGGCCCCATGTCAAACCAGTGGGGCGTGCCAGCCGGCACAGAGATCAGGTCGTTGCGCTCACACACCACCTGCAGCACCTCATCACCGAGGTGAAGGCAGAACAGGCCGCGCCCTTCCACGAAGAAGCGCACCTCGTCCTCGCTGTGGGTGTGCTCCGAGAGGAACTTCTGCCGCAGCGCCACCCGATCCGGATGGTCGGGCGTGAGGCGGATCGCATCGACGGTGGGATAGGCGCCGCTGCTCTGCAGTCGGGCGATCTCCTCGGCGTAGAGCGCCAGCAGCGCGTCGGCAGTGGTGGCCTCGCCAGTGGCGGCCCGGGCCGGCCAGCGCTCGAAGCGGATGCCGCGGGCCTCCAGCTCCTGGCGGATCCGGTCGCCGTCGTTGGTGCGCAACGTGGGCGGGCAGGGGGTGGCGGCAGGGGCGGCGCTGCCATCGCTGGGCAGTTGGTGAATGGCCAGCAGAGTCATCGGGGTGCGGCACGGGCGATGGCTCCAGCCTATGGAAGCCCTGCGGGCCGGAGGTGCGGGTTTGTTGCGGCGCCGCCGCAAGGCCTGAGCACGCCACTGGCGCGTGGCCCATGGGCTGAGCCGCTGGCGCCACGGCGTGATGGGATGAACCCCACGGATCTGGTGGCAGCACCCAATGAGCGAGGCCCCCTCGGTGCCCCCAGGCTCCCCCGGTTTTCCCGGCCTGCCAGGCCTTCAAGGCCTGCCCGACCCCACCGGCGCCGCTGCCTTGCCGGGGCTCACGCTGGTGGGTGTGGGTCCGGGCGATCCGGATCTACTCACTGTGGCGGCGGTGCGGGCGATCGCCGCTGCCGACCTGGTGGCCTACCCGGTGGCCCAGGCGGGTGGGGAGGGAATGGCCGCGGCGATCGCGGCGCCGTGGCTGAATCCGGAGCAGGCCACCTTGCCGCTGGTGTTTCCGATGGTGGCGGAGCCTGAGCCGCGCCGCCAGGCCTGGCGGGCTGCGGCTGAGGCGCTGGCGGCCGCGGTGGCCGCTGGCCGCCGGGTGGTGCTGCTCTGCGAGGGGGATGTGTCGCTCTATGCCAGCGCCTCGTACGTGCTGCTGGCTCTGCGCGATGCCCACCCCGCCTGCCCGGTGCGGCTCATCCCCGGCATCCCCGCCGTCGCAGCGGCGGCGGCCGCAGGCCACTGGCCTCTGGCCCTGCAGGGGCAGGGGCTGCTGGTGCGCCCCACGCCCGATGCGCCCGGGGTGCTCGATACCCTGCTCGACGCCATCGCCCTGGAGCCCCCGCAGGCGCGCACCGGCCTGGCCCTGCTCAAGCTGGGCCACCGCTGGAGCTGGGTGCGGCCCCTGCTGGAACGGCGCGGGCTCCTTGGGGACGCCCTGTTCGCCCAGCGGGTGGGCTGGCCCGATCAGGTGGTGGTGCCGGCCGATGCGGTGCCCTCCGAGCAGCGGCCCTACTTTTCGCTTCTGCTGATCCGATCCGGCTGGCCGTCGGTACTTCCTTAGCGCCGGCGCCCCTCGGCTGTGACAGCCTTTGGCTGGCTTCCCCACCCCCCACCAACTGCTCCATGACCCCGATCGACTGGTTCTCGCTGCTGCATCCGGTGCTGGTCATCCTGTTTGTGTATCCCGTGGTGGGTGCCACGATCCGCCTCGGCCTGCTGGCCCGTGAGCGCCGGCTCAAGATCCACCCACAGCCGCCCACCGTGGGGGTGGAGCACGCCGACCATGGCCGCTGGCTCACCGCCGGCATCGTGGTGGCGGTGCTGATCGCCCTCCTCTATTCCTTCATCAGCAAGTTCGTGGTGCCGGAACCCCCCTTCACTGGCGGGGCCGGACGTCTGGCGCTGCTGCTGCTGGTGAGTGCCGGCACCTTCGCGAGTCTGCTGGGGCTCTGGCGGGCGAAGAAAGCGCCGCTGCGGGCCAGCTTCGCCCTGCTCACCTGGGTGGGCCTGCTGGGCCTCGGCAGCCAGCCGGAGATCTGGCGCCTCAGCGACAACCCGCTCAGCCCTGCCTTCTGGAGCTCCCACTACTGGGCCGGCGTGCTGCTCACTGGCCTGATGCTGTTCTCGCTGGCCTCCAAGGCGGAGATCTTCCGCTCCCTGCGGATGCGTCGCCTGCACATCACCGCCAACGTGCTCGCCTCCGTGCTCTTTGCCGTGATGGCGATCACCGGCACCCGCGACCTGCTGGAAATCCCACTCAGCTGGCAGAAACCGGCGATCTATTCCTGCAACTTCGAGCTGCGCACCTGCCCAGCACCGGCCCAGTCAAGTGTTGACGCTCCTGCCCCGTCAGCCAACACAGCGACGGTGTCAGCCGCTGCCGCTTCCAGCAGTGCCCTGGCCTCCGCAGGGGTGGGCGCGCGCATCAGCTGATGGCGCAGTTGGGCGGCGCCGGCGAAGCCCTGGCAGGTCCAGCCCATGTGCTTGCGGGCGATCTGCAGGCCTTTCGCCCCTCGGTAGGCCACCAGCGCCTGCAGGTGCTCGGCCGCCAGGGCCAGCCGCTCGGCCGGCGAGGGGTCCGGTGGCACCGGCCGGCCGCTCAGGGCCGCGTCGATGCGGCCCACCAGCCAGGGGGCTCCCAGGGTGGCTCGCCCCACCATGACCCCATCGGCGCCGGTGATGGCCAGGCAGCGCAGGGCTTCTTCGGGGGAGGTCACGTCGCCGTTGGCGATCACGGGAATGCGCAGGGCCTGCTTCACCCGGGCGATGGCGGCCCAGTCGGCGCTGCCGGAGAAGCCCTGCTCCCGTGTGCGGCCGTGCAGGGTGAGCGCCTCGGCACCGGCCTCCTGCAGACCGAGGGCGAAAGCCACCGGATCGGCGCTGCTGCCGCACCAGCCCAGCCGCGTCTTCACCGTGACCGGCACGCGCACCGCAGCCGCCACCGCCGCCACGATCTCCGCCGCCAGCGCGGGCTCGCGCAGCAGGCCGCTGCCGCCGCCTTTGCGCGCCACCTTGCGCACCGGGCAGCCCATGTTGATGTCGATCAGGAAGGCGCCCGCCGCCTCCGCCCGCCGGGCGGCCTCGGCCAGGGCCTGGGGACGGTGGTCGAACAGCTGCACCGCGATCGGCCCGCTCTCGCCGGCCAGAGCCTCGAACTTCTCACTGCCGTGGCCCCGCTCCAGGCAGGTGGCGTGCACCATCTCCGTATAGAGGAGGGCGTCGGGAGCCCAACGGCGCACGAAGCCCCGAAAGATCTGGTCGCTCACCCCCGCTAGGGGCGACTGGAACACCCGGCAGCGCAGCTGGCGCGGCTGGCCGCGGCCCTGAAGCTGAAGTGGAAGCGGTGGCAGGGTCATCAGAGGTTCATCTTCCCGCTGCCCAGCGCCGCGCTGACCCGCCGAACAACTGCCTCGTTGACCCGACCAACCACCGCCTCGCTGACCTGCTGACCCGCCGCTTCGCCATGACCGCCGCCTCCCCCCATCCGCTCAGTCGGCAGTTGCTGCAGCTGATCCTCGACGACCGCACCAGCGACCGCTTCGTCTGCGAACTGGTCTGGCAGCGGCTGGGCTACGCACCCGCTGACGGGCTGGTGGATGGGCCTGCTGCTGAGGCGGAACCCACGGCAGAGGCCACCACCGCTGCCGTGGGCGCCGCCGGCGCCGCACAGGGGCCAGCGCCGTGGCGCGCCACCACCGCCACACCGGACGACTGGGCCCTGGCCTACCCGCTGGCGCCGCCGCTGATCGCGGAGCGTCCGGCCAGCGTGCGGCTCACCCGCTCGATTGCCGCCGCCCACAAGCAACTGCTCAAACACCAGCTGGGCTTCGCCGGCTACCGCATCGGCGAGCTGTTTCCCCGCCGCACCCGCCGCGCCACGGCGGTGAACTGGCTGCTGGCTCACCTGGCCGAGCGTGGCGAACCGCTGCCGGACACAGGGCCGCTGCCACCGCTGCTGCCGGAGCCGGCCGATCCGGTGGCGGGGCACCCTGGAGATCTGCCGGTGCAGTAGCCGGTGGACCGCCCCCGAGCCACGTAGGCCCCCCCGTTCAAATCCCCATGGCCACCCCATCGAGCCGGTGATCCACGCCGGCCTCCAGGCTGGTGCAGTGGCCGGAGTCGTCGCGATGGAGGCGCACCATCTGGGCACCCCCCTTGAAACCCACGAAGCCATAGGAATCGCCGAGCTGATGGCCGCGGGCCACCAGCTCGTGGCCCACGTCTGGATTGAACTGCGGATCGATGTGAACCACACCGCTCTGCATGACCAGCTTGAAGCGCGGGGCATCCACGGCCTGCTGGGGATTCATGCCCAGATCGAGGGCGTTCACCAGGATCTGGGTGAGCCCCTGGGGGTGGGCGTTGCCGCCGATCACCCCCATCACGAATTCAGGCAGCCCATCGCGCAGCACCATCGCCGGCAGGATCGAATGACGCGGCCGGTGGCCGGGTGCCAGGGCATTGGGATGGCCCGGCTGGCTGGAGAACTGGGCCGCCCGGTTGTTGAGCAGCACCCCCGTGTCACCCGCCACCAGCCCAGAGCCGAACAGTCCGCTGATGCTGGTCATCAACGACACGGCGTTGCCCTCGCTGTCCACGGCGCACACGTAGCTGGTGTCGCCCGAATGGCCGCCCTGGGGCCGGGTGGCCGGCCGGGCCTGGGCCGTGATGCGGCTGCGGGCGGCGGCCAGTCCGTCCGGGCTGAGCTGCTGCCGCACCAGTTCGAGCATCGCGGGGGTGGGCTCCCCCACCCCATCGATCGCCAGCTCAAAGCCGAGGCGGATCGCTTCGATCTCATGGTGCAGACGCTCCGCCTCGCCCATCGCGGCGAGGGGCAGGCCGTCGAGGATGCCCAGAGCATGCAGAGCCACCACCGCCTGGGAATTGGGTGGCAGGCCCAGCACCTCCCGGCCGCGGTAGCCCACGCTCAGGGGCTCCACCCATTCGGCGCGGTGCTGCTGGGCGGCCACGTCGGCTGTGGTGGTGGGCACACCGCCCGCGCTGATCGTGGTGGCGATCGCCGCGGCCACGGGCCCTTCGTAGAAGCCCTGGCGGCCCTCCCAGGCCACGCGCTCCAGGGTGTCGGCCAGCTGCGGCAGGCGCATCAGCTGGCCCGGCTGCGGGGCGCTGCCATGGAGCAGAAACACCTCGCGAAGCACTGATGAGGCGCTCTGCCCCAGCATCGCGGCGCCAACGGCCCAGAACCCCGCGATCGATTCGCCCACCGGGTAGCCCTGGCGCGCATAGGCGATCACCGGTTCCCACAGCTGCTGCAGCGACTGGGTGCCGAACCGCTCCAGCAAGGTGCACCAGCCATCCACGGCGCCGGGAATGGTGACCGAGGCTGCGCCGTGCTCCGGCATCAAGGGGCGTGCTCCGATGCGCTCGAGGCTGGCGCCGCTCGGGGCCATGCCGCTGCCATTGAGACCCAGCACCCGCTGGTCCTGCGCCGACCACACCAGCACCATGGTGTCGCCACCGAGGCCGCTCATCATCGGCTCGGCCAGCGCCAGCATCCCGGCCATGGCTACCGCGGCATCGGCGGCGTTGCCGCCCTGCTCCAGCACCCGCAGGCCCACGCGGGTCACCAGCGGCGAGCTGGAGGTGACCATCGCACGCCCGGCAAAGACGGGTGAGCGGCGATGAAGAAAGGCAGGGTTGGCCATGGCAGCGCGCGGCTCTGGCGGTCAGGCCGCAGTCTGGTGTGGGTGGCGCCTCCGCCACAGCGGCATAACGGTGTTGAAAGGTTCGAGCGTGCAAGGTTCCTGCTTCCAGGGCTCGGAGTTGCAGGGTGACGCCGCCAACACTTCTCCAGGCCGGCCACAGCTGAGCCAGCCTGTAAGGTCGAAAAGAGATCGTTGATCGGGATATTACGTTTTGGCGCTACCAGTCGTCGCCGTCATCGGGCGCCCCAACGTGGGCAAATCCACTCTGGTGAACCGGCTGTGCCGCAGCCGGGAGGCAATCGTCCACGACGAGCCCGGTGTCACGCGTGACCGCACCTACCAGGAAGGGTTCTGGGGCGATCGGACCTTCAAGGTGGTCGACACCGGCGGCCTGGTGTTCGACGACGACAGTGAGTTTCTCCCGGAGATCCGCGAACAGGCCAACCTTGCTTTAGCCGAAGCGGTGGTGGCCGTGGTGATCGTCGATGGCCAGGCGGGGGTCACGGCGGCAGATGAATCGATCGCCGAATGGTTGCGCGGCCAGAACCGGCCGGTGCTGCTGGCGGTGAACAAGTGCGAGTCGCCTGATCAGGGCCTGGCGATGGCCGCCGACTTCTGGGGCCTCGGCCTGGGTGAGCCGTTTCCGATCTCGGCCATCCACGGTGCCGGCACCGGCGATCTGCTCGACAAGGTGATCGAATTCCTGCCTCCCGCTGACGCGGAGGAAACGGAGGAGCCGATCCAGCTGGCGATCATCGGCCGGCCGAATGTGGGCAAATCCAGCCTGCTCAATGCCATCTGCGGTGAGCCTCGGGCGATCGTCAGCCCGATCCGCGGCACCACCCGCGACACGATCGACACCACGATCGAGCGGGAGGGTCGTCTCTGGAAACTGCTCGACACCGCCGGCATCCGCCGCCGCCGCAGTGTCAGCTACGGGCCCGAATACTTCGGCATCACCCGCAGCTTCAAGGCGGTGGAACGCAGCGACGTCTGTGTGCTGGTGATCGACGCGCTCGATGGGGTGACCGAACAGGATCAACGCGTGGCGGGCCGCATCGAGGAAGACGGCCGCGCCTGCGTGATCGTGGTGAACAAGTGGGATGCGATCGAGAAGGATTCGCACACCATGACCGCGATGGAAAAGGATCTGCGGGCCAAGCTCTACTTCCTCGACTGGGCACCGATGCTGTTCACCTCCGCCCTCAGCGGCCAGCGGGTGGAGAGCATCTTCTCGCTGGCGCTGCTGGCGGTCGAGCAGCACCGGCGCCGCGTCACCACCTCGGTGGTGAATGAAGTGCTGCAGGAGGCCGTGAGCTGGCGCTCGCCGCCCACCAGCCGCGGTGGCCGCCAGGGCCGTATCTATTACGGCACCCAGGTGGCGGTGCGGCCGCCGAGTTTCACCCTGTTCGTGAACGATCCCAAGCTGTTCGGCGACACCTACCGCCGCTACGTGGAGCGGCAGATCCGGCAGGGCCTGGGCTTCGATGGCTCGCCGATCAAGCTGTTCTGGCGCGGTAAGCAGCAGCGCGACGCCGAGAAGGAACAGGCGCGTCAGCAGGCTCGTTCCGCCACCCCGTGAAGCGGCTCCACTTCCTGCAGCACTGAATGGACTGGCTGAAGCAGCTCCCGATCGGCCAGTACGTCGATGGCGACAGCGGCTGGCTGCGCCGCGTCGATGCGCGCCTCAAGCTCGCCTGGACCCTGGCGTTCCTGATCACACCCATCCTGGCCGGCCCCGTCTGGCGGCTGGCGCTGGTGGGGGCGTTGCTGCTGATCACGGCGCTCTGCGGGCTGCCGTGGCGGCTGTGGCGCCGCAACCTGCCTCTCCTGCTCGCCCTCAGCCTGCTGGTGGGGCTGCTCTCTGCCTTGCTGCCGGCCGGTGGCGCGGGCACTGCTCAGCTCTCGCGCGATCCGGCTGAGCTGCGCCTGGCGCCGGCGCCGCCGGGGGCACCGCCGGTCGAACGCAGCGGTGAGCCCTGGGAGGTGCTGCGCTGGGGGCCCGTGCAGCTGGGGCCGCTGCCGCTGGGCCCACTGGTGATCAACCGCCGCTCGGCGGAACTCGGCCTGAACAGCGCCACCCTGCTGTTCACCCTCATCCACAGCGCCAACCTGCTGCTGCTCACCACGCCGCCGGAAGAGCTGGTATGGGCACTCAGCTGGGGCCTCACCCCTTTGGGCCGGTTGGGGCTGCCGGTGGAGCGGCTCGGCTTCATCCTGCTGCTGGCGTTGCGCTTCCTGCCCCTGGTGCAGGAGGAACTGCAGAACCTGCTGCGCTCGATCGCCACCCGGGCACTCAACCTGCGGCGACTGGGCTGGAAGGGAGTGCTGGGGCTGGGGTTGGCGGTGGCGGAACGGCTGCTGGCCAACGTGTTGCTGCGCGCCGAGCAGGGGGCCGATGCGCTGGTGGCCAGGGGCGGCCGCTGGGTGCCGCCGCAGCAGCTGCGGCTGGGGGTGCCCGTGGCCCGACGTCTGAATCTCATGGCCTGCCTGCTGCTGCTCCTGCTGCTTGGGCTGCGGTGGCAGTACGGTGCGCTGTGATTGGTAGCCGAACAAACCATCAGTGAGCGCTGAGTCGAGTACCGAGCGATATCTCAACCATCCCACCTTCGGGCTCCTTTACTGGGTGGCACCGGCCGGAGAGGGCCGCGATCTGTTCGCCACCCTTTACGCCCAGCGGATGTTCTTCCTGGTCACGGCGCAGCCGCGCGGCGCCCATTTCGAGGTGATTCCGCTGATGGATGCCCGCCACTACGCCGAGCAGAACCTGGCGCGGGCCCGGCGTGACCGCAGCGAAAAACTCGGCCATTGGCGCCAGCTGTTCGACCAGACCTTCATCTGAAATGGGCGCTGACGCTCCAGCGGCCCTGGCGGTGCGGTGGCAGGCCCTGCAGGAGCAGCTGCCGTCCGGTTCCCGCCTGCTGGCGGTGAGCAAGGGGCAGACGGCCGAGCGCATCCGCGACCTGGCCGCACTCGGGCAGCGCAGCTTCGGCGAAAGCCGCCTGCAGGAGGCCGAGGCCAAGCAGCTGGAGCTGGCGGATCTTCCCCCCCTGGATTGGCACTTCATCGGTCGCCTGCAGGCCAACAAAGCCCGTGGGGTGCTGCGCCACTTCGGCACCATCCACTCGCTCGACAACCTGCCGCTGGCGCTTCGCCTGCAGCGCATCGCCGCCGAGGAGGGCCTGCAGCCGCGGGTGTTCCTGCAGGTGAAGCTGCTGCCCGATCCAACCAAGGCCGGGTTCGAGCCCGATGAGCTCGACCAGCTCTGGCCCCAGCTGCAGGCGCTGGCGCCGTTGCAGCTGGTCGGCCTGATGACGATCGCGCCGCTTGGGTTGGATGCAGCCGGTAGCCGTGCCCTGTTCGGCTCCTGCGCCGCGCTGGCGGCCCGTCTGGGGTTGCCGGAGCTGTCGATGGGCATGAGCGGCGACTGGCGCGAGGCCGTGGCGGCCGGCAGCACCTGGGTGCGGCTCGGCTCGGTGCTGTTCGGCCCCCGCGGGGCCTGACCGGGGCCCCACGGGGACTTCGGGGCCGCCCCGGGCCTGCGCAACGCGCTTGCCCCGGCCAATCACGGCGGGGTCCTGAGGCCGCCTTCGCTGGGGGCGGTGGGGGCGTTCGCCACCCGGCGGAAGCATGAATCCAGTGATTTCAAGGGTTGCGACCAGTTGCAACTGGGAGCGTGGGACGCTATTCAGGTACTGACCTCACGAAGGAACCAAAGGTGTCGTTGTTCTCCCGCCTCCGTGCCGTCGTCTCCGGTGACGACTATCTCGATGGCGAGTACGACGACCTTGACTACGACCCCGGTGACGACCAGGCCCAGACCGCCCAGTCGCGCGCCACGCAGGTCGGCAGCGGCAGTGCCCTGGCCCTGTCCTCCCCCTTCGGCTCCGACGACCTCTTCCCCGGCAGCAAAGTGATCGGCATGCCGGGCCTGTCGGCAACGGCCGCGGAGGTGACCCTGATGGAGCCCCGCAGCTTCGATGAGATGCCCCGTGCCATCCAGGCCCTGCGTGACCGCAAGACCGTGATCCTCAACCTCACGATGATGGAGCCGGATCAGGCCCAGCGGGCCGTGGATTTCGTGGCAGGCGGCACTTTCGCCATCGACGGCCACCAGGAGCGGGTGGGCGAAAGCATCTTCCTGTTCGCGCCCAGCTGCGTCACGGTCACCACAGCCTCGATGGAGGAGCCCTCCTCTCCCACCATCGTCTCCACCCGCGACACCGGCTCCGATGCCGATGCGGCCCCGAGTCCGGCCTGGGGCCGCTCCGACTTCGCCGTCGGCGGCTGAGCACGTCTTCTGAGCACGTTTCCCGCCACCGCCACCGGTCCATGACCGAGCACGCCGGGGCCTCTGAGCCCCTCCTGTCGGGCCTCGGGATCATTGGCCTGGGGCAGATGGCCCAGGCCTTGCTGCTGCCGCTGCTGGAGCAGGGGGATGTTCGTCCTGCTGCCGTGCGGGCGGTGGTGGCCAGCCCTGCCTCCGCCGAGCGGCTCCAGCAGCAGTTGCAGGTGGCTGTCTGTGCCGCCGCCGATGGGCAGGCGGCTGCGGCCTGGCAGGCGCCGGTGGTGCTGCTGGCCGTCAAGCCGCAACAGCTCGCGGCGGCAGCCACGGCGGCTGCAGATGCGGCGGCGGCAGTTCGAGCGGCACACAGCCGATCAGGGGCGTCCGCCGCGGCATCGGCCACACCCCCAGCTTCTGGTTCAGCAGCCTTCGCCTCGCCAGCAGCGCCCTCTGAGCACGGCGACGCCTCCCCAGCCGCCTCCCCAGCGGCGTCCTCAGCGCACAGCGACGAGAGCCCTCTGCTGATTTCCGTGCTGGCGGGGGTCAGCCTGGCTCGCCTGCAGGCGTCATTTCCCGGCTGGCGCGTGGTGCGGGCGGTGCCGAACACTCCCTGCCTGGTGCGGGCCGGCATCACTGGACTGGCCTGGGGAGAGCAGCTCAGCGATGGGCAACGTCACTGCGTGCGCCAGCTGTTCGGCCGGGTGGGGCAGGTGCTGGAGCTGCCGGAGCCCCAGCTCGATGGGCTGCTGGCGGTGGCCTCCTCCGGGCCGGCGCTGATGGCGGTGGTGATCGAAGCCCTCGCCGATGGCGGCGTGGCCGCCGGCCTGCCGCGGGCGCTGGCACAGGAGCTGGCGCTCGCCATGACCGGTGGCACCGTGGCGCTGCTGCAGCAGAAGGGCCTGCATCCCGGCCAGCTCAAGGACATGGTGAGCAGCCCGGCCGGCACCACGATCACGGCCCTGCGTCAGCTGGAGCGGGGCTCCGTGCGTTCGGCTCTGATCGAGGCGGTGCTGGCGGCTGCTGAACGGAGCCGGGCGCTGGGCTGAAGCAGCGCCCGGTTCTCGGATCCAGGCTCTCAGCTCCCGCCTCAGGTCGGGGTGTTGGGTTTGTCTGCGCCGATGCGTGGCTCGGTGCCGTCCATGATCCGGGCCAGGTTGCTGCGATGGCGCCACAGCACCAGCACGGTGGTGAGCAGGGCAAGGGCCAGATAGGCGGGCCGCAGCCCGGTGCCGGCGCTCTGGAAGGAGCCCAGCATCAGCAGCGGCAGGCCCACCGCCGCCACCACGCTGGAGAGCGACACGATGCGGGTGAGGGTGAGGGTGACGAGGAACAGCCCGAAGCTGGCCAGCCCCACCGCGGGCACCAGACCGAGCAGCACGCCCAGCCCGGTGGCCACGGCCTTGCCACCCCGCCAGCCCAGCCACACCGGCCAGATGTGGCCGGCAAGAGCCGCCAGCCCCGCCGCCACCACCCAGGCATCGCCAGCGGCGGAGACGCCGAGTGGCTCCACCACCGCCTTGGCCAGCAGCACGGCGGCCGTTCCCTTCAGCACATCCACCAGGAACACCACCAGCGCCGGGCCCTTGCCCACCTGGCGCAGCACGTTGGTGGCGCCGGTGGAGCCGGAGCCCAGCTGGCGCAGATCGACGCCGGCGCACCATCGCCCCGCCAGCCAGCCGCTGGGGATCGAGCCGAGCAGGTAGCCCGCCAGCAGCACGGACAGGATCAGCAGGGGATTCACAGCAGCTCCTCGTCGATGGCCAGTTCCGCTGGAGTGGCGGCGAAGGCGAGCCAGAGCGGGAACTGCAGCACCGGGACGTCGACCACCTGTTCGGCCGCATCGATCACGATGAACGGCAGCTCGCCGCGCTCCTCGAGCCGGTCGGCGCGCTCGATCAGGGCATCAGGCCGCTCGAACAGCACCACGCCGCTGTTAGGCCCAAAATCTTCACGGCTGAGCCCGAGGCAATCCTGCAGGCCGCGGCGCCATTCCCCCAGCCGCTCCGGCTGGCCGGCCAGCACCAGGGTCTGGAAGCGCTCGCCGTAGAGCTCGCCGAGGATCGCCACCGCCGCCGCCACCGTGAGCGCATTGCGGCTGCGGCTGCCGGCGCTGGCGTGGGCGCCACGCCCGCCCTGATAGAGGAACCACTCCTCCAGCAGAGCCGCGGCAGGGGCTTCCAGGCTGCGGCGCAGCTTCCAGGGATCGGCGTAGAAATCGGGCTGGCCCTGGAAGCGCTCCAGCTGGCTGCGGATCAGTTCTTCGTCCTCGCTGAACAGACCCGCCGCCGCCGGTGCGGCAGGGGCAGCCGCGGCGGCCACTTCCGCCGGCTGATCCAGTGGCGAGGGCTGCACCACCACCGGCTGCACCACCAGCTCCATCTGCTCGGCCTGGCCGGCCAGATCCTGCAGCGCCACCACCAGGTAGTCCTGGAAGCCCTTCAGGCGCCGGGCGATCGCATCGGCCTGACCATCAAAGCTGCTCACCAGGCTCTTCTGCAGCTGGTTGCGGCGGGTTTCCAGCTCCTGGATCTCCGCCTCCAGTGCCGCGCGCCGCTCCTGCAGCTCCTTGAGGGCGAGCGCCTGCCAGGGCTCGAATGGCTTGGCTACAGGGGCCGGGTCGGCCGCAGGCGAGGGCTCGGCCGCAGGCGGTTCAGGCACGCTCAGGGGCGGCGGGGATTGGTCCGGCGGCACGCTGGGATCGGTCATGGCGAGGTGCTGACGTGCAGCTCCAGTTGTTGGCGCAAGGTGGTGGCATCAAACAACACCGGCAGCAGGTGAATGCTGCGCTGTTCACGGAAATAGAACAGCACCGGCACCGGGTTCCAGAACACGGTCCAGGCGATCCATTCGTCGTAGGGGAAGCGGCGCAGCAGCGTCGACTGACGCCACACCAGCAGGGCATCGCCGCTGAACTGCAGGCGCAGCAGCACGGCCTGCAGCAGCAGGAACAGCCCGAACAGCACCACCACGCCGCTGAGCCACAGCGCCCCCGACCACAGCGGCAGCAGGGCCAGGCCGGCCAGCCCCAGCACCACCACCCCCAGCGGCACCCCGTAGCGGGGTGCGAGCACCGTTCCGGCGGCGGGATCGAGCGTGGCGGCGGGGGAGGTCATGGTGGCGGCGGAGAGAGGCGGAGGTTCCATGCTGGGCAGCTGGCGGCCTAAGCGCCGAACAGCAGCTGGGTCAGCAGCACATCCATCAGGCTGACCGTGACCAGAATCATCACCACGGCGCCGGTGGTGCTGGTGCCCACCTCCTTGGGGCCGCCGCGGGTGGTGAGGCCCCAGCCGCAGGCGATCACGGCGATCTGCAGGCCGAACACCACCGCCTTGACCAGCATCGAGGGCAGGTCGCTGGCGGTCATCCAGCTGCGCACGGAATTCCAGAACACGGTGGGCGGGATCGAGAAGAGAAAGGTGCTGCTCACCTGGCCCGACCAGACCCCCACCACGAAGAACACCAGGCACTGCACCGGGGCCATCACCACCATCGCCAGCACCCGGGGCACCACCAGGTACTCCACCGGATCGGTCCGCAGCATGGTGATGGCGTCGATCTGCTCGGTCACCTTCATGGTGCCGATCTGGGCGGCGTAAGAGGTGGCCACCTTCCCGGTAAGCAGGGTGGCGGTGAGCAGCGGTGCGATCTCGCGCGCCAGCCCCACCGAAAGGATGCCTCCCACGGCCACGCTGGCCCCCTGCTTGGTGAGCTCTGCCGCCACCTGGATGTTGAACACGGTGCCTGCCGCCAGCGCCGTGATGAACACGATCAGAAAGCTGCCGGGCCCTGCCTCCAGCAGATGTTCGAACAGGTCGTTGACGTTGATGCGCCCCCTGCCGATCGCCGCCACGGTCTGGCCGCCGATCAGGCAACTGCTGCCGAGGCGGTTGAGCCAGCGCGGTGACTTCATGGCTGGGCCTGAAGCAGGTGGGCGCCACGCTCAGGCCAGCGCCGCATCACGATCAGCCCCAGCACCACCAGCGTGGCGGGGATCAGCCCCATGCACAGGCGGATCGCGATCAGGGCCGTGTCGGGTTGGACGATGCCCCTGGCCGCCACGTAGCCACTCAGGCTCATCAGGTTGCCGAAGAAGAACAACGCCAGGCTGATGCAGATCTTCTGGGTGAACACCATCCAGGCGCTGTAGAGGCCGGCGGGCTTTTCAGGATCGGCGTCGATGGCATCCGGCAGCAGCGCCCAGGGGATCAGGTAGGCCGTCGAGGCGCCCAGACCCACCACCAGGATGGCCACCAGCAGCGCCACCAGCCGCAGCCCGTTCATCCAGGAGCCCACGGGCGAGAGGTCGGGATCGAGGGGGATCAGCAACATGGCGAGCAGGCAGCCGCCGATCCAGAGCGCCGTGCCCCGGTGCAGCGCCTGGATGCGGCCGTAGCGGTGGGAGAAGCGGTTCCAGATCTGCAGCCCCACGAGGGTGCTGATCTGAAAGGGCAGCAGGATCCAGTTGCTCCAGCTCTCCGGCAGCCGCATCACCACCGGCAGGTAGATGAGGGCGGCGGTCTGCATGATCTGCAGCGCGCACCAGAGCATCAGGTAGAGGCCGAGCACCTTGATGAAGCGACCGTTCTCGCGCACCCGGCGCAGCATGCGGCGGGTGGAGCCTTGCTGGCTGTTGGGCCGCTGGCAGTTGCGGGCCGCCGGGGCGATGCCCCAGGCGCAGACCAGGGTGAACACCGCGATGATGCTGCCCGACAGCACGCCCACCTTGAAGTAACTGCCGGGGTCCTGGTGGTTCTGGAGCAGCAGCCCTCCCAGCACGATGCCCACCAGCCCGGCGATGATCGAGCCGGTGAACCGCGCCGTGTTCAGGCGGGTGCGCAGGCCGGTGTCGGTGGTGAGCTCGGCCGCCAGGGCGGAGTAGGGCAGGTTGACGCAGGTGTAAAGGCTGTTGGCCACCACCGAGATGGCCAGGAAGATGCCGAACTTCACCCAGAGGCTTCCGGGCGGAAGCCACCACATCATCGCCATGGCGATCCCGAGCGGAATGGCGCTCCAGAGGATCCAGGGCAGGCGCGGGCCCCAGGGGCTGCGGGTCTTATCGCTGAGCCAGCCCACCACCGGATCGTTGATGGCATCCCAGAGGCGGGCCAGCATCAGCACCAGCCCCGCCATCCAGGCGGGCAGCCCGGCGGCGGCGGTATAGAAGATGAACAGGTAGAAGCCGATCAGCGACGCCGCCATGCCGGTGCCCGCATCGCCAAGGCCATAGGCCACCAACATGCGGCGCTGGAACCCCCTGGGTGCATCGATGGCGTCACTGACGCCGGTGGTGGAGCTCATGGCCGCAGGGTTGGCGGAAGGGACGACCGGATCAGGAACAACGGTCAACGGCCGGTGGCTTCACGCAGGCCATAATGCTTCAGCCGCAAAGGCAGTGGCACCGCGGGCCACACCAGCACGGCAACCGAGTGATACACCTGTATCCCTGCGGGCGTAGTTTAGTGGTAAAACCTCAGCCTTCCAAGCTGATGATGCGGGTTCGATTCCCGCCGCCCGCTTTCTTTTCACCAGGCTTCTTCTCTGTTCAGCAGGCTCCCTGGCTGCTCACCAGAAGGCCGGGCTGTTTTCCCCATCCTCCGCCAGGCCCGGCGATGGGGAAAGGGACGGCGCGGGCGGAGGATGGGCGGCCAGGGGCGGCGCGGAATTGTTGTCTTTGAAGGTGGCGGCGATGGTGGCGAAGCGATCGGCTACCTGGCGGAAGGCTTCCACGATCACAGGATCGAATTTTCGGCCGACCTGGCTTTCGATGAAGCGGGCGGCTTCCTCATGGGAGAAGGCCTGCTTGTAGAAGCGTTTGGAGATGAGGGCGTCATACACATCGGCCACGGCCATCAGACGGGCGGACAGGGGGATGGCTTCTCCTTGCAGCCCCTCGGGATAGCCGCTGCCGTCCCAGTTCTCGTGGTGGTAGTGGGCGATCTCGCGGGCAAATCGCAGAAAGCTGCTGGGGGCATCCAGCAGACCTTCTGCTTGCGCAATGATGTGGGAACCCAGCTCCGAATGCTTCTTCATCACCATGAACTCTTCAGGGGTGAGCTTGCCTGGCTTCAGCAGGATGTGATCAGGAATGCCCACTTTGCCGATGTCATGAAGCGGCGTGGATTTATAGAGCAGCTCGATTGCCTCTGCGTCGAGCTGGCTGGCGTAAGGGGAGTGCCGGTGTAAGTGCTCAGCCAGAAGCTTCATGTAGTTCTGGGTGCGGCGCAGGTGCATTCCGGTTTCGTTGTCGCGGGTTTCCGCCAGTGATGCCATCGCCAGGATCGTGACGTCCTGAACCTTCTGGACCTCGCGGGTCTGGCGCTCCACTTCCTCGCGCAGGTAACGGTTGTGATCAGAGAGGAGGTCGCTGGCGCGCTTCAGGGCCACATGGGTGGCCACTCTGGCCAGCACGATGTCGGGGGAGAAGGGCTTGGTGATGTAATCCACGCAGCCATCAAGAAAGCCTCGCTTCTGATCAACTTCCTGGTTCAGCGCCGTGAGGAAGATCACAGGAATGTCCTGAGTGGCGGGGTCGGCCTTAAGCCGTATGCACACCTCATGGCCATCAAGATCCGGCATCATGATGTCCAACAGAATCAGATCCGGCTGGGGCGTCTGCAGGGCCAACTCCAAGGCAAGTCCGCCACTGGTGGCCAGGCGCACTTTGTACAGCCCACGCAGCAGGCCGTTCATCACCTGCAGGTTTTCCGGCGTGTCATCCACCACCAGCACGGTGGGCTTGCTTTGCCCAAGGCTGTCGGCGAGATGGGTCATGGATCAGGCCTGCAGCAAGGGAGGAACGCGTAGCTGCACGGCCCTGCGCGCCTCTGAGAAATCAAAGCGCATCAGCTCAGCGGCCATGCGCTCAAAGCCCGCCGATCCCAGGGTCGTGATCAGGGCCTCGCGGTGCTGGCTGATGAATTCCAGGGCTTCCCCATCAAAGGCGGCCAGCAGAGTATCGAGCTTGCCCAGCAGGTGCTGCTGCTCCAAGCTCAGCACTGCTGTCCCCGGCCCTTCCGGTGAGGGGGCGGTGCCCTCCGCCGGCTCCATCGCGAAGGCCGCGCGGATGCACGCCATGGTGAGCTGCAGCTGAACCTCAAAGTTCTGCCTGGTGTGGCTGTGGCAGAGCTGCTGGTTGAGTTCGAGCTCCAGCCGCGTGGCGGCCTCCGCCAGGGAGGTGGCCCCCAGATTGGCGGACACCCCTCTGAGGGCGTGCACGATCAGTGCCGCCTCCTTCAGATTGTTGGTCTCAAGGGCGGCCTCCAGCCGCTGGGCCGCATCCGCCTGGGTGTGCACCAGGCTCTGCAGCAGCTGACAGTAAAGAGCGCGGTTGCCAGCCACCCGCCTGAGCGCTCCGGGCAGATCAAAGCCTTCCAGGGCCAGTCCATTCAGCTCCGAACCTCCCTGCTCCGCACCATTCAGCTCCGAGCGATCCAGTCCCGGATTCTGCGGCGGTGATTCTTCATCGGCTGGCGCGGGCTGGGGGATGGCCGGCTGGGCAGAGGCTGGAGCTGGTTCGCCTGGGCCCTGACAGTGGCGGCCGCTCCAGTGGTGCAGCCGTTCGTAGAGGTGGTCCGGATCGATCGGTTTGGTGATGAGGTCCTGCATGCCGATGCGCATGCAACGGTCGCGCTCCGGCTGCATGGCGTGGGCGGTCATGGCGAGCACGGGCAGCAGCTGCCAGCGGGCATCGGCACGGAGGCGACGGGTGCATTCCCAGCCATCCATTTCGGGCATGTTCAGATCCATCAGCACCAGGTCGCAGGGGGGCAGCGGCTGCTGCTCCAGCCAGGCGAGAGCCTCCACGCCATTGCGGGCCGTGCTCACCTGCACGCCGGCGATGGTGAGCAACTCTGCGGCGATCTGCTGAATGATCGGATTGTCTTCCACCACCAGCATCTTCAGGCCCTGCAGGCCCCACGCCAGCTCCTGGCCCTGTGTGTATTCGGCCGCCGCCGCCGCCGATCCCGCGCTGTCGCCACCTTCGAACATGGCAGTGAGATGGTCCATCAGCTCAGAGGAGCGGACCGGCTTGCACAGGATTCCATCCAGCAGCCCCGGAGGGGTGAGCTGGCAGGCGTCTTCGCCGCCGTAGGCCGTGATCAGCAAGATCCTCGGCTGCTGGATCACCGGGTTGGCGCGGATGTCTGCGGCCACCTGCAGGCCATCCAGCTGATCGCCGAGTTGCCAATCCAGCAGGACCAGGCCATAGGGCTGCTGGTGGGCGTTGGCTTGGTGCATCATGGCCAGGGCTTCGGCGCCGCTGCCAGTGGCATCACAGCGCAGGGGGAGCTGGTGCAGCAGTTGCGTGATCACCTCACGGGCCACGGAGTTGTCATCCACCACCAGCACGCGCACCTGGCTCAGGGCCTCCGGCAACGCCCGCGGGGTGGCGCAAGCACCGAGGTGAAAACGGCAGCGGGCAGTGAAACAGGACCCCTCACCAGGCACGCTGCTCACCACGATGGAGCCGTCCATCAGCTCCAGTAACCGTTGGCAGATGCTCAGGCCCAGGCCGGTGCCGCCGTACCGGCGCGTGGTGGACAGCTCTGCCTGGGTGAAGGGCTGGAACAGGTTGCCCATCTGGGCTTCGGTCATGCCGATGCCGGTGTCCTGCACGCGGAACACCAGCTCCACCTCCACCTGCTGAGGCTGCTGCTCGCCGACGCTCACCTGCAGCTGGATCTGGCCCTGCTCGGTGAACTTGGCGGCATTCGAGAGCAGGTTGAGCAGCACCTGGGTGAGGCGCAGCGGATCGCCGTTGAGGCAGGTGGGTACGTCGTCGTCGACGCGGAAGAGGAGTTCGACGCCCTTGGCGAAGATCCTGTCGGCGATCAGGGTGGCCACATCGGAGAGCACCGCATCGAGCTGGAAATCGATGGTCTCAAGCGTGAGTTTGCCGGCCTCGATCTTGGAGAAATCAAGGATGTCGTTGATGATCCCCAGCAACCCCTGGCCTGCGTTGCTGATTTTCTGCAGGTAGTCGCGCTGGTGCGGGTTGAGACCCGTTCGCAGCGCCAGATGCGACAAGCCGATGATCGCGTTCATGGGGGTGCGCAACTCATGGCTCATGCGCGAGAGGAACTCGCTCTTGGCCCTGTTCGCCTCCTCCGCCTCCTGGCGCGCCTGCTCCAGCTGGATTTTCTGGGCGCGCAGGCTGGTGATGTCTTCACCGGAGCCCAGAAGGGCAATCGGTTGGCCGTCGGCGCCATCGAGCAGGCTCAGGTGCCAACGCATGAAGCGGGTGCCGCGTTGGTTGGTGCAGACGCGGTACTCCAACGCTCCCTCGGGGGGAAGCCTGGAGGCGGCCGCCTCGTTGAGCCAGCGGCGCAGCAACGGCTGATCCGCGGGATCCACCACATCGGTGAGCCAGTTGAGGCCGCTCCAGCAATTGGAGGCGATGCCGATCAGCGCACAGCCGCTGCTGTTGAGCAGGGTGACGCGGCCCTCGAAATCAAGCGCCAGCAGGGTGGTTTGCGCCGTCTGGATGTAAGCGTGCAGTTGCTCCTTGGTGTTGCGCAGGTTGCTGGTGCGCTCCTTGATGCGCTTGGCTAGCACATTGATGGTGCTGGCCAGGGAGGCAATCTCATCGTGGCCTCTCACCACCACCGGGGTGAGGCTGGCTTCATCGGCAGGATCGAACCCCTGAATCGCCTGGTGCAGCTTCTGGATCGGACCCGCCAGGCGCCGGCCGAGCGCCACGCCTGCCATCGTCACCAGGATGGCGGTGGTCGCCAGCACCATCAGCAACTGCTGGGTGAGCGACTGGCTGTCGAGCCGTGGTTCTGCCTCGGGGATGGTAACGAGCACCGCCACATGGCTCTGCGGGATCTGCCGCCAGGCACCGAGCTTCAATGTGCCGCTGCCGGTGCGCAGGTAGCCGGCCCCGCCGTTGCCCAGTTGGCGCTCCGAAAACGTCAGACCACCGCTCAAAGTCGGTCGGTAGTTCAGGGCCTCGGAGTCCTCGGTGGCCTGCCCCATCGGCACGGAGAGGAACTGCCACTCGTCGCCCCGGCGTTGTTCGATCACCAGATGCGTCTCAGCGCCGTGACTCAGTCGCTCATAACGCCTGTTGATCACCTCGCTGAAGGAGGCGGCCTCCAACCGCCCCACCAGCAACAGATTCTGATTGGCGCGGTCCTTGAGCGGCACGGCCATCCAGGTGGCTGTTTCCTCCGTGCAGGGATCGTGCTTGAGGAGAAGCACCGTCAGGTGGCTCCAGGTGCCCATTCCTTCCACCAAATTGTTGAGGCCGCAGTGACGCAGGAGCGGACCCGCCAGCGACTTGCCGATCAGGGCGAGATTCACCGCTGCGCCGATGACCCGGCCTGAGCCGCGATCGATTAGCAGCAGTTCTGCAAAACCGAGCCGGGAAGCCTGCTGTGGCAATTTCTGCTGGAGCGGGGCGGGCTGCCTATGGAGTTCCATGGCCAACTCATCAAGCTCGAGGCCCTTGCTGGTGAGCATGGCCTGCAACTGCTCCACCTTGCCGTTGGCCATCTGCTCGGTGGCATCCAGGTGGTGGCTGAGGATGCGCTCCCGGTAGGCGTTGAGCGCCACCACCTGGGAGAACAGCATCGGGGTGAGACCCACACCAAGCAGCAGCACGGTGAGCCGGCTGGAGAGCGTGAGGGCGCCCAACCGCTCACGCCAGGTCTGGATGGTGCGGACCGGCTGTGTCATTTCAGAGCGAGATCAATCGGCTCCGTGCTCACCCTCGGCAGGGGCACGCGGCCACGGATCAAACCCAGCTGCTTCTGCACGGCGAGGACGTCGGCGAGGTTGCGTTCGAGCTTGCCGCCGGGCAACAGCATGTGCCGTTGCTCCGAGAGTGAGAGATAGAGAAGGCCTTTTTCCCATTCGCGAAACACCTCAGCTCTCACACCCTGTCGCCTGGCCATGATTTCCTGCGCTTCGGGATCGCGATCCGCCAGATCGTGGGCCTGCTGCCACACCCGCACCAGGCGCCCCAGAATGTGCCGGTTGGTGCGGTAGTACTGCGGATCAACCACCAGCACATCAAAAATTTCACCGGGAATCTCTGCACTTGTGAAGGCCGTGACGGCCTCGCCGCCGTCCAGTACCGCATCACTGAAGGGTGGGTAGAAGGCCGCCCCGTCGATCTGCCCGCTGACGAGACGGCGCCCCATGTCGGCTAGGGGCACGGCCACGATGCGTACATCGGCGAGGCTCATGCCATGACGGGCCAAGGCCCGGCTCAATACAAACGGGCCGAGGGTGCTGGGGGTGACGGCCACGCGCTTGCCCCGCAGGGCCGCGATCGTGCCGAGCGAGCGGCGCACGGCCACTTTGTCGCCACCACGGGATTCATCAAGGATCAGCACCACCACCGGGCAGCGTTTTGGCTGGCGGCTGCAGATGTCCACGGCTTCCACCGTGGTGAGCTGGGCGATCGGGAAACGGCCCTCTTCAAAGGCCTTGACAATCTCAGGCGGATCGGAAAAGCCCAGGGTGTCGATCACAAGCCCCGCCTTCTGATCCAGCTGCTTTTCGTGGGCGAGGTGGAAGTACTGAAAGCCAGCCCAACTGGCAATTGGAATGGTGACCACCGCGGGCTTCTGGCAGCCCATCACGATGAGCGCAAAGGCTGCCAGTGCCGCGAGCGCTCGACGTTGGAACACGAGTGGAGCCAGAGGATAGTTTGAACCTATGCGGTCGCGGCCTCAGAGATTGTTCAACCGCTGTGCAAACGGTTCACGGCCGGCGGCCATTCGCCCAGCTCCCATAGGCTCAGCCGCAGTGTGCGCTTCCCCGATGGCTCCCGACTCCTTCCAGTACGAGCCGCTCGAGCGCTTCGGCGAGGGGCTCACCACCCGCCGGCCCTGGAACACGGCGGCCCTGGCCGGGGTGGAACTGCTCAATGGCCGCGTGGCCATGCTCGGCTTCGCGGCGGCCCTGATCGGTGAGGCGATCACCGGCCTGGGGCCCGCCGGTCAGTTGCTGGCGCTGCTGCGCTGGTATCTGCGCTGAGGCGCGTCAGCCGTCCTGGCGCACCCGCTTCACGGCCAGGCCCGCCTCGGTGGCGGTGACCCCAGCCAGCAGCACGAGACCCAGCAGCCCCACCAGCTGGTTCTGGGCTTCTGCAGCCGCTGCGGCGTCCTGCCCCAGCACGGCCCCGGCCACGAACCAGGCGGTGGCCAGCGCCGAGGTGATCCAGTAGGCCTTCCAGCGGCGCTGGTAGAGGTAGCCGGCGCCCAGTCCCGGCACCACATTCAGCACCACCGCCACCCAGCCGGCGGAGGCGGCCAGGATCTGCTCGCGGGTGGGGGCCATGGGAGGGGAAGTGAATGAACCCACTCTGGCGCTTGTGGAGGGGAGTGGGGATGCGGAGGTGATGGGAGTGGTGCAGTCGGGCGGGGTTCGGCGAACAGGATTCCGACACTTTCAGCCTGAAGGATCTCCTGGTGATGCGCAAGCCCTGCTTTGCGACTTCGCTTTGGATCCTGCTGCTGTGGTTGCCAGCTGTAGGGGGAAATGCCTGGTGATCCGTTGCTTTGATTGAATGGGTTGGGTGGATTGGTGATGCTGGCCAGGGCTTTTGAAGAGCAGTGCAGAAAGCGCCTCACTGGACCTGGGGCTCCTATTCATGGCAATAGGTACTCGCACAACTAACTCGACGGCTTTCCTTTCTTCGGCTTTGGCTCAGGTATCACCTTCCACCAGACCGATACGCCTACTTTGCGGCGCTCCAGCATGAAGCCAGGGCGAGGGCTATGGCTGGTGCTCCAGCTGGAAACAGTGCTGCGAGATAGGCCGAGCAGGTGAGCCAGTTCATCGCTGGTGATCCAGGCTCCCAGCTTGGCCGCTTCAGCTAAGCCACGGGCGACCGCCAGGGGATTCAACCTGGGCGCCGGCTGTATGGCTGCCACCAAGGCGGCTAGGGCCAGGATGCTTTCGCTGCCAGCTGTTGCTGGCGGCAACGTTAGGGCTTTACGCTGATCATTGGTGCCGGTTGATGGCATCACTGACAGGGCCTCAATGCTCACACTGGTGGTAGCTGCTGGCTGCGCTGAGGCCAAGAAATTGGAGAGGGTGCAGCCCTTCCTCTGCAAGTGCTGGTGCAGCTGATCGCCCAGGGGGATGAGATCACCGGGCCAGACCGTACGTGTGCTCGATTCCCTGATCAGATCGACCCCCAAGGCGGAAGCACGGGATTTGACGGCCTTTCGGCTAATCCCCCAGCGGCTGCAGCAGTCGTCGAGAGGGAGATCAACACTGGCTTCGCTTGTCACTGATGGCACCAGCTGACATTATTGATCGCTCCATCATGCCGGTCCGCGGGAGGTTCGCCATCGACCGGGGATCTATTCGGCGCTTGCTGCAAAGAACGAGCAGCCAGCTGGACGTCACTGCATGGATTCGATCAGCAAGTAGGAGCAATCGTCCAACCAAGCGGCAGTTGCACAGGCAGAAGAGGAAAGCTCTCGATGCGGAGCAGGCAACTGCCTGATTGACGAGAACGGGTATGAGGCGCCATCGCACAGGCTTGATCTGGGCAGCCATTGTTTGGGACTGCAGCGATCAAGCTGACCTCGGCTAGCCGAAATGAATTGAACCCGTCAACCGAGATGGGCGTTCGTTCCCGTTCAGCGGGGGACGGGACAGCCCTTGGGCCCTAACTCTTCGGCAAGATGCTGCTTGGCTGATTCCATGGCGGCACTGGGGATATCGGATCTTTGCTTGAAAATCTCGGTTAACCAATCTGTGGCGTCGTTGCGGGAGAGCAAGCCGATATCCAACAGCGCACATACCGTGATGCCGCTTCCGACAAGAAAGCCATACCAGTAACTTTGCTTGTCCCGAATGTCGGCGTGAACATGCAGTGGCAGCAACATGCTCGATGTCGCGACTAGGCTGATCGTTAATCGCTTTAGATTTCTGGTCAGGTTGGCTGAGTCCAAGGCGACCCAAATCATCTGCTCTTTGGCTGCCAGAGTAGGCGGCTGGATTCTGCAGTTGCCACCTGCCACGCCAGCGACCAGGCTGTACCACTGAGGTGCCAAGATTTAGAACTTGTCTGTCGGATGTAGCGCCTCACACCACGCCTGCCATCCTTCTGTGGGTTGCAGCACATAGGCGCAACTGCCCATTCGTTCACCGATCAGATGGCAGCGCCGGCAGCGGACGCTCCAGCCGGTTGGGGATGCCCTTCACGCCACCGGGCAGGGTTTTGCGGGAACGGGGGCCGCTCCAGGAGGCGAGGTAGATCCGCGCCTCGTCGCCCAGTTGGCGCAGGTCGGAGAAGTTGGCATTGATCACCTGGGCCCCCGAGCCTTCGCCCGTCTCCAGGTTCAGGGCCCATTGGCCGTCGGTGGGGGTGGCGCTGGCCGGCTGGCCGAAGAAGAAGCGGGTGCCCTCCACCTTTGCACCGTCGAGATTGGCGCCGCACAGATTGGTGCCGGCCAGATTCGCCTCGCTCAGATCGCAGTTGCTCAGGTTGGTGCCGCGCAGGTCGGCGCCGTTGAAATCAATGCCGCGCAGGTCGGTGTCGGAGAGGTCCACGCCCCGCAGCACCTGGTGCAGGTTGATCACCGGCACTCCCGCGAGCCGGTCTTCCTCGTAGTTGCCTTCGCCATCGAGGATGGCCCGCCCGAGGCGGTGGTCGCGGCGCAGGGGCGTGAGCAGGCGGGCGTGGGAGAGGAAGCGCAGGATGCGGGCCTTGCCCTGGCTTTCGATGCTGCCAAGCACCGCCGCCAGCCGCCCCTCCGCCAGCATCCGCTCCAACGGCCAGTCCTCCAGGAGTCCGTCTTCATCACTGATCAGCTCGGAGATGCCCTGGATGAAGCTGTCGATCGTCTGCCCCTGGGTGATCCGGTTCTGCTGGGTGGTGAGCCGTTGATCCACCTGGAACTGACGCCAGGCGATCACCAGGGCCACGAACGCCACCAGGATCTGCCCGAAGGCGCCGATCACCCCCTCCCCGATGGCGCCGATCGCCTCCCAGTCACCGCTGCGGTAGACCCGCACCAACGGATCCCACCAGCCGAACAGCACCGACAGCACCACCAGCGCCAGCACCAGCGTCAGCAGCGCCACGGTCTGAACCGTGGCCTCGTCGTCGAGGCGGGCGCGCAGCTGGCTCCATAGAGGAGGCGCCAATCGCACCAGCGCCAACACCAGGCTCACCAGCGCCGCCGCCAGGGCCAGCCAGGAGAAGCCCAGCACCAGGGCCAGCAGGGTGATCCCCGCGGCGATCAGCAGCTGCAACGCCGGCAGATCTCTCACGCCCGCCCAGAAGGCATGGCTGTGGAAGGGCATCGCTGGGCGTTCATCAGCCGGCGGGGTCATCGGATCAGGCCGACTGGAAGTAGAAGCCGGCCGCCAGGATCAGGTAGGCCGCCAGCAGCAGCACGCCTTCCAGCCAGTCGGAGCGACCATCGATGGTTACCAGGTTGCTCACCACCACCGCCGTGATCACCGCCACCAACTCGTAGACATCAAAGCTCAGAGGCAGGGGGTGGCCCAGCAGGGGGCCGATCAGCACCAGCGCCGGCACCACCAGCAGCGCCACCAGCAGGGTGGAGCCCAGCGCCACCGACACCGACAGATCCATCTTGTTCTTGCGGGCCATCGAAACGGCCGTGAGGTATTCGGCCGTGCCCCCCAGCAGCGGCAGCAGCACCACCCCCGTGAACAGGGCGGAGAGGCCGAAGCCTTCGGTGACGGTTTCGATCACGCCCACGAACAGCTCAGATTCGTAGGCCAGGGCGACGGTGGCCGCCACCAGCACCGTCAGCCATACCCACGGATTCGGGGCATGGAGCTGGTCTTCGCCCAGCTCTGCCTCCGCCACCTCATAGAGGCCACGGTGCGTGCGCAGCGAGAACAGCAGGGTGAGGGCGTACACGCCCAGCAGCACCCAGGCCACGAAGGCCCCGAACGGTTCGGTGCTCTCCGCCTCCTGGCCGCCCGAGAGCACCGCCAGGCTTGGAATCAGGATTGCCAGCACCGCCAGGGTCATGGCGGAGCCGTTCACCCGGGCCACCACCGGCTTGAACTCCTGCTCCTGCCGTCCGATGCCCCCCACCAGCATCGAGAGGCCCAGCGCCAGCAGCAGGTTGGCCATCACCGTGCCGGTGATGCTGGCCTTGACGATGTCCACCAGGCCGGCCTTGAGCGCCACCAGGGCAATGATCAGCTCGGTGGCGTTGCCGAAGACGGCATTGAGCAGGGCCCCGATCGAGGGGCCGAACACCAGCGAGAGCTCTTCGGTGGCGGTGCTCAGCCAGATGGCCAGGGGCAGAATCGCCACCGCCGAGGTGACGAACACCGCCAGGTCACCCCAGTGCAGCGCTTCCGCCGCGATCGAGACCGGCACCATCGCCAGCAACCCGATCGAGGCAACCCGGCGGATGGTCATGGGGACAGCGCTCAAGCGGGCAGACAGAAGTTAGGTGGAGGTTGGTGCTGCCGCACTCCAGGCCTGGGTGCGCTCACCCAGGCACTGCGCAGCGATGCGCTTCCCGCCTGCGCCGGTTCAGGCCATGGCCACCAGGGGGCGAGCCTCCTGGTGGCGCTCCCCTGAGGCGGCAGCCGCCTTGCGCAGTTGCTCGCAGAGCCGATCCGGATCGGCGATGGCCTGGATGCCCCGGCCGGCGGTGGCCAGCAGCTGGGGGTTGGCGCAGAGGTTTTCGAGCATCTCGGCCAGGAAGATGTCCGGGTTCTGCACCAGCCCCGCCGCGATGCGCCCGCAGTGGCCGCCGATGCTCCAGCGGATCACACCTGCCGGATCGGTGACCAGCACCGCCGGGCGGTGCGCCAGCCGCTCCTTGATGCGCTCGGGATCACGGCTGAAGAAGAAGGCCTCCGCCTCCGCCTCCTGCGACGTGCAGCGGATCAAGGCGGCGGCCTCCGCCAGCGGCTGGAAGCGCCGCAGCACCTCCGCCGTGGGCCCCGCTTCAGGGGGCAGACCCCAGTGCTCCGCCTGCCAGTTCACATCCAGCGCCACCAGCACGCTGCTGGGTGCCGTGCGGTTGAGCACCATCTGCAGCACCTGGTGCTGGCTGGCGCCGAGCAGGGCGTCGCTGGTGATCAGCAGCCAGAACGATTCGTTGATCTCCGGCAGCATCGCTTCGGTGAGGCCGGCCGGCGTGTGGCCACCCGCGCCGGGAGCGTCCTGGTCGCGGGTGTCTTCGTTGTCAGCGTCTTCGTTGCGGGCCTGTGGGGTGTGGGCCGCTGCGGCTTTGGCGTCTGCGGTGGGGGTCTCCTCTGCGTCATGGAGCGCCTGGGAGAAGGCCACCACTTCGGTGTGGGCGTGAGGACGTCGGGGTGTGGTGAGGGTCATGGCTGGGTGTGGGTGAAGGGAGGGGACTGTGTTCGTGCTGTTGGCTGTTGGCTGTGCGCCGGGGTCAGTCGTTCTTGCTGGCGAAGCGATGGAAGCGATCAGCCAGGTCGTGAAAGAAGGCATCGCTTTGCTGCAGCAGCGCGTCCCAGTTCTCCTGGCTGCTCTGCTGCAGTTGCTCCAGCTGGGCCGTGGCCTGGTTGCGGGCGTTGCTGAGATCGTCGAGGCGTTGCCGGGTGGTGCTGCGCATGGAGTCGGCCAGGCCGCTCATGCCCTCCTGCAGCTGCTCGATCTGCGCCGACCAGGCCTCGATCTGCACGCGTTTCTTGTTCAGAACCGCTTCCTTGAGTTGAGCATTGGCCCGGTCCTGGTCGTTGCGGCTGTCATTGCTCAACGGTGCATCGTTCAACTGTGCGTTGTTCATCGGGGCTTTGTTCACCGGTGCGTTGGTGGTCGTCATGGTGCATGTCTCCGTGATGGCAACATCGAACGCGCTGCTCCGCTGGCTGCACCCGAAGTGCTGCGGCTTGGCGGAATCGGAGGGGAGATCCTTTCCGCCGTTCAGTGACACCGGCCCCTGTGGGGCTCGGCGCATGAGGGGCGCAACAGGGCGGGGCCGTTGGTTCAGATGCTCAGGCGATGGTTGTCAGACCATTCGGCGAGCACGGAACTGATGAAAGGGAACGAAGCCTTTGAAACGGCGGAAGCGCTTGGCGCGCTCGTTACCTTCAACCTATTCGTTGTGGCTGAGACGTCAACATCTCGCTGCTGCGTTGCTGCGCCCATTTGGCATCGTGGTGCTGTTCAGCCGCACCCCACGCCTGCGCGCCCCGCCGATGCCCCTTCCCCGCCAACCGATCCTGCTGCTCGGCGGCTTTCTGATCAGCGCCGAGGCTTATGCGCCGATGGTGGCGCGGCTGCAGCAGCTGAGCGGTCAGCCCGTGCAGCTGGTGGCGGTGGGCAAGCCCGAATGGCTGCTCACCGTGTTCGCCTTCGCCTGGGCGCGCATCCTCGATCGGGTCGCCACCACCGCCGCTCAGCTGGCCCAGGCCTCACCCACCGGCAGGGTCACCCTGATCGGCCACAGCTCCGGCGGCATCATGCTGCGGCTGTTCCTCGATCACGCCCCCTTCCAGGGCCGCTCCTACGACGGCAAGGCCCTTGCCGACACGCTCGTCATGCTGGGCAGTCCCCACACCGCCCTCAAGGCCACGGTGCTGCGTGAGCTGGTGCAGCAGCGCCTGCCCGGTTCGCCCTTCGCCGATCGGGTGCACTACGTGTCGGTGGCGGGGGATCTGGATCTGGCCACCGCCAGCCCGCTGGCCCAGCGCCTGGCCCCCACCGCTTACCGCAACAGCACCGGTGATGCCGCCGATCGCGGCGACGGTCTGGTGCCGGTGGCCTCCGCCCTGCTGGCCGGCTCCACCCCGCTGGTGCTGGCGGGCGTGGCCCATGGCGGTGCCTTCGGGCCGTGCTGGTACGGCAGCCCGGAGGTGGTGGAGCGCTGGTGGGAGCTGGCTCAGCCCGCCGCCTCCAGCAGCTCCGCCAGCGGCACGAAGCTGTAGCCGCGCCGGCGCAGCGCCGGAACGATCCAGCGCAGGCTGGCCTGGGTGCGCGGGCTCAGCTCCGGTGTGTCGTGCAGCACCAGGATGCCGCCGGGGTGGACGTTGAGCCGTACGAAGGCCTGCACGAACCACAGCGGTGGCTGGTAGGTGTCCCAGGGAAAGATCGAGCCCAGCACCAGCCGGTAGCCGCGTTCCGCCAGCCAGCCCAGCATCGCCGCGTGGAACCAACCCCGCCCCGGGCGGCACCAGCGCCAGCGCAGCGTCTGCGGCGCCGCAGCCCGCTCCACCGCCGCTTCGGTGTCACCCAGCTGGCCCAGGAACGCCGCCTGATCGAGCCCGGCGGAGCGCACATCGCGCCAGAGGTGGTTGCCGATGGCATGCCCCTGCTCCAGGGCCCGACGGGGAAAGTGCGGGTCGTTGGGCAGATGGGAGCCGATCAGGAAAAAGGTGGCCGGCACCTCCAGCGCCCGCAGCAGCTCCAGCAGCGCCTGTGAGCCGGCGCCACTGGGCCCGTCATCGATCGTGAGCGCCAGCCGCCGCTGCCGGCCCCCGCCACAGAACACCACCGCCGGGTTGAGCGGCGCCAGCAGCGTGCGGATCACCAGCGACGGCAGCAGCACGATCACGGCCAGCGCGATCAGGCCCAGCAGCAGCCCGGCCAGCGCGGTCAGTGCGATCAGGGCCAGCGGGTGTGGGAGTGGGGGCATGGCGGCGATCGCTCAGTCCAGGAGAGCCGTGTGCGTCACCCTGCCACCGCAGGCGGCTTGAGGGGGCAGAATGAGAACCGTTCTCAGCCGTGTTTTCAGGGCTGGACGGTCGTTTGTTCTCGCCTTATGGCACAGGTTCCCGTCACCGTCCTCACTGGCTTCCTCGGAGCCGGTAAAACCACCCTGCTCAACCACATCCTCACCAACCAACAGGGGTTGCGCACTGCCGTGCTGGTCAATGAGTTCGGCGAAGTCGGCATCGACAACGAGCTGGTGGTGGCCACCAGCGACGCCATGGTGGAACTCAGCAACGGCTGCATCTGCTGCTCGATCAACGGCGAGCTGCAGGAGGCCGTGGAGCGGGTGCTGGACCGCCCGGACCCTGTCGATTACATCGTGGTGGAAACCACCGGCCTGGCTGATCCACTGCCTGTGGCCATGACCTTCATGGCCGGTGAGTTCCGCGACCAGCTGCGGCTCGATTCGATCATCACCCTGATCGATGCTGAACACTTTGCCGTCACGGCCCTGGACAGCCCGATTGCCCGGGCCCAGGTTGTGTACGGCGACATCCTGCTGCTCAACAAGTGCGACCTGGTGGAGGAGGAGCGCCTGCTCGCGGTGGAGGCCTGCCTGCGCGAGATCAAGACCGACGCCCGCATCCTGCGGGCCGACCACGGCGCGGTCCCCCTGGCCATGCTGCTGAGTGTGGGCCTGTTCGAAACCGATCGTCTGGCCGAGCTGCAGGCCCGCGAGGATGCCCTCGCGGACGCCCGGCACCCTGTCCAAGGCCAGGATCACAGCCACAACCACGATCACGGCCACAGCCACAACCACGATCAGGGCCACAGCCACAACCACGATCAGGGCCACAGCCACGATCACGGCCACAGCCATGCAGTGGGCCATGCCCACACTCCTGAGCTGGAAGGGTTCCTTTCGGTGTCCCTGTCGGTGGAGACCCCGTTCGACCTGCGCCGGTTTCAGTCGTTCCTCGATAACGAGCTCCCTTCCACGGTGTTCCGGGCCAAAGGGGTGCTCTGGTTCCGGGAGAGCGAGCGCCGCCACCTCTTCCACCTTTGCGGCAAGCGCTTCACCATTGATGATTCCGACTGGCCTGCCGGCACGCCTCGCCATACCAAGGTGGTGGCGATCGGTAAAGGACTGAATCCGGCCATTCTCAAGGCCCAGCTCGAGGCCTGCATGGTGGCGCCATGAGCACGGTGCTGCTCATCTCCGGGCCGCCTGGCTGCGGCAAGACCAGCTGGATCCTCAACCAGCTGCAAGCCCACAAGGGGCCCTGCAGTTATCTGCGGCTGGAGGGTTTCGCCACCGGGGAGCTCCAGCAGGCCCCGGATGGGGGAATCGATCGGGCTTTCCTGGTGGATCAGTGCCCGGGGCTGCTGGATCTGGCCCCATCAGATCAGGCCCCATCAGATCAGGCCCCATCAGGCCAGGACCCGGCAGGCCGCCCGCAGGATCTGCTGGCGTTGATCGAGCTGCCCCAGTGGCAGCCCCCTCCCCAGGCCGGCCTGCAGGGGATCGACCCTCGACTGCTCCCCCGGCTGGAAGCTCTGCAACTCCTGCCGCAGCGCCATCTGCACTTCGGCCGCGACGCGGACCTTCCCGCTCAGGACACCTTGCAGTTCAACGCCCTGGAGTGCTGGAGCCTTGACCTGACCCGAAGCGTCTGGGATCCCCCCAGCCTCAACAGCTTCTGGTTTGAGCTGGTGAATGGCGCCTACGGCGACGTCTACCGCGCCAAGGCGCTGATGAACCTGCCCGATGGTCGCAGTTTCTACTGCAACTGGATCGTGAGCCAGGAGGGGTCTCAGTTCCTGCCGCTGGAGGCGGTCGCTCCGCCCGAAGGCCGCCCGCAGCGCCTGTCGCGGCTGGTGGTGCAGGGCAAACGCCTGGATGCCGCCGGCCTCGAGGCCACGATCGCCGATGCCCTGCTGAGCGATGCGGTGCTCGAACTGCAGCAAGCCCCACAACGCTCCGGTGGCGCTCCGCTCCCCGCCACCCGCTGACTGCCTCCTCTCCACCCACCGCCGCCCCATGGCCCACGCCGTCATCTCCTGTCTGCACGCCAACCTCGCCGCCGTGGAAGCGGTGCTCAGTGACATCGAGCAGCTCGGCATCGACAGGATCACCTGCCTCGGCGATCTGGTGGGCTATGGCCCCCAGCCCAATGAGGTGGTGGAACTGATCCGCGCCCGCTCCATCCCCACCTGCCAGGGCTGCTGGGATGAGGACATCATCGAAGGGCTCAACGCCTGCGAATGCAGCTACCCGTCCCAGCTGGCTGAGCGGCGGGGACAGCAAGCTCACCATTGGACAGCCGCCCAGCTCAGTGAGGAGAACAAGGAGTTCCTCGCCAGCCTGCCGTTTTCCCTGCGCCGCGACCGCCTGCTGTTCGTGCATGGCAGCCCCAACAGCCAGCACGAATACCTGCTGCCCGACATGGACGCCTTCGCGGCCCTTGAGCGGGTGGAAGCGGCGGAGGCCGACACGCTCTTCTGCGGCCATACCCACCGCCCCTATGTGCGAGACCTTTGCGAGGGTTCCATCAGGCTGCGGGTGCGCAGGTCCGCGGCCAGCGCCCCCGCAGGAGGGAAGCCACTGAAGGAACGGCTGGCACAAGCGCCGCCTCCGACGCCCACCGAGCAGGAGGTTGCCCTTCCCGTCCGCCGGATCGTCAATGCGGGATCCGTGGGAGAACCACGGCACGGCGGAACCAATGCCACCTATGTGATCCACGACGAACAGACCGACCTGGTGGAGATCCGCGAAGTGCCTTACGACGTGGAGCGCACCTGTCAGGCCATCCTGGCAACCGGACTGCCGCCGCTGTTCGCCTGGCGCCTGCGCCACGGTTTCGAATACGCCGAGCGAGCCGACGATCCCGGCCACGTGTGTGAGCGCTGATGGCACGTTGGGCACTTCTCAGCGGCTTGTGCGGTGACCTCGAGGTCTATGAGGCGGTGCAGGCCGACCTGCGCCGCCGCAACGTTGACACGTTGTTTGTGCTCGGGGATCTGATCGGACCCACCCGTGATTGCAACCCTCTGCTTGAACGGCTGCAGCGGCCGCGCCGCGGCGAGCTGCAGCCGCACTGCCTCTATGGGTGGTGGGAAGAGCAGCTGCTGGCCGAACGGGGCTACCGCGGCGAGCGCCGCGCTGATGCCCTGCGCCAGTGCGAGGGAAATGGGGCCGTGGAAGCGCTGCTCAAGGCTGTGGATCCTGGCCAGCTCAGCTGGCTGGCCGCGCTGCGTTTCGGGTTCATCGAATTGGATTGCGCCCTGCTGCACGGTAGCTCCGCCGACGTGGCCGACTGCCTTGCTGCCGATAGCCCACCCCTGCGGTTGCTCGATCGGCTCACGCGGATGGAGGTGAATCGGTTGTTCACAGCCCGCAGTGGCGAGCAGTTCTGCGTGGAGCTGTGCGGTGGCGGGATCGAATCGCGGCTGCGGGACCACGAGGGAGAGCGGAAGCAGCGCCAGGCCGTGCCCAGCCGCAAGGTGATCGGAGTCGGACGGGGGCTCAGCTACACCCTTTACGACCCCGGCAGTGATCACATCGATTTCCGCACGGCCGACAGCTCGAGCCGCTCAGGGAGCAGGGGGTTCGCATGAACCCGAGCATCGATGGCGTGCTGGAAACGCTGTTCCTCGATCTGGCCGGCCGACGTCTCCGCGTGGTGATCGAGCGCCGTGGCCCGGCTGACGCCCCCGCCTGGCTGTTGCTGCCGGCCCTCAGCACCGTGTCAAGTCGCAGCGAATGGCAGCCGCTGGCGGAAGCCGTGCAGGATCAGCGGCAGCTGGTGAGCTTCGACTGGCCGGGTTTCGGTGACAGCGAGCGCCCGGCCCTGACCTACGACGCTGAGCTGCTGCGCTCGTGCCTGCGCGCCATCCTCAGCTACCTGAGCTGCCGGAACCACGCGCGCCTCACGCTGGTGGCCGCTGGGCACAGCGCCTCCATCGCCCTCGGTCTCGCCAGCGAATGGTCAGATCGGTGGCGGCGCCTCGTGCTGGTGGCGCCCACCTGGCGGGGCCCTCTGCCCACCATGACCGGGTGGCCGCCGCAGCGCTTCGGCTGGCTGCGCGAGCTGATGGCCGCCCCGCTGATCGGCCCGACGCTCTACCGGCTCAACACCAGCAAGGCGGTGCTGCAGCTGATGCTGCGGCGTCATGTGTGGGTCAACCGGGCCTTGCTGACGCCGGAGCGGCTGCGGGAGCAGCAGCGGTTGGCCCGCCGCCGCGGCGCTCGCTTCGCCAGCGCCGCCTTCGTGAGCGGTGGGCTGGACGCCGCCGAGCAGCGAGACTGGTGGCTGGACCAGGCCCGCCAGCTGGAGTGCCCTCTCCATGTGGTGCTGGCCGGGGAAGCACCACCGCGCTCCAGCGAGGAGATGCAGAGGCTGGCCGAGGCTGCCGATCAGGTGTCGACATTCCCGGGGCGGCTGGGGCTTCACCAGGAATTCGGCGCCGCGCTGGCTCAACGGTTGTTGGAAGACAACGACGCAGGAAACTGACCGGGACGGCCTTCGCCCCGGCCGTAGCTCCCTTCCAGCAACCGCCTATTCCAGCGACCGTCTATTCCAGCATCCGTCTATTCCAGCGACCGACTATTCCAGCGATCGCCCGGACCAGATCAGCTGGGAAGATCATCTACGCAGATCAGTCAGTCAGTTAGTTAGTCAGTCAGTTAGTCAGTCAGGTCAGTCAGGCAGATGCCCTCAGCAGATGAGCCGGGCAGATCGGCTGAGGGCGCCTGCCATGGACATGAATCACCCAGGCAGGTTCGCCTGACTGATGGGCCCTAGCTTGACGCCTTCTGGGTAATACTTCCAGCCGTCTCTGATTCTTACCTTCTCATCCCAGGGAAGCTTGTAGCAGCCATCGGCAAGATCCTTGACCCAGGTGAGATAGTTTTCTTTCTCGCCACCGGGTTTGCCGACATAGGCCCGGCAGCCCAGGTTGAAGATGTTGTTTTCAAGTGCCCAATTCTCTCTGGCCTTGTCGGCCAATCGCGGAAACAGCTCTGCGGTGACAATCTCCCACGGATTCCGCTGCCCCTGCTGAATCACGTTGCCATCATAGTTGCAAACTGTGCCCTCGCCGAAATAATAGAAGACCCCATCATAGCCAGCAAGATTCACGGATATTGTATACATGAGATTCTGCCACGCATTTGTTTTGTTGGTCCAGATCCACTGATCGTTGACCTGCGTGGAGTAGCCAGAAATGCGGATGTAAACATTGGCTCCTTTGTAGGCGGCCTCTCGAGCGAGTTCCGGAAACATTCCGTCGTGGCAGATGCAAACAGCCAGCTTCGACCCCTTTGGCCCATCGCAGACAGGCATGCCGTAATTCCCCGGGGACCATGGCTCGATCGGTACCCATGGCTGCAACTTTCGGTAGTGCAAGGCAATATCGCCTTGAGAGTTGATGATGATGGCTGAATTGAACGGTGGCAGGCTGGGGTCATCATTCTGTTCCATCAACGAGAACACACCCCACACATCATTCGCTCTGCAGGCTGCGCGGAAGCGGTCGATCTCCGGCGAGTCGATGCGCAGCAGCATCTCGTCATAGGTCCAGATCCCCGTATTCAGTCCCTGCGTTGAATACTCCGGGAACACAACCAGATCGAGGTCTGGGTAGCCCGCTTTGGTGGAAGCGACAGCCCTGCAGATCTGATCCACTTGGGTCTGGATGTCTGAGGGGCTTTTGATCACGGGAACGGGATATTGAATCATCGCGACGAGAAGAGACTCTTCCCAGGCGCTGACGCTGCCGGTGCTGCCCATGGCTGCAAGAATGATAGTCATTATCATTCTAGAAATCTCGCAAGGCTGAATCTGTCGCTTCAGGCACTGTTTTGGTGCGCCTCGCCCATACACCTCGCCCCTCCGCCTCGCCCATGCGCCTCTTCCATGCGAGCGGCCAGGCCCGCAGGGCTCAGGCCGGCAGACTCTGGGCAGAGCGTTTCAGCAACTGTCGCCAGGAGACACCTTGAGCCGCCAGCCCTGCCTGCAACGCATCCACCAGGGCGAGCGAGTGGGTGAGGTCGCCACCTGCCACTCCCTGCTGCCAGTCCCTGATCACGGCCTGGCAAGCCGCTTCGAGCGTTGCGGCCGGATCGGCGGCGTTGCTGCCGGGGCAGTCCGGTTGTGGGCCGCGGGCTCGGGCACTGAGGGCATCCACGGGCGGAAGCAGGGCTTGCGGCCCTCCACCGCTGGGCTTGGCTGAAGCTTCGAAGAAACAGCTGCGGGCTCCGGTGTGGCAGGCCCCGTCTCCCACCTGCTCAACGGTCAGCAGAAGGGCATCGCCGTCGCAGTCGTAGCGAAATCCGCGCAGCAACTGGATGTGACCACTGGTGGCTCCCTTGTGCCAGAGCTCCTGGCGCGAGCGGCTCCAGTAGTGGACCTGCCCGGTCGCAAACGTGGCCAGCAGCGCCTGGCGGTTCATCCAGGCCAGCATCAACACCGCGCCGTCGAGCCAGTCCTGCGTGATGGCGGGGATCAGGCCATCCGCGTTAAAGCGCAGGTGATCGACGCAAGCGTGTGGCCATCGCTCCATGGCGCTCATGCCCGGGCCCCCTCGAGCGGATCGAAGGGCCACAGCACCCAGCCGCCCTCCTCGCCGCCAGCCGCCAGGGCCTTGCGGTCGGCTCGCCAGGCCACACCGCTCGGCGCCTGGCCCTTCAGTTCGAGCACCTGCAGCCGGGATCCAGCTTCTGACCACAGCGCCGCGGTCCCATCCTGTGAGGCCGTGGCGATCGGGGCCTGGCCAGAAACTTCACGCGCCTCCGGCCTCATCGGCAGATCTCGGAGCCCGGGAAGGAGCCAGGGCAGGCGCCAGGGGGAGGAGAGCAGCACCACAGGCTCCGCGCTAAAAACGATAACCATTCTCGTAAGCTAGCTCCCAGGTGCTGTCCGCCTGGGCCATGCAGCGCAGAAAAGCTTCACGCCAGGGGCAGGGTCCCATCGCCGCAGCGGCGCTCGCAGCTGCGAAGCCTGCGCCTGTCCTGACTGTGGCGCTGCAGGCCATGGACCTCAGCTGCAGGCGGCGAACCGAACGGCAACTTGTTTCCCTGGCAGTGGGTCAGGGCACGCTTCCGGCCTGGCTGGAACGGGAGTTGGCAGAACTGCAGCCAGGTACCGCCAGGCGCTGGCGCCTTGGGCCTCGCCAGCGGCCCCAGGCCCTGGTGGGTCATCCCCTCCTGCCCAGCAACGGGCTGATCTGGTTGGAGCTGGAGCTGCTCGAAACCCGCCGGCCCTCCCTGCCAGGGGATGGGCCCAGTGGTTGCGCCTTGATCAGCCAGGCCGAGGTTCAGTCCCTGTTTGACCGCTGGAACAAGGCGTTGCAGAGCCAGGATCCGGAGCGGATCGCGCAGCTGTACAGCCGCGATGCGGTGCTGCTGCCCACGCTCTCGAATGAGCCGCGAACAGATCATGAAAGCATCGTGGACTATTTCAGCCACTTTCTGCAGAAGCGACCCAACGGTGAAATCAGCCAACGGGAAATCCTGATCGGTTGCAACATGGTGCAGGACGCAGGTTTGTACAACTTCCGCTTCCTTGATGGCAGCCACGCTCAAGCCCGCTACAGCTTCATCTATGTGCTGGAGGATGGTGAGTGGAAGATCTCCCACCATCACTCTTCCTTGCTTCCAGAGGCCGGTCAGCGCTGATGGGCACCCTCGCGATCCAGCTCCACGACAGCCTGAGCCGGCGCAAGCGCCCCCTGCGGCTGGAGCAACCTGACCGGGTGACGCTGTATGTGTGCGGCCCCACAGTTTATGACTGGCCCCACATTGGGAATGCCCGGCCGGCTTTGGTCTTCGATGTGTTGGTGCGCTTGCTGCGCCACGCCTATCGGCAGGTGGTCTATGTACGCAACTTCACCGATGTGGATGACAAGATCAATGCGGCGGCAGCCTCTGCGGGGGTGCCCATTCGCACGCTCACTGAGCGCACGATTGCTGCGTATCAGGCCGACATGCGCGCTCTGGATGTGCTGCCACCGGATCATGAGCCCCGCGTCACCGAGCACATCAGCGACATCCAATTCCTGATCACGCAACTGCTCGATCGGGGCCATGCCTATGTGGCGGCGGGCCATGTGCTGTTCGAGGTGGCCAGCTTTGCCCGCTACGGCAAGCTCTCCGGCCGCTCGACGGAAGGAATGCAGGCCGGCGCTCGTGTGGAAGTGGCGCCGTTCAAGCGCGATCCCATGGATTTCGTGTTGTGGAAACCCTCCGGCCCCGACCTGCCGGGCTGGGAGAGTCCCTGGGGCCGTGGAAGGCCCGGCTGGCATGTGGAGTGCACGGCCATGATCCAGCGCCATCTGGGTTTTCCGATCGACATCCACGGCGGTGGCCAGGATCTGATCTTTCCCCATCACGAGAACGAGATCGCGCAGGGCTGTGCCGCCACCGGTCTGCCCTATTGCCATACCTGGCTGCACAACAGCTTCATCACCGTGGCTGGGCAGAAGATGTCGAAATCCCTTGGCAACGTGCTGCTGGTGCGAGATCTGCTGCAGCAGGCTCCCGGCGAAGCCCTCCGCCTGGCCCTGCTGGCCAGCCACTACCGCCAACCTCTGGACTGGAATCAGGAGCGGCTTGTGCAGGCCAAGCGCACGCTGACGACCTTCTACAGGGCCCTGAGCGATGGCGACACTGCGACAGGTGCCCGTGCAACTGGCCAGGAGGGCGACCCGGATCCGATCGTGCTGCAGGCTCTGGCGGACGATCTCAACATCTCCGCCAGCCTTGCTCGTCTGCATGGTCTGAGCCGGGAGCTGCAACGCGCCGGCTCCGCTGCTGAGCGGGACGCGCTCAGGGCCAGTCTGCTCGCTTCAGGCCGTCTGCTTGGCTTGCTCCAACAGGACCCCCTGCAGGCCCTGGCCGCGTTGCAGGCCCCGTCCAGGCCGGCCGATCGGTTGCAGCCGCTGCTGAACGAGAAGACCATCGCCGAGCTCCAGAAGCGCCGCCTCCAGGCACGTCAGGACGGTGATTTTCAGTTGGCCGACCGGTTGCGGCATGAGCTGATCGAGGCGGGAGTGGTTGTCGCAGACGGCAGGGCCTGCCGTCCCAGCGCTCCACCAACCCCTGCCAATCTCTCCTCACGCCATGGCTGAGACCGCCACGCGTCTCCTGCTGCTGCTGATCCGCGGCTACCAGATCCTGATCAGCCCACTGCTGGGGCCCAACTGCCGCTTCACTCCCAGCTGCTCCCAGTACGCCATCGAGGCGATCCAGATCCATGGGGTGATCCGCGGCAGCTGGCTGGCGCTCTGCCGGTTGGGACGCTGCCATCCCCTTCACCCAGGCGGCTACGACCCCGTTCCACTCCCTGTTCAGCGAGACAAGCCAGCCATGCCCTCCTCAAATCCATAACGGCGCCTGAAGCCGCTCCAGACCTTCGTGGGCGTGCAAGCCGCTGGTCAACCGAACCCGGTTCCGCCCGAGCGCCTGTGACGTGGCCTGTCGGGCAGGGTCACCGGCCAGAGCCACCAGCGGCCTTGGTCGCCGCCGGCCGCCAGGTGCAGGCCGTCGGGGCGCCAGGCCAGCGCCTGGAAGCCCTGGCCTTCCCCTTCCAGCGCCTGCAGCAGGCGGCCGCGGCCATCCCAGAGGCCCACGCTGCCATCGGCGGAGGCACTGGCCAGCAGGCGGCTGCCCGGCGCGAAGGCCAGGGCCGTGACGCGTTGCTGATGCCACAGCAGCGGTTCGGGCTGCCAGCCCTGCTCGCTGCGGTCGCGCTGCTCCCACAGCACCACGTGGTCGGCGGCGGCCACCGCCAGGGCAGGTGCCAGCTTCCCGGGCTGATCGCCCCAGGCCAGTGCGCGCACCTTGGCCGGGAAGCCGCTGAACTGCCACGGCCGCCCCTCGCCTGCCTCGGGCCAGAGCAGCAGGGAGCGGTCCATCTGGCCGCAGGCCAGCAGCTCGCCCACCGGCGAGAAGGCCAGGGACAGCCCCACCGATTCGGTAGGGGCGCGCCGGGGAGCCGGTGCGGCCGGATCGAGCGGTTGCCACAGCGCCAGCTCGCCGTGGCCGCTGGCCGCCAGCCGCCTGCCGTCGGCGCTCCAGGCCAGGCACTGGGCGGTGCCGGGCAGCTCGAGGCTGTCGGGGTGCCACTGGCGCAGCGCCCCATCCCAGAGCCGTACCCGGCGGCCGGCGGCCACTGCCAGCAGCAGCCCCCTGGGCTGCCAGGCCGCCGCATCCAGCCAGCCGGCGCCGAGCGGTTGCGGCGCGAACGCGATCGGTCGCACCCCGGAGCCGCCCAGCTCCCACAGCAACAGCTCGCCGGCCTGGCCCACCGCCATCAGGAACTGCCCGTCGGCGCTGAAGCCGATCGCATCGAGGCTGTTGTCACTCAGGCCCTGCAGCAGCTCTTCGCAGCCGGCGCGGAAATCAAGCAGCAGCAGTTCGCCGCCGGCCGTGGCGATCGCCAGAAACTCGCCATCCGCCGACCAGCTCAGCGCCGTGATCGCCTGCTGCAGCTCCCCGCTGAGCCGCTCCCGCACCAGGGGCTGCGTTGAGGTCATGGCGCTAGACCGCTCAGGCCACGCAGGCGGTGAAGCCCGCCCGCAGGCCCTCGGCATCGAGATCGCGGCCGATGATCACGAATTCGGTGCAGCGCCGCTCGCCTTCTTTCCAGGGGCGATCGAAATCGCCATCCAGCAGCATGTGCACCGCCTGGAACACATAGCGCTCATCCTTGCCTTCCAGCTGGATGATGCCCTTCATCCGGAACAGATCCGGCCCCCGCTCGGCCACCAGATCCGACAGCCAGGTGCCCAGCTTGTCGAGATCCATCGGCCGCTCCTCCACGAACGCCACCGAGCCCACGGCGTCGTCGTGCTCGTGGGCATGCTCCTCGGCCAGGAAGCCGGGATCGAGGCTCAGGGCCCGCTCCAGCTCGAACGCCCCCACGCCGAGAAGCTGATCGATCGGGGCATCGGCGTTGCGGGTGGTGAGCAGCCGCGCCATCGGGTTGATCGCCCGCACCCGTTGCTCGATCGCCAGGCGTTCGCCCTCCTCCACCAGATCCGCCTTGTTGAGCAGCAGCACATCGGCGAAGGCCAGCTGTTCCTGCACCTCCTCCGCCTCCCAGTGCTGCTGCACGTGCACCAGATCCACCAGGGTGATCACCGCATCCAGCCGCAGCTCATCCCGCAGGTCTTCATCCACGAAGAAGGTCTGGATGACAGGGGCGGGATCGGCCAGGCCGGTGGTTTCGATCACCAGGTGATCGAAACGATCCCGCCGTTTCATCAGATTGCCGATGATGCGGATCAGATCGCCACGCACGGTGCAGCAGATGCACCCATTGTTCATCTCGAAGATCTCTTCGTCGGCATCGATCACGAGCTGATTGTCAATGCCCACCTCACCGAATTCGTTCACGATCACCGCCACCTTGAGGCCGTGTTCGTGGGTGAGGATCCGGTTCAGCAGGGTGGTTTTGCCGGCACCGAGATAACCGGTGAGCACGGTCACCGGCAGGCGATCGGCGGCTGGAACGGCACTGGTGAAGGCCATGGCGAGGGCGGGGGCGCGGCGGGTACCGCAGAGTCCCCATCGGAGTGAGAATCGTTGTCGTTCTAGCAGCGGTGCTGCCGGCTGGGTGGGGATGGCTGACCTGGTGATCGCCGGCGGCGAACCAGCGCCCTTGGCGCACCCGCCAGCCGCACAACTCAGAGCGTCTTCCCGTTGAGCAGGTGGGGGGCGAGCATCAGCATCAGGCTGCGGCTCTCCAGCGGCGCGCCGTCGTGCATCCAGCGGCTGGGCTCATGGGGGATGTCCTGACCGGCCGGCAGGGCCGTGTCGATCACCCGCAACCAGCCTTCCGGCGCCGTGGGCAGCTCGAAGTGCATGGGCTTGCTGTAGGCGTTCATCCCGCACCAGAGCAGGGGGCCGTGGGCGTGGTCGTTCAGGCTCCAGGCCAGCGTGTGCGACCAGCTGGCCCAGTCGGGTTGCTGCAGCGCCACGCCGTGCCACTCCCGCCACAGGTGATCGCCGGGCACGCCGGCCCCCTGGGCCCCTTCGGCGTAGGGGGTTTCCGGGTTCAGCAGGCTGAACAGATGGGTGCGCAGGTGCACCAGCCGTTGCAGGAAGAGCCTGAGGCCGAGGTCTTCGCCATCGGGGCGCCAGTTCATCCAGCCGAGTGGATTGTTCTGGCACCAGGTGTTGTTGTTGCCCCCCTGGCTGCGGCGCACTTCATCCCCCATCAGCAGCATCGGCACGCCCGGGGCCAGCAGCAGGGTGGCGAGCAGGTTGCGCAGCTGGCGGTTGCGCAGATCGTTCACCCCGTGGTCGGTGGTGGGACCCTCCACGCCGTGGTTCCAGCTGTTGTTGTGGTTGTCGCCGTCGCGGTTGTCTTCGCCGTTGGCGAGGTTGTGCTTGCCGTTGTAACTGACCAGATCCGCCAGGGTGAAGCCGTCGTGGGCGGTGATGAAGGTGATGCTGCGCCCCACCGCTGGCGGGCGGCCGCCGTAGAGATCGGGGCTGCCGGACAGGCGCTGGGCCATCGCCCAGCAGCAGCTCTCGTCGCCCTTCCAGAAGCGGCGCACGTCGTCGCGGAAGCGTCCGTTCCAGGTGCCCATGCGCCGCGCCGGGAAATCGTGGAGGCGGTAGAGACCGCCGCAATCCCACGGCTCGCTCACCATCTTCAGATCGCTCAACCGCGGATCCGCCTCCAGTTCCTCGAACAGGGGCGGCTGGTCGAGCGGCGCCAGGTTCTCGCCGCGTGACAGGGCGATGCCCAGGTCGAAGCGGAAGCCATCGATGCCGAGTTCCAGCGCCCAGCAGCGCAGCGCTTCCATCATCAGCTGCCGCACCAGCGGGCGGTTGGCCGCCACCGTGTTGCCGCAGCCGGTCACATCGAGGTAGTCACCGTCAGGGTTCTGGTGGTAGTAGAGGCGATCGGCGAAGCCGCGCCAGCTGAGCGTGGGGCCATCCTGGTTGCCTTCGCTGGTGTGGTTCAGCACCACATCGAGCACCACCTCCAGGCCGGCCTGGTGGCAGGCCATCACCAGCGCCCGCACCTGGTTGCGGGCCTGCAGCGGGTCGTCGCCCAGCAGGTAGCCGTGATGGGGGGCCATCCAGCTGATCGGGCTGTAGCCCCAGTAGTTGTGGCGGCCGGGCGGGGCATCCTGCGGGTCGAAGGCCATCACCGGCAGCAGCTCCAGGGTGGTGACCCCGAGGCTCTTGAGATAGGGGATGGTGTCGATCAGGCCCAGCAGGCTGCCGCGCCGCTCCGGTGCCACCGGGCTGCTCTCGCCCTGGCTGAAGCCGGCCACGTGCAGCTCGTACACAACGGTGCGCTGCCAGCTGTGGCGCGGGCGGGGCCCGGCGTTGAAGTCGAACAGGTCGCGTTCCGTGACCACCCCCTTCAGGCAGGAGGCGGTGTTGGGCGCGGTGCCGGTGGCATCGGCGCGGCGGTACCGCGACCAGCCGCTGATCGCCCGCGCGCAGGGATCCAGCAGCACCTTGGAGGGGTTGAAGCCGTGTGCCCCCGGCTGCAGCGGCCCGTAGACGCGATAGCCGTAGCAGCAGCCGACGCCCACCCCCACCACTTCCACGTGCCAGTGATCGCCGGAGCGATGGCGGGCATCGAGCGGAATGATGCGGAAGGGTTCGGGCGCGTCGCCGTCGGCGAAGAGCAGCAGCTCCACCCGGGTGGCCAGCGGTGCCACCACTGAGAAGTTCACTCCTCGCACAGTGACGGCGGCGCCGAGGGGCCAGGGGTGTCCCAGGTGGGTCGAGGACACGGGCTGTGAAGTGCTGCGGTTCAAGCTAGTCGTGTGTTGCCCCTCTGGTGCGGATGTCGGCGTTCTTGCCCGCGGCGTTGGAGGAGGGGCGGCCGCCGCAGCAGGTGCTGCCCGGGCTGTGGGTGTTTCCCCCCAACCGCGACACCCAGGGGGGCACCGCCTGGCTGCTGTCGTTGCCGCAGCGCCCGCCCGTGCTGATCGACTGCCCGGCGCTGACGGCGGCGAACCTGGCCGCGCTGGCGGGGCCGCCGGGTGTGATCGTGCTCACCGGCCGCGCCGGCCACGGCCGCTGCCGCCGCCTGCAGGAGGCGATCGGCTGGCCGGTGCTGGTGCAGGAGCAGGAGGCCTACCTGCTGCCAGGGCTGCCGGAGCTGCGGCCCTTCGGTGCCGCCCACGACCTGGCTGACGACCTGCGACTGCTGTGGACCCCGGGCCCCTCGCCCGGGGCCTGCGTGCTGCATGCCACCGGAGCCCACGACCTGCTGTTCTGCGGACGGCTGCTGGTGCCCCTCGCTCCCGGACGCCTGGGGCCGCTGCGCACCGCCCACACGTTCCACTGGCCGCGGCAGCAGCGCAGCCTGGAGCTCCTGCAGCACTGGTTGCCGGCGGGGTCGCCCCGCTGGATCGCCACCGGTGCCGGCCTGGGTGCCCTGCGCGGCGAGAAGTTGGTGCCCGGCACCGCTCAAGCGGCACAATGAGGGGTGATCAGGGGCGGAAAATCGGGAAAAACCTTGGCCAAGCAAGCGGTTTCGGTTGCCCAGGTCGCCCTTCCCCCATACGATTAGCCCGCCAGGTGATCCGGCCGAGCGTCCAGCCGTTGGTTGGTCTCCGTGGTCGGTTCGTTTTCACCGCATGGCGGGAACGGCTTCTTCCGCTCCGCCCCACTCCCGCCCCTCTCCAGATTTCTGCCCCCAGATTCCCGCCCAATGAACAAAGCTGACCTCGTCAACCTCGTTGCGGCTCGCACCGAGCTCACCAAGACCGAAGTGTCGAAGGTCGTCGACGCCGCCATCGAAACCATCATTGATTCGGTGGTCGAAGGCAAGAAGGTATCCATCCTCGGCTTCGGTTCCTTTGAAGCCCGTGAGCGTTCCGCCCGTCAGGGTCTGAACCCCAAGACCGGTGAGAAAATCGCCATCCCCGCCAAGCGCGTGCCCGCCTTCACGGCCGGCAAGCAGTTCAAGGATCAGGTTCAGGGCTGATTCCTCCCGCCTCCACCGGTCTGCCCTCACACCTTCAGGGGCTGATCGCAACGGGAGAGCAACAGCGAAGCCGCCACCACCGCGGGCGCTTCGCTCCGTCTCCCACGGGCCCCCTGCACCGCGGCAATCTGCGCACCGCCCTCGTGGCCTGGCTGGAAGCCCGGCTTCAGGGGGGTGAGCTCCTGCTCCGCATCGATGATCTCGACACCCCGCGCAACCGCGCCGGTGCCGAAGAGGCGATCCTGGCCGACCTCCGCTGGCTGGGCCTTCACTGGGATGGCCCGCCGGTGCGCCAGAGCGAGCGCACCGGCCTCTACGCCACGGTGCTCTCCGCACTGCGCCGCCGGGGCCTGCTCTATCCCTGCCGCTGCAGCCGCCGCTTGCTGGCGGATGTATCTGCGCCGCAGGGGGCGGTGTCGGTGTATCCGGGCTTCTGCCGCACGCGCGCCCACGGCTGGGGCGTGGAGAACGGCCGCCTGCCCAGCTGGCGCCTGCGTCTTCAGGACGCTCCGCTCTGTTGGCCGGAGGCGATCGCCGCTCCCGGCCGGCTGGAGGCGGCGCGCCAGGTGGGGGATGTGGTGCTGCGCCGCGCGGATGGCTTCCTGGCGTATCACCTGGCCACCGCCGTCGATGAGCTGGCGCTGGGCATCACCACGGTGGTGCGCGGCGAAGACCTCTGGGCCGCGACGGCGCCGCAGGTGGCCGTGATGCAGTGCCTGGGTGCCACGCCACCGACCTACTGGCATGTGCCGCTGTGGCGCGATGACCGCGGCGAACGGCTGGCCAAGCGGTCGGGAGCGGAAGGGGTGGCGGGGCTGCGCGCGCAGGGGCTCGATGCGGCGGCGGTGATCGGCCTGCTGGCCGCCAGCCTGGGCCTGGTGCCGGCGGGAAGCCGCCTGAGTGCCGCGGAGTTGCTGCAGAACCTGAGCAACGCGGCGTTGAAACGGCGTTTATGCGGGAAGGCTTAAGGAAGTGGCGTCAATCCGGGGGGTCTGGCCGACCACACTGAAATCAACACCAAAACGGGGATTGATGGGCGAACCCACACAGGCGGGCCTGCCACAGGGGGTACTGCCGTCAGCGCGGCGAGAGACGGAGGCGCAGCGATGCCCGCGTTGCGGCGGCAGCGGCGTGCTGCGCCTCAGCGACCAGAAATTCCGCACCTGCCTGGACTGCCTCGGCCAGGGCCGACTGCCCCAGTTCAGCGTCGAGCCCTCGCTGGAGCACAGGCTGCGCCGTCAGGATGCCCGGGCGCTCAACGCCGACCCGCTGTCTTCTGGCGCCAGATGAAGAAAGCGGCAGTGGCCACCACAACGGCCAACGGCGCTGCGGTGAGCAGGAGCAGGATGACGGCGGTCCAATCGGTATACATCGCTGCAGGACGAACGTTGATCCATCATTCCAGCCGCCCTGCCACGCGGCGGTCGCAGGCCGTTGTGATGGCTGCTACCCGCCGCCTGGTCCGGACGGCGCTGCTGCTGGGTCTGGGCGCCGGCCTGCTCCTGCCCGCCGCGGTCCGGGCTGATGTGCGCTTCGACGACTGCGTGACCGGCAGCGACGGCAGCGTCACCTGCGACACCCGGCCGGAGGGCAACACCTTGATGGATGACGAAGCCGCCCGCTTCGGTCTGCTTGACGGCGGCGATCCGGGCTGGCCTGAGTTCGACCCGGCGGGCGACGGTGGCATGGGCGATGGCTTCGGCGACGGCTACTGGCCCTGAGCCGCAGCCGGTTTTCCGGGAAGGGCAGAACGCAAGGGTTGAAACCCAGCGCCGCCCCCAGGCCCGCGCCCCTTGCCTGGCGCTCAGCAGATGCGCGGCAACTGCTCGCCCCGGCCCAGTGTCAGGCGCCGCTGCACGCCATAGGCGTTCCGCAGCAGCACTGCCCCCCTGGCGATGGCGGGCAACAGGCGGTTGCCGGCCCCGGACTCGCTGTCTCCAGGCATCCCGGCGTCAGCCACCGCGCCGATGATCGCGGCCTCGGGCTGGAAGCCCTGCAGCACGGCCAGGGCCTGCGCCGCCTCAGCGGCGGGCAGGAACAGCACCAACCGCCCTTCGTTGGCCATCGCCAGCGGATCCAGGCCCAGCAGCTCGCAGGCGCTCGCCACCGCCGGCGCGATCGGCACCGCCTCCTCCTCGATCTGCAGGAGAAGGCCGGTGTCGCGGGCGATCTCAAACAGGGCGCTGGCCAGCCCACCGCGGGTGAGATCCCGCAGGGCGTGCACCTTCAGCCCCAGCCCCAGCAGCGCCTGCACTGATGGCAGCAGCGAGGCCAGGTCGCTGCAGAGCTCCGTGCGGAAGCCCAGTTCGTGGCGTGCCGCCAGGATCGCCACCCCATGGCGTCCCAGATCGCCGCTCACCAGGATGGCGTCGCCCGGCCGCACCGCCGGTGGGCCGATGGCCGGACCCGGCCCCAGGCTGCCCACACCGCTGGTGGTGATGTACAGGCCGTCGCCCTTGCCCCGTTCCACCACCTTGGTGTCGCCGGTCAGCACCGGCACACCGCAGGCGGCGGCGGCCGTGCGGATCGAGGCGACCACCTGCCGCAGCGTGCCCATCGCCAGGCCTTCCTCCAGGATCAGGGCCAGGCTGAGCGCCAGCGGCCGGGCCCCCACCATGGCCAGATCGTTCACGGTGCCGATCACCGCCAGCCGGCCGATGTCGCCGCCGGGGAAGATCAGCGGCCGCACCACGTAGGCATCGGTGCTGAAGGCCAGCGGACCCGGGCCGGCCTGGAACGTGGCCGCGTCATGCAACACCCCATCGCCCGGCCCGAAGGCCGGCACCAGCAGCTCGGCGATCAGCTGCTGGCTGAGGCTGCCGCCGCCGCCATGACCCAGCTGCACCCGCTCGATGGCCTCGCTGTCGCCGGGGCTGGCGCTGGCCATGGGTCAGGGCTCCGCCTTGTCGGACAGGCTGCTGGCCTCCGCCGCACGGGCCAGGGGCCTGGCTGCTGCCGAGCTTTCCGCCCGATCGCCGTGGTGCCAATAGGCGGCGCAGGCCCCTTCCGATGACACCATCGGCGCTCCGAGCGGATGCTCCGGCGTGCAGGTCCGACCGAAAGCCGGGCAGGCGGTGGGCCGGGCCAGGCCCTGCAGCACCAGGCCGCTGATGCAGGCTGCGGCGGCCTCGGGCCCACGCCGATGCTCGGTGGCCTGGTCGGGCAGCCGGGCGGCGTCGAGGGCGGCGTAGGGGGGGCGCAGCCGCAGGCCGCTGGCGGGAAACACCCCGAGGCCGCGCCACAACTGATCCACCGGCTCGAACACCCGGGCGATCAGGGCCCGGGCTGACGCGTTGCCCTGCGGGCGGCAGGCACGGCCATAGGCGTTCTCCACCCGGCCCTCGCCCCGCTCCAGCTGACGCACGCAGCGCAGCAGCCCCTCCAGCAGATCCACCGGCTCGAAGCCCGTGACCACCACCGGAACGTGGAAGCGTGCGCTGAGCGGCTCCAGCTCCTCGCTGCCCATCACCGCGCAGACATGGCCGGCGGCCAGGAAGCCCTGCACGCGGTTGTGCGGGGAGGCCAGCAGGGCCTCCATCGCCGGAGCAATCCGCACGTGGCCCACCAGCAGCGCCAGGTTGCTGCTGCCACAGCACCAGGCCTGATGGGCCAGCAGCGCCGTGGCCGGTGCGGTGGTTTCAAAGCCCACCGCGAAGAACACCACCTGCTGCCCCGGGCGTTCACGGGCGATCGCCAGCGCATCGAGGGGCGAGGTGACGACCCGGACGCAGGCCCCCGCCGCCCGCAGATCCAGCAGGCTGCGGCCATCGGAACCGGGTACCCGCAGCATGTCCCCGTAGGAGCAGAGGATCACCCCCGGGCGGGCTGCCAGCTCCAGGGCGCGATCGATCGTGGCTGCCGGGGTGACGCACACCGGGCAGCCGGGGCCGTGGATCAGCTCCAACCCCTCGGGCAGCAGCCGGTCGAGGCCATGGCGCAGCAGCGCGTGGGTCTGCCCGCCGCAGACCTCCATCAGAGTCCAGGGGCGGCTGATGGCCTGCTGCAACTGCCCCACCAGCTGCTGCACCGCCTCCGGCCGGCGGTAGGGGGCGAGTGGGTTCACCCGGCCCCGGGCGCCGGCAGGGCGGCCAGCTGGCGGTAGTGCTCCCAGCGGGCGTCCACCTGCTGCTGGGCCAGCAGCGCCAGGCGCTCTGCCTGCTCCGGATCGCTGTCGCTGAGGCTGCGAAAGCGGTTCTCGCGGGCCATCGCTTCAGCCACCGGCAGCGAGGGGGTGCGGCAATCGAGCACCAGGGGGTTCAGGCCCGCAGCGCTGCGGCGCGGGTCGTGGCGGTAGAGCAGCCAGCGGCCCGACTCCACCGCCTGCCGTTGCTGGCTCATGCCCTTGGCCATGTCGATGCCGTGGGCGATGCAGTGGGAGTAGGCCAGGATCAGCGAAGGCCCCGCAAACGCCTCGGCCTCCAGGAAGGCCCGCAGGGTGTGCTCGTCGCGGGCGCCCATCGCCACGCTGGCCACGTAGACGTTGCCATAGCTCATCGCCATCAGGCCCAGATCCTTCTTGGCGGTGCGCTTGCCGCCACTGGCGAACTTGGCGACGGCACCGATCGGGGTGGCCTTCGACATCTGCCCGCCGGTGTTGGAGTAGAGCTCGGTGTCGAGCACCAGCAGGTTCACGTCCTGGCCGCTGGCGAGCACCTGGTCGATGCCGCCCGCGTCGATGTCGTAGGCCCAGCCGTCGCCGCCGATCATCCACACGCTGCGCTTGGTCAGATCGTCGGCGAGGGCGAGCAGCACCTTGATCTCCGCCTGCCGCTCCGGCGCCTGCTGCACCTGCCCCAGCCGCCGGCGCAGCTCCACAACCCGCTGCCGCTGCTCGAAGATCCCCGCTTCCCCGCTCTGATCCGCCTGGATCAGCGCCTGCGCCAGCTCCGGCGGCACCGGCGCCTCGCTGCCCCCGTCGCCGGGTTCGGCCAGGCGACGCAGCAGGCGCACGGCGGTGGTGTGCCGCTGGTCGTAGGCGACGCGGAAGCCCAGCCCGAACTCGGCGTTGTCTTCGAACAGGGAGTTGGACCAGGCCGGCCCGCGGCCCTCGCCGTTGCAGCTCCAGGGGGTGGTGGGCAGGTTGCCGCCGTAGATCGACGAGCAGCCGGTGGCGTTCGCCACCACCATCCGGTCGCCGAACAGCTGGGTGGCGAGCTTGATGTAAGGGGTTTCGCCGCAGCCGGCGCAGGCGCCGGAAAACTCGAACAGCGGCTCCTGCAGCTGCTGCTGGCCGATGTGGCGCAGGTTCAGCTGGCTGCGCTCGGTGTCGGGTAGCTGCAGGAAGAACTCCCAGGCGCCGCGGGCCTGCTCGCGCAGGGGGCGCTGCGGCGCCATGTTGATGGCCTTGTGGCTGGGCGTGTCCCGCTCGCGTGCCGGGCAGACCTCTACGCAGAGGGCGCAGCCAGTGCAGTCCTCAACCGCCACCTGCAGGGTGAAGCGGTTGGCGCTGCCGTGCGGTTCGCGGGCCGGTGCGCTCAGGAAGCCCTGTGGTGCCGCCGCCAGCGCGGCTGGCTCCACCACCTTGGCGCGGATCACGGCATGGGGGCACACCATCACGCATTTGCCGCACTGCACGCACAGCTGCTCCGCCCAGACCGGCACGCTGTCGGCGATGTTGCGCTTCTCCCAGCGGGCGGTGCCGCAGGGGTAGGTGCCATCGGCGGGCAGGGCGCTCACCGGCAGCCGGTCGCCCTGGCGGGCCAGCTGGGGCACGATCACGCTGCGCACGAAGGTGGGGGCGGCGGCGAAGCGATCGGCCTCCGGCTCTGGTGGGCCGGCTGGGTCCTCCGCCGGAATCGGCACCGGCAGCAGCCGTGCCAGGGCGGCATCGACGGCCTGCAGGTTGCGCTGCACCACCGGATCTCCCTTGTGGCCGTAGCTGTGGCGGATCGCGACGCGGATCGCGTCCAGTGCCTGCTCCAGCGGCATCACCCCGGCGAGCGAGAAGAAGCAGGTCTGCATCACGGTGTTGATGCGCCCGCCCAGCTCGAAGTCGCGCGCGATTGCGGCCGCATGGATGGCGAACACGCGCAGCTGCCTGACGCGGATCTGGGCGCGCACCGCCGCCGGCAGCAGCTCCCAGATCTGTCCGGCCTCCCAGGGGCTGTTCAGCAGCAGGGTGGCGCCGGGGCGCGCCGTGCTCAGCAGGTCGAAGCGGCTGAGGAAATCCCACTGGTGGCAAGCCACCAGATCGGCCCGCCCCACCAGGTGGGTGGCGTGGATCGGCCGCGGCCCGAAGCGCAGGTGCGACTCCGTGACCGAACCGGATTTCTTCGAGTCGTAGACGAAGTAGCCCTGGGCGTGCAGGTCCGTGCCTGCGCCGATGATCTTGATCGTGTTCTTGCTGGCGCCCACGCTGCCGTCGGCGCCGAGCCCGTAGATCACGGCCTGGAACTCCCCCTCCGTTTCGGCGCGGAAGCTGGTGTCCACCGGCAGGGAGCGGTGGGTGAGGTCGTCCTCGATGCCGACGCTGAAGGAATGGGGCGCCGCGTGGCCGCGCAGGGCCTCCAGCACCGCCTTCACCATCGCCGGGTTGAACTCCTTGGAGGCCAGGCCGTAGCGCCCGCCCACCACCCGGGGCTGCGGTCTGGCGTCGGTGGCGGCCGTCCGCCCCCAGCAGCGCCGCACCGCATCGCTCACATCGAGGTAGAGCGGGTCGCCGCCGGCGCCCGGTTCCTTGCAGCGATCCAGCACGGCGATCGCGCGCACGCTGGCCGGCAGCGCCGCCACCAGCCGCTCGGCGCTGAACGGCCGGTAGAGCCGCACCTTCAGCACCCCCACCCGCTCGCCGCTGGCGATGAGGGCATCGACCGTGAGCTGGGCCGTCTCGCAACCCGATCCCATCAGCACCAGCACCCGCTCCGCCAGCGGATCGCCGTGGTACTCGAACAGCCGGTAGGCGCGCCCGGTGAGCGCGGCGAAGCGGTCCATCGCCTGCTGCACCAGCGCCGGGGCGGCGTCGTGAAAGGGATTGGCCGCTTCCCGGGCCTGAAAGGCCACGTCCGGGTTATGGCTGGTGCCGCGGATCACGGGGTGGTCAGGGCTCAGCCCCCGGGCCCGGTGGGCGGCGATCAGCCCCGCCGGAATCAGGGCGGCGAGGGTGGCGTCAGAGAGCGGCGCCACCGTGTGCAGCTCGTGGGAGGTGCGAAAGCCGTCGAAGAAATGCAGGAAGGGCAGGCGGGCGTTCAGGCTGGCCAGAGTGGCGATGGCGGCGAAGTCGCCGGCCTCCTGCACCGACGCCGAGCAGAGCAGGGCACAGCCGCTGCCGCGGGTGGCCATCACGTCGCTGTGGTCCCCGAAGATCGAGAGCGCCTGGCCCGCCAGGGCCCGGGCGGCCACGTGCACCACCGTGCTGGTGAGTTCACCGGCGATCTTGTAGAGGTTGGGCAGCATCAGCAGCAGCCCCTGCGACGCCGTGAAGGTGGTGGCGAGCGCTCCGGCCTGCAGGGCGCCATGCAGCACCCCGGCGGCGCCCCCCTCGCTCTGCATCTCCACCACGGTGGGCACGCTGCCCCAGAGGTTGGGGCGGCCGGCCGCGGCCCAGCCATCGGCCCATTCCCCCATCGGCGTGGCCGGGGTGATCGGGTAGATCGCCATCACCTCGTTCAGCCGGTAGGCCACGCGCGCCACCGCTTCATTGCCATCGACGGTGATGCGGCCATCGGCGCGGGAGGGGCTCATGACTCCACCATCACGCTGAGCGCGAAACCCACGTGCACCAGCAGCAGATCGCCGGGGCGGGCCTCCGGCACGCAGGCCAGGCTCACCTCCCGCTGCACGCCGGAGAACTCCACCACCCCCACCCGCCAGAGCGGGTCGTCGTCGTTGTCTTCGCCGTCGCCGCCAGCGTCCGGCGCGAGGCCGGCCGGACGGCGGTGCTCGATCCGGATTAGCTCACCCGGCACAGCCAGACACATCACGCTCCTCCGCCGCCAGCGGCGGCCTCCGCAGGGCCTGCCTCTCCTCTATAGGGCGAGAAGCGGCGCCTGAACCCCCGGCTCTGTGCCTTCCTCACATGCCGACCAGGCCAGCGCCAGCAGCTGGCCGAGGGCCAGGCCGCCGTCGTTGCAGGGCACCCGCTGGGGCCACACCGCTTCAACGCCGGCCGCCGCCAGCGCCGTCACGGCCAGTTCCAACAGCAGGCGGTTCTGGAAGCAGCCGCCGCTCAGCAGCAGGCGGTGCAGCTGCAACCGCTGCGCCAGCTCCACCAGCAGGGCCGCCAGGGCGCGGTGAAAGGCCAGCGCGATCGACGGCACGGGGCGGCCGCGGGCCAGATCGTCGAGCACTGCTGTCAGCAGGGGGTGCCAGTCGAGCAGCCACGGTGCGGCCACGCCGCTGGCAGCGGCAGCAGGTGCTGCGGCGCAGATGGGGAGGCGGTAGGCCGGCCAGCCCTGCGACTCCGGCGCGTCCAGCGCGGCCTGGGCCGCCGCCTGCAGCCGCAGTGCCCCCTGCCCTTCGAAGCTGCAGCGCTGCACCAGGCCGAGCAGCGAGGCGAGGGCGTCGAACAGGCGGCCCATGCTCGTGCAGAGCGGCGCCTTCAGGCCTGTCTCCATGAGGCGCTCCAACAGTTGCTGCTCCCCGTCGCCGAAGGCGGCCCGGGTGGCTGGCGGGGTGTGGGCCTGGCTGTCCGCCCCGAAGGCGGCGACCAGCAGCCCGAGTGCGGCGCGGCGCGGTTCCCGCAGGGCCCGTTCGCCGCCGGGCAGGGGGAAGGGCCGCAGCCGCGCCAGGTGCGTGAAGCCGAGCGCGGCGCCCGCCCGCGGGGGCTCCAGCCGCAGGCACTCGCCGCCCCAGAGCAGACCGTCGGGGCCGAAGCCGGCGCCATCCCAGGCCACCCCTGTGGCCGGCAGCTGTAGACCGTGCTCCGCCAGGCAGGCCAGCAGGTGGGCGTGATGGTGCTGCACGGCGAGCACCGGCAGGCCGCCCCAGGACTCCGCCAGCTCGCGGCCGAGGCGGTGCGCGCTGTAGCCGGGGTGCAGGTCGACGGCGAGCCGCGACGGGCGCAGCTGCTGGCGTTCCAGCCAGCTGAGCAGGCTGCCGGTCAGCCGCCGTTCGCCGGCCAGCGTGCCGAGGTCGCCGAGATGGGGCCCCAACAGTGCCTGCCTGCCCTGGCCGATGGCGATGGCGCTCTTCACCTGGCCGCCCATGGCCAGCAGCACGTCGGCCGCCGGCGGGGGCGTGGGATCCGGCAGCGCGATGGCGGTGGGCGCGGTACCGCGTGCCTGGCGCAGCACCATCACTGCTCCGGCCACCACCTGGGCCACGCCGTCGTCGACGGGGTTGGCGATCGGCCGGTTGTGGCTCAGCAGACCGTCGGCGAGGTTCGTGAGCAGGTCCAGCCCATCCGCCTCGCTGAAGCCCAGCGGTTCGCCCGAACGGTTGCCGCTCGTGCATACAAGCGGCTTCCCCACCGCCTCCAGCAGCAGGGCGTGCAGGGGCGAGGCCGGCAGCATCACCCCCAGCCAGGGGGTGTGAGGGGCCACTCCGTCGGCGAGGGGGGCGGCGCGCCGCCGCAGCACCACGATCGGTGCCGCCGGCCCCACCAGCAGCCGCGCCTCCGCCGCCGACACCTGGCAGTGACGCCGCACCCAGGCCAGGTGGGGAACCAGCACGGCAAAGGGTTGCTCTGGGCGCCCCTTGCGGCGCCGCAGCTCAGCGACGGCCGCCGCTGAAGCAGCCCGCACCAGCAGCTGAAAGCCCCCCACCCCCTGCAGGGCCACCACCTGGTCGCGCTGCAACGCCGCCGCCGCTGCCGCCAGCGCGGCGGCGCCAGGCCCGCCGTCGTTGCCGATCCCGCCCGCGTCCCGCTGCCGCCAGCTCAGCTGCGGTCCGCAGGCGGGGCAGCCGATCGTCTGGGCGTGAAAGCGGCGGTTGCCCGGATCGTGAAACTCATGGCGGCAGGCGGCGCAGAGTTCAAATCCGGCCAGGGTGGTGTGGGCCCGCTCGAACGGCAGGGCGCGCAGCAGGCTGTAGCGCGGCCCGCAATGGGCGCAGCTGTTGAAGGCATACCCGTAGCGGCGGTTGCGTGGATCGCGCAGCTCGGCGCGGCAGGCGCCGCAGGGGGCGAGATCGGCCGGAACCAGGCCCGTGAGCGCGCTGGTGGGGTCGGAGCCACAGGCGGAATCCGGGTGCGGCCCGCTGGCGGGGGCTGCCGGCAGGATCCTGAATACGTCCGGCTCTTCCCCCAGCTTCTCGCGCTGCTCCTCTCTCGGCGCCCCCGCAGGCGCAGCCAGGGGCGTCAACCAGCGACGCGCCAGGCGGTCGATGCGGCTGTGCGGCGGGCGGCGGGCCTGCAGCGCCTGCAGGAAGGCCTCCAGCGCGGCGGCCCTCCCCTCCACTTCGATCGACACCCCGCCTGGGGTGTTGGTGACCCAGCCGGCCAGTTGCTGCTGCGACGCCAGCCGATGCACGAACGGCCGGAAGCCCACGCCTTGCACGACCCCCTCAATGTCGAGCCTCAGGCGCCGCCGGGGGGCGCCGCTCATGCGCAGGCCGGAACTGCACCCTGGCGCTGGTGCTCCAGCCAGTGCAGCAGCGCCTCGAGGCCGGCACCGGTGCGGGCCGAGAGTTCGAAGAGGCGGGCGTGGGGCGCCACCGCTGCCAGGTGGGCCAGAGCGGCGGCGCGATCGAAGCCCACGGCCGCGGCGAGATCGGTTTTGTTGATCACCACCGCATCGGCGGAGTGGAACAGGGCCGGGTATTTGAGCGGCTTGTCTTCCCCTTCGGTCACCGAGAGCACGGCGATCCGCAGCTGTTCGCCCAGATCGAAGGCGGTGGGGCACACCAGGTTGCCCACGTTCTCGATCAGCAGCAGCTCCATGCCGCCGCAGTCGAGCTGATCGAAGGCTCCCGCCACCAGCGACGCTTCCAGGTGGCACAGGTCGCCCGTCTGGATCTGCACGGCGCGGGCGCCGGCGGCCTGCAGGCGGCGGGCGTCGTTGTCGGTGGCGAGATCGCCCACGATCACCCCCACCGGGCCGTGCCGCCACTGGCGCGCGACAGCTTCGAGCAGGGCTGTTTTGCCTGCGCCGGGGGCCGAGAGCACATTCACCACCAGCAGGCCGGCGGCCGCGAAGCGCTCGCGGTTGCGCGCGGCGTTGCTGTCGTTGCGCTCCAGCAGGTTGTGGCGCAGCAGCAGGGTTCGCGGTGCGGGGGCTGCCGCCACGCTGGCCATCGGCTGGCCGCAGGAGCAGTGGGAGCACATGGCGCAGCCGGCGGCGATGGTTCCAGTCTGGAGAGACGGCCGCAGCCCGGCCCACCGGCGTAGCCCTTCCTCACCGTGGACCGGCGCCGGTCAGCGGTTCAGGCTGGCGGTCCTCAGGCTTTCCTCCAGCTTGATCGCCGGCAGAAACAGCGCATACTCCCACCCTTCTCCAGCCGGCTGATCTTTTTTGGCGATCACGTCCTGGCGCGACGGGCCTTTGCCTTCAGCGCCTGAATAGCGCTCCACGGCATGAAAGACCACAGCTCTGGCATAGGCATAACCAAGCAGGTAGAGCGTCAAGGTTCCAACCAGAACGGCCGGGAGTTTGCTGAACTGAGACATGGGTCTGGGCGAACACATGAAAAAGCGAGGCCTGGCACCTACGCGTGCTGGCCTCGCTGATGCAGGGAGCCTGCCGTTGACGCATCCCCCCACAATTGAGTGAAACCAGGGATTCAGCAACCCTGGGGAGACGTAGGAATCAGGGGGCAAGAACCCCCGTGAATCCCACGGGCTCTTGAGTGAGCAGGAAGCCTGTGCCGAATGCGGAGGCTTGACGGGCAAGGCCTCGCCGATCGCGCCGCTGAACTGGCACAGGATGAACTGACACGGATTCCACGGCAGCCAGCCGCATCATTCCTGGATCAGAACTTGTGATCGCGCAGGGCTTCCACTTGGTAGATGTAGGTGATGATCGAGTAGTCGGCGTAATACTTTGTAGCGATGTCGTTGGTGATCTTGTCGGCCAGCTCGCGGGTGCCGGTGAGCACCTCGATCTTCACGTTGGAGAGGGTGTGCGACACGCTTGGCTCTCCCGTGGAGCGCACGTTGCGGCTTCCTTCACCACCGGCTGCATTCACGGTGTAACCGGTAGCACCTGCCGCCTTGATGAGCTTGATGAGTTTCTTGGAGAGGATTTCCTCTGCAACGATCACCAGCTTCCAGACCTGTTGACTCATGGGTTTGACCTCAAAATGGAGATGTTCTGGTTGGTGTTGATCGGGAAATGATCATCGCCTGCGATTTTATCGACCCAGGAGCACCTCTGCAATTCCGATGAACAGGGGGATGCAGATAGCGATCGCGACGGGCGTGCCGATGGCGGTGGAAGCGCCGATGTAGGCCGAGGGGTTCGCCGAAGGGATGCCGGCGCGAAGGGTGGGCGGGCCGGAGATGTCCGAGCTGGAGGCGGCGATCACCGCCAGCACAACCGCGCCACCAATGCTGAAACCGGTGATCTTGTGGATGATCAGGCCGACACCGAAGGCCAGGAAGCCGTGAATGATGGGCGAAAAGAAGGCGTAGATGGCAAACCACTGGGCCACCTTGCGCAGCTCATTCATACGCTGGGCCGCTTCCATTCCCATGATGATCATCAGCACCGCCAGGAAGCCGCGGAACAGGGGGTTGAAGAAGCTCTCATAGACGGGCTCGGGCTTGGTGAGGATGCCGAGGGCCACGCCCAGCAGCAGCGACGTGACGGCCGAACTCTGCATGCTTTCCTTGATGATCGGCCAGATCTCCACTTTCTCGGCGGTGTTGCCGGTCTTCTTGGTGAGGTAGACGCTGGCCACCACGATCGCCGTCACCAGCGCCGGGATGTCCATGAAGGGATAGAGCGCCGCCGTCCAGGCCTCATAGGGGATCTTGGCGGAATCCAGCTGCGGCAACACTGCGGCCAGCGTGGAGCCACTCACCGCGCCGAACAGGCCGCCGGTGGCCACCGCGTCAGGCACGGTGATGCCGGGCAGTTTCCCCAGGGTATAGCGGGCGATGAACACGATCGCGATGCCTACCCCCACGGCCGCGAGCGCCGGGAGAAAGATCTCCGTGGGGTTGGAGTTCCGAATCGCGATGCCGCCCGTCAGGCCGATTTTCATCAGCAGGAAGAAGCTGATGAACTTGTAGATCGAATCCGGAATGGCCAGCTCGCTGCCAAGCGCGGCCACGATGATCCCGCCGATCAGGAATCCGAGGGTCGGGGACTGAAGCTGCTCCAGGAAGAGAGGAATGAAGTCAGAGAGGAATGTCACGTGGCGCTTTTGGTGATCTCAGAGAATTTGTCCGGCGGACTGTAGCAGTTGGCACAGGGGATTGGGTCTTTGCCGAAAACCACGGTAATCACTGGATTCTTGGCCCTCTGCCGCCATCCGATGGCCGGGTGGCTTGGCCCATTCGAGCCTGGGTTCTTGATCGCCTGGACGCCTGCTTGGCTTGATGGCCTGAGCGGTTTGCCCGTGGTGGGGATCGCGCCCGATTCCCGACAACGGGGCGGGGAAAGTCCGCGACCGACGAAGGAGATCCTGCGAGAGGAGGAAATGCATCATACCGCTACATTTCTTGGCCAGAGCTCTTCTGAGCCGGCGAGGTTCTCAGGCTTGCAAGGGGCTCGGGCGCTGAGGATTTGAGCCGTTGCGCTTTCTGGGCTCTTCCTTGATGGATGCTGCAGAGTCACTGCGCAGGCTGAGCAATCGTTGGCACTGATCAGCTTTTGCTGCTGGCACTCGGCCCTGCCTGTGGCCTGCCGATGTTGCTGCTCGGGTGCTGTCGCTATGCCGCTGAGTTGAAGGGGTCTCCGCCGGAAGATGCCTGGGATGCTGCGCCCCCGTACAACCTCCCAGCCTCAATCCCCACTCCCCAATCCCGAATCCCCAATCCCGAAGTCGCAAGTCCTGAGTCCTGAGCCCGCGCCACTGCCGGCACCATCACCCTCCTTCAACACCACCAGCTGATGAGCAAGTCAGTGACCGCTTTCCTCGATCTCGAGCGGCCCTGGTTGTCGGAGCGGCTGGTGGCCTGGCCGATCCTCACCAGCGGCGAGATGCCGCGGCAGTCGGCGCTGAGCGTGCGGGCGTTCGCCCTGCCGGTGCGGGAGGGGGGGATTCCTCACGGCCCGCCAGTCCGATGAAACCTCACGACACGTCCAGCCCGATCAGCTCCAGCTCCCGGCCTGCGGACAGCTCCAACTCCAGGCTGGCGCCCTCGGCGATGCCACCGGCCATCACCACCTCAAAGGCGAAACGCAGCGCGTCGGGATCCACCCCGGCCCGTTGCCCCACCCGCAGGCGCAGCCCATGTATCCGCGCGGCCCCTTCAGCCGCGGCCGCCGCCAGGGCGATCCGGTGCACCTCCTCCATCAGCGCCAGTTCATGCATCGCCGCACCAGCGCCGCACCGCCGCCAGGGCCTCGGGCAGCAGGGCGGTGGTGGCCTGCGTGAGGTGACTGCCCAGCCCGCAGCGGTGCGCGCGCACCAGCAGTTGCCAGGCCGGGGGGGTGCGGCCATAGAGCTGGCCGGCCAGCTGCAGCAGCGCGCCTGGGCTGGCGTGATGGCTGAAGGGCGGGCCCCCGGCCGCCGTTGCTGCGGCATCAGCCGCCAAGCGCTCCAGCCGCCAGCCCGGCGGCGGACAGGCCGGCGCCAGCGCGGCATCCACGAACAGCACCCGGCGGGCCTTCGCCAGCAGCGGCGCCAGCTCCGGCGTGAGCTGCCGGGTGGCCAGCACGGTGAGCTGCCGCTGGTGCCAGCCCTGCACCGCAGCGGCAATGGCCAGGCCCACGCCGTCGTCCTGCCGCAGCTCATTGCCCCAGCCGATCAGCAGATCGCGCCGCTGTGGTGCCGGCCCGCCCGGGGCGGCGCTCACGACCGCCACCGCTCCCGCAGCAATTCTCCTCCGGGGCCGAGCAGCTGCACGTGCAACGGCATTTCGCCGGCGGCATGGGTGGAGCACGACAGGCAGGGATCGAAGCAGCGGATGCCCGCCTCCACCCGGTTGAGCAGGGCCTCGGCGATCTCCGGCAGGGCGGTTTCAGCCCCGCCTTCCGCACCGGCGCTGGGGCCTGCCTGGATGTGGTGGCGCGCGATCTGGGTGATCGTGCGGTTCATCGCCCGGTTGTTCTGGCCGGTGGCGATGACCAGGTTCACCGCCTCGATCAGCCCGTCGCCATCCACCCGGTAGTGGTGGAACAACGTGCCGCGCGGCGCCTCGCTCACCCCCACCGCCTCGAAAGCGTTGAGGTGGGCGCGGGCGCGTACATGGGAGTCGCCGAGGGCCGGATCATCGAGCAGGGCTTCGATCGCCTCCAGCGCCGCGAGGATCTCGATGAGCCGGGCCAGGTGGTAGTGGAAGGAGCTGGTCACCACCCGCCCGCCGCGCTGGCGCAGCTCCAGCAGTTCGCTGTCGGCGCTGGCGGTGCCGATGTGATCGCACACGTTCAGCCGCGCCAGCGGCCCCACCCGGTAGCTGCCCGCTTCCGGCCCCAGCGGCTTGTAGTAGGGGAATTTCAGGTAGGTCCACGGTTCCACCGCCTCGGCCAGCAGCGCGTCGAACGGTCCGGCGCCCAGGCCATCGGCCGGCAGATCACCGCCCAGCGGCGTGCCGTCGCCGTCGATCAGGCGCAGGCGGCCGCCGTAGTGCTCCCACGCGCCGCCTTCCCCCACCAGCGCCATAAAGAGAGAAGGAAAGTCCCCGAACACAGCGGCCTCTGCCGCCAGCGGCCCATCCAGCAGACGTTTGAACAGCGCCAGTGCCGCGCGGGTGGTGGTGAAGGCCTCGGGCAGCCCTGCACGGATCGCGTCGCGGTCGGCGGCGGCGAGGGGGGCGCGCACCCCACCGGCCACCGCCCAGGCCGGATGGATCTTCCGCCCGCCCAGCCGTTCGATCACCGTCTGGCCGAACTGACGCAGCCGGATGCCGCCGCGGGCCAGCTCAGGATCGGCGGCGATCAGGCCGAACACGTTGCGCCGCGCCGGGTCGCAGTCCCAGCCGAGCAGGAAATCTGGGCTGCTCAGGTGAAAGAACGACAGCGCATGCGACTGGATGATCTGAGCCAGGTTCATCAAGCGCCGCAACCGCTCGGCCGCCGGCGGGATCGTCACCGCCAACAGCTGGTCGCCCGCCTTCGCGGAGGCCAGCAGGTGGCTCACCGGACAGATGCCGCAGATCCGCGCCGTGAGCGCCGGCATCTCCGTGAACGGCCGCCCGGCGCAGAAGGCCTCGAAGCCGCGGAATTCGGTCACATGGAAGCGGGCGGCCGCCACGCTGCCGCTGGCATCGAGGTGGATCGTGATCTTGGCGTGGCCTTCGATGCGGGTGACCGGATCGATCAGGATCGTGCGTGGTGTCCCGGCCGGTGGGGTGGGGCTCAGGTCCATGGGTCAGCCGAAGCGGATCAGCTCCGCCCCCTCGATCACTGGCGTCTCGCCCCGCAGCAGCGCCTCCAGCACGGCGCGAATGCGCGCGGCTGGTGGCGGGCAGCCGGGCAGATACACGTCCACCGGCACCACCGCCTGCACCGGCAGCACTTGCTCCAGCAGCTCCGGCACGATCCCGGGTGCCTGCGGCAGGCAGCCGCTGCTGTCTGACAGCTGCAGATAGGCCCGCTCCAGCACGGTGTCAGCGCCGGGATGGGAATTGCGCAGGCCGGGCACGTTGCTGGTGATGGCGCAGTCGCCGAACGCCACCAGCACGCGCGTGTGCTGCCGCACCTGCCGGATCAGCGCCAGGTTGTCGCTGGTGCCCACACCCCCCTCCACCAGGGCCACATCCACGTGCTCCGGGTAGGTCTTCACGTCGGAGGCGATCGGCGAGAACACCACCTCCACCAGCGCGGCCAGCTCGATCAGCCATTCGTCCAGATCGAGAAACGACATGTGGCAGCCCGAGCAGCCCGTCAACCACACGGTGGCGAGACGCAGTTTCATGGCGCCGCTCCCGCGCGATGGGCCCGCAGGATCACGGCCAGCCGCCAGGCCTCCTCGTGTTTCTCCTCGGCGCCATCGCCCTTGTGGAACAGGGCGCCGGTGGGGCAGGCCATCACGCACTTGCCGCAGTCGGTGCAGGCGTCCACCGCGCCCCAGGGCTGATTCAGCCCGGCGACGATCCGGCAGTGCTCGCCCCGCCAGCCCACGTCCCACACATGGGCCCCCTCCACCTCATCGCACACACGCACGCAGCGGGTGCAGAGGATGCAGCGGTTGTGGTCGAGCCCGAAGCGGTGGTGGGAGAGGTCCACCGCGCGCTGGGGGTGGCGGTACGGCAGACGCGTGTGGTCCATGCCCACGTCCACGGCCAGGTCCTGCAGTTCGCAGTGGCCGTTGGCCACGCACATGGCACACACGTGGTTGCCCTCGGTGAACAGCAGCTCGATCACGGTGCGCCGGTGATCGCGCAGGCGTGGCGTGGCGCTGTGCACCACCTGCCCTTCCGCCACGGCGGTGACGCAGGCGGGCTGCAGCCTGTCGCTGCCGGCGATCTCCACCAGGCAGAGGCGGCAGGCCGCCACCGGGCTCAGGCCCTCCAGGTGGCAGAGGGTGGGGATGGCGATCCCCGCCTGCTGCGCCGCCTGCAGCACGGTGGTGCCGGCGGCGGCGGCCACCGCCTGGCCGTCGATCGTGAGCGTGCAGACGCTCATGGGGCCCCTCCTGTGGCGGTGGGCGCCGCTGTCGGGTCCGGCCGCAGGCGCGCCTCGTAGTCGCTGCGAAAGAAGCGCAGCGTGCTGAGCACCGGCTTGGGGGCGCTCTGGCCCAGCCCGCACAGGCTGGTGTCCCGCACCATGTGGCACAGCGCCTCCAGCTGGCTCAGGTCGGCGGCTGTGGCCTCGCCGGCCAGGTGCTTCTGCAGCAGCCCATGCAGCTGCACGGTGCCGGCGCGGCAGGGCACGCACTTGCCGCAGGATTCCTCGCGGCAGAAGGCCATGAAGAAGGCCGCCAGGGCCACCATGTCGGTGGCGTGGTCGAGCACCACCATGCCGCCGGAGCCCATGATCGTGCCCAGTGCCTGCAGGCTCTCGTAATCCACCGGGGTGTCGAGATGGGCGGCGGGCACACAGCCGCCTGAGGGGCCGCCGGTCTGCACCGCCTTGATGCCTGCCCCGTCCGGGGTGCCCTCGCCCATCTCCACCACGATCGTGGCCAGGGTGGTGCCCATCGGTACTTCCACCAGCCCGCCGCGGCGCACGTTGCCGGTGAGGCTGAACACCTTGGTGCCCGTGCTGCCGGCCGTGCCGATGGCGGCGAACCAGTCGGCGCCTTCCCGCAGGATCGGCACCACGTTGGCGAAGGTCTCCACGTTGTTGATCAGCGTCGGCAGGCCGCCCACCCCCCGTTCCGCGGGGTAGGGGGGGCGGGGGCGGGGCGTGCCGCGTCCACCTTCGATCGAGCGGATCAGTGCCGTTTCCTCGCCGCACACATAGGCCCCGGCGCCCACCCGCAGCTCCACCGTGAAGCTGAAGCGGGTGCCAAAGAGCTGCTGGCCGAGCCGTTGCCACTGGTGGGCCTGCTCGATCGCCTGGCGCAGATGGGCAATCGCCAGCTGGTACTCGGCACGCACGTAGATGAACCCCTGATCTGCTCCCACCGCATGGGCCGCGATCGCCATTCCTTCCAGCACGCGGTGGGGGTCGCCTTCCAGCACGCTGCGGTCCATGAAGGCGCCGGGGTCGCCTTCATCGGCATTGCACACCACCACCTTGTGCTCGCCCGGCATGGCGGCCACCGTGGCCCACTTCAGCCCGGTGGGGTAGCCGGCGCCGCCGCGCCCGCGCAGGCCGCTGCGGCGCAGCGCGTCCACCACCTCGGCGGGGCTGAGGGTCTGCACCACGCGGCGCAGCTGGGTGTAGGCGCCGCAGGCGATCGCCGCCTCGATCCGCTCCGGGTCGATCCGGCCGCACTGCTCCAGCACGATGCGCCGCTGCCGCGCAAAGAAGGGGGCGCCGGTGTCGAGCCGTGCGCCGCGGGACGGCTGCCACTGGAGCGGTCCGTCCTGTTCGGGTGCCGCCACCTGCGAGCGCCGGGCCAGGGCGACGATCAGCCCGTCGGCCTCAGCCGCCTCGACGCCGCTGAACAGGGCGCCCTCAGGGTCCACCGCCAGCAGCGGGCCTTGGCTGCACGGGCCCAGGCAGCCCACAGGGGTGATCATGAGCCGCTGCTCCAGGCCATGGCGGGCCACGGCCGCTTCCAGGGCCTCGCGCAAGGGGCCCGCCCCGCTCACCAGACAGCCGGCAGCGCTGCAGCAGCGCACCTGCTGCATCGCTTCACCGCCGGGGCTGATGGCGCTCATGGCGTCAGCGCTTGCAGGGCCGTAAGGGCGCGGGCCGGGCTCTGGTGCGGCAACGCCACGCCATCGATCACCAGCACCGGCGCGGCGCCGCAGGTGCCCAGGCAGCGCACGCCCTCCAGGCTCACCAGCCCGTCGCCGCTGCGTCCACCGAGGCGGAGCCGCAGGGCGCCCTCCAGGGCCGCCACCAGCTCAGACGCGCCGTTCACTTCACAGGCCGTACCGGTGCACACCACGCAGCTGTGACGCGCCGGGGGCTGGAAGCGAAACAGGTGGTAGAAGCTGGCGGTGCCGAACACCTGGCTGTCCGGCAATGCCAGGCTGCGGGCCACATGGCGCAGTAGCGGCTCGCTGAGGTGGCCGTAGATCTCCTGCGCACCGTTCAGCACCTCGATCAGGCCACCGGCGCGGTGGTGATGGCGACGCAGCAGCGGCTCCAGCGCCGCGAACGGCTGCGGGGGCTGGTCGACTTGCCCTGAACCGGGTTCGAGCCGGTTGCCCTCAGGCCCGGGTGCTGGGCTCATGGAACCACCGCTCCGCCGGCTTCAACGTAGGCAGCCCCGGCCCGGTGGCCCGCGGCTGGGGGATTTCTTCGCGAACAGCGCGCAAGGGCGCCCACTAGCTTGAAGCCAGCGCTCACCTCTCCTTCTGAACTCTGGCCTGCACCGTTCCCTGTACCTGCTGGGACCGATCTTCATTGTTTCCTTTCACATCGGTTGCCTGCTGCTGCTGGTCACGGGCCTGAGCCTCGGAGCCCTGCTCTGGGCGGTGGGGCTGTATCTGGTGCGCATGCTGGCGATCACGTCGGTGTATCACCGCCTGCTGGTGCACCGCAGCTACCGCGCCCCGCGTGCCGTGCTCTGGATCGGCTGCGCTGTGGCGGCTTCCGCCGGCCAGATGGGCCCGAGCTGGTGGAAGGCCCACCACCTGCAGCATCACAGCCATGTGGACACCGCCGCCGACCCCCACACCCCGCTGATGCCGCTGCAGGGCTGGCGGGGGCTGTGGAACTCCCAGGCTGGCTGGCTGCTGCGCTCGAGCTTCTTCCCCGATGAGCTGCCGGCGGACGTGGAAGCGGATCCGGTGCTGCGCCGCCTCGATCGGCTCCATTTCCTGCCCCTGCTGGCCCTGGCCGGGCTGTCTTATCTGGTGGGCGGCTGGATGTACCTGGGCGCCTTCTTCCTCAGCACCACCGTGCTGTTCCACGGCGTGGCCACGGTGAACTCGGTGGCGCACGTGTGGGGCGATCAGCCCTTCCGTACCGACGACCACAGCCGCAACAACGCCCTGGTGGCACTGATCACGCTCGGTGAGGGCTGGCACAACCTGCACCACGCCTTCCCCTTTGCGGTGCGTCAGGGCTACACCGTGCGCGACGGCCAGCTGCGGCTGCGGCACGACCCCACCTTCCGCTTCATCCGGCTGCTGCAACGCTTCGGCCTCGCCGACCAGCTGCGCCAGCCTTCCGACGACACCCTGCTGCAGCGCGCCCGCGGCGGCGCTCCGCTGGCCGTTGCCACTTAAGCGCGACTCACTGCTCGCCGTTGCCCCCTGAGCTCAGGAGTCGGCGAACGGCGGACAAACGGGCCGTGCTGGATTCGAACCAGCGACCGTGCGATTAGAAGTCGCATGCTCTATCCAACTGAGCTAACGGCCCACCGGCACAGCCTAAGGTGGTCTGCTGTGAAACCTTCCCAATGGCGTCCACCCGGCTCAGCGACGCTCATCGGCAGGAGCTCGTCGCCCGCTATCAGCAGGGGGACACTGCCCAGGCGCTGGCCGCTGCCTTCGGCTGCAGCGCCGCCACCGCCACCCGGGTGGTGAAGGCCGCCATCGGCGCCGAGCGCTACGAGCAGATCAAGCTGGAGCGCGGCAAGGGGCCGGCAATGCGCAGGGCCGCCATTGCTCACCCGCTTGACGCCACCGTGATCCCCGCCGGGCCCCTGTTCGAGCAGGCCGAGGTCCAGGCTGAAGGGCCAGCCGCAGAGCCTGCCGCCAGCGGCGACGCCGCAGACCAGGCCGGCGCCACTGCCGGTGTTGCGGACGCCGGGGATGTCCTTCCCCAAGCCTCAGACACTGCGGAGCCCGGCAGTGAGCCCCTTGCTCCCTTCGGCTCCGGATTCGCCCCTGCCACCCTTGGCGATCCCGCCGGGCAGGATCCGGCCGCCGACGGCGATGACGATGACGATGCCCAGGTGCTGGCGATTGACGATGCGGATGATTTCGGCGATGACGCCGACGACAACGATGCCGACAGCGACAGCGAAGACGCTGACGATGAGCCCGACCTGTTCACGCCCGTGCCGATCGGCGAAACCCTGCTCGACCGCCCTGCCGCCACCTGCCTGCCGTTCGAGGCGGCGCCCCTGCCTGACAGCCTCTACATGCTGGTCGACAAAACCGTGGAGCTGCAGGACCGGCCCCTCAGCGATTTCCCCGAACTCGGCCTGCTGCCGGAGGAGGAATCCCGGCGCCGTGCCCTGGTGGTGTTCAGCAACCCACGCCAGGCCAAACGCCACTGTGGCCGCACCCAGCGGGTGATCCAGGTGCCTGACAGCCAGGTGATCCGCCGCACCGCCCCCTACCTGCTGCGCAAGGGCATCACCCGTGTGGTGCTCGAAGGGGCGCTTTACTCCCTGCCCGGATCCTGATCATCGCCCGGCATCAGCAGCGCCGTGGCTGCCCCGCCGCTGATCACCCCCACCACCAGCGCCAGGCCCACCAGAAAGCCGCTGGGTAGCGGGGCGCTGCGGCCAAAGCCGAGCCGCAGCTGGGGCCGGTCGTTGAGGTTCTGCCCGCCCAGGCACAGCACCACAAGCAGCAGCAGGCCGCCGGCCACACTGCCGGCCAGGAGTCGAAGGCGCACCAGCATGGCGGCGGCGGTGGTTGAAGGGGTCGCCCCCTGAGTGTGACGCGCCGGCGGCCTGCGGGTCAGCAGCGCTCAGGTGTGCGAGCTCCCTTCGTGGTCGCCACTGGCGCTGTCGCGCTCCTCGGCTTCCAGCCCGTCGCGGTGCAGCAGGGCGTAGAGGTCGCGGCGGCTGTGACCGGTGCGTTCCGCCAGGGTGCGGGCGGCTTCCCGTTTGCTGAGCCCATCCACTAGCAGGCTCTCCAGCTCGGCCCGCAGCGCAGCCTCGTTCCAGGCGGGTTGCGCCGCTGGGGGCGCGCCGCCCAGCACCAAGGTGCACTCCCCGAGCGGCGGCACCCGGCGGAAGTGCTCCAGGGCGGCGGCCACCGTGGGGCCCACCTGCTGCTCATGCCGCTTGGTGAGCTCCCGTGCCACCCGCAGGGGGCGATCGCCCAGCAGCTCCAGCAGATCCTCCAGCAGGGCGATCAGCCGGTGGGGAGCCTCGAACAGCACCAGGGTGCGCGGCTCGGCCGCCAGTTCCTGCAGCTGACGCCGCCGCTGGCTGGGCTTGGCGGCCAGAAATCCCTCGAAGCAGAAGCGGCCACTGGGCAGGCCGCTGCTCACCAGCGCGGTGGTGACGGCGCAGGGGCCAGGAATGCACACCACCTCCAGCCCCGCCTGCCGCGCGGCGGCCACCAGCGGTTCGCCGGGATCGGAAATGCCTGGCAGGCCGGCGTCGCTGATCACTGCCAGCCGCTCACCGCGCTGCAGCGCCTCCAGCAGTTCGGGCAGGCGGGTGGCCTGGTTGTGCTGGTGAAAGCTCAGCAGCGGCCGGCGAATGCCAAGCCGCGCCAGTAACTGACCGCTGTGGCGGGTGTCTTCACAGGCGATGCGATCGACCTGCTCCAGCACCAGCCGGGCCCGGGGCGAGAGATCCGCGAGGTTACCGATCGGCGTGCCCACCAGATAGAGCACGCCGGCCGCCGGTTCGGCGCCAAGCGCACCCCTTGAGGATGCCGCCTTTGCCTCAGGTGCGCCGAGAGGAAGCGGTTCATCACCCGATGGTGCGGCCATGGCTGGCGTTGGGTTGGGGTCAGCCCCGTTGACCTCAGACCGCTACCGGTTCCTGGGAGACGCCCCGCAGGGTGAGGTTGATGCGGCCGCGGTTGTCGATCTCACGCACGCGCACGGTGACGGGATCACCCACCTTCACCACGTCTTCGACCTTCTCGACCCGGGCTTCCGAGAGCTGGGAGATGTGGATCATGCCTTCCTTGCCGGGAAGGATCTCCACGAAGGCGCCGATCGGGATGATGCGGGTGACGGTGCCACTGAACTGCTCCCCTTCGCTGATGCGGCGGGTGAGACCTTCCACGATGCGCTGGGCCTCTTCGGCGGCGGCGCCGTCATGGCTGGCGATCGTGACGATGCCGCCGTCCTCGATGTCGATCTTGGTGTTGGTGCGCTCGGTGATGCCCTTGATGGTGCGGCCGCCAGGACCGATCACGGTGCCGATCAGTTCCGGATCGATGCGGAAGCTGAGCAGGCGGGGTGCATGGGGCGACATGGTGTCGCGGGGCTTCTCGATCGCCTCCAGCATCTTCTCGAGGATGTGCAGACGGGCGGGGCGAGCCTGGTTCACGGCGTCGGCCACGGTGGTCACCGCCAGACCGGTGATCTTCATGTCCATCTGCAGGGCGGTGATGCCCTTCTCGGTGCCGGCCACCTTGAAGTCCATGTCGCCGAGGAAATCCTCGATGCCCTGGATGTCGGTGAGGATCCGAACCTCATCGCCTTCCTTGATCAGGCCCATGGCGGCGCCGCTCACGGGAGCCTGCAGCGGCACGCCGGCATCCATCAGCGCCAGGGTGCTGCCGCACACCGAGCCCATCGAGGTGGAGCCGTTGGAGCTGAGGCACTCCGACACCACCCGCAGCACGTAAGGGAATTTCTCTTTCGGGGGCAGCACGGGGGTGATGGCCCGCTCCGCCAGGGCGCCATGGCCGATCTCGCGGCGGCCGGGGGAGCGCATCGGCCGGGTCTCGCCCACCGAGTAGGGGGGGAAGTTGTAGTGGTGCAGGTAGGTCTTCTCGCTCGACGGGTTGAGGTCGTCGAGTTCCTGGGCATCGCTGGGGGTGCCGAGGGTGGCGCAGGAGAGCACCTGGGTGAGCCCACGCTGGAACAGGCCCGAGCCATGCACCCGCTTGGGCAGCACACCCACGGCGGCGGTGATGGGGCGCACCTCGTCGAGGTTGCGGCCATCCACCCGCTTGCCTTCGCTGAGAATCTGGGCGCGCATCAGCTTCTTGGTGATGCCCTTGTAGGTGTTGCCCAGGGCCTTGCCGGCGGCGGCCAGGCGGATCGGGTCGTCGTCGCTGAGGGCGCCGATCTTGACGGCCACCTCCGCCTTGATGGCATCGAGCTGGGCATCACGCTCCGCCTTGGTGAGCGTGAACTGCTTGAGCACCTCACCGATGCCCTTGCCGCATTCCTGCTCGAGGAAGTCCGGCAGGGCGGGATCTTCCACCTTCGGCTCGGGGATCACCTGCTCGATGCCCAGGTCGCTCAGCAGGGTGAGCTGGGCCTTGATCAGTTCACCCACCGCTTCGTAGCCGAAGTCGATGGCCTCGATCACATCCTGTTCGGGCAGCTGGTTGGCGCCCGCTTCCACCATCACCACACCGGCAGGGGTGCCGGCCACCACCAGATCCAGGTCGCTGCGTTCGATCTCGCGGAAGCTGGGGTTCAGCACGAAATCGTCGCCCAGCAGACCCACGCGCACAGCCGCCATCGGGCCGTAGAAGGGCATGCGCGCCAGCAGGGTGGCGATCGAAGCGCCCGTGACTGCCAGCACATCGGGCGGCACCCGCTCATCCAGCGAGAGGGTGGTGGCCACCACCTGAATGTCGTCGCGCAGCCAGGAGGGGAACAGGGGCCGCAGCGGGCGGTCGATCAGGCGGGTGGTGAGGATGGCCCGCTCGGGGGGGCGTGCTTCCCGGCGAAAGAAGCTGCCGGGGATGCGCCCGGCGGCATACAGCCGTTCTTCGTAATCGCAGGTGAGGGGCAGGAAATCGATGCCTTCGCGGCCTTTGGCGCGGGTGGCCGTGACCAGCACGGACGTATCACCGCATTCAATCAACACCGATCCCCCAGCTTGGGGGGCATACAGCCCTGTGGTCAGCCGGATCTCCCGACCATCGAAGGAGACCGACTGAATTTTTCCTGGCACGTCGTCTTATGTCCGTTTTGTTGTCGAAAGGCAGTCTCGCATCCGGCCCTCCCTTAACCCCGTGGAGCGGTGGTGCAGGAGAGCCGGCGCAGGTTCAGCGGCTCACCAGCTGGACTTGGTGACACCCGGCAGCAGGCCCTTGTGGGCGCGCTCGCGCAGCTGGTTGCGGCACAGGCCGAAATCGCGGTAGTAGCCGCGGGGCTTGCCGGTGGCCCAGCAGCGGTTGCGCACCCGGTTGGGGGCGCTGTTGCGGGGCAGGCCCTGGATCTGGCGGTGAATCTCCAGCCGTTCCATGGGATCGGCGGCGGCTTCAAACGCGGCCTTCAGAGCGGCGCGCTTGACAGCGAAACGAGCCACGATTTTTTTGCGCTTCACGTCACGCGCGATCATCGACTTCTTCGCCATGCGGCTGCTTTGCTGTTGCGGATGGGGACCAACCCTACCCTGCGGCAGGAACGGTGCGTCTGCCGCCCGGTCCGTGGTCGGGATGGCTGGGGCAGAGATCAGCCATCGGGCAACTGCCGCAGCCGGGGTTGCGGGCCCGGCACACGGCTCGGCCATGGAAGATCAGCCGGATCGAGAGGTTTTCCCACTCAGGCTGCGGAAACAGCTTCATCAAGTCGGGCTCGATCTTCACCGGTTCGCTCTGGCGGGTGAGGCCGAGCCGGTTGCTGAGGCGCCGCACATGGGTGTCCACCGTGACGCCGGCATGAATGCCGAAGGCATGGGCCAGCACCACGTTGGCCGTCTTGCGGGCCACGCCCGGCAGCTCCAGCAGCTCCGGCATGGAGGCCGGCACCTGGCCGCCGTGGCGTTCCAGCAGCAGCCGGGAGGCGGCCACGATGTTTTTGGCCTTGTTGCGGAAGAAGCCGGTGGATTTCACGTAGGGCTCCACCGCGTCGCTGTCCACGGCTGCAGCGGCGGCCGCGTCGGGGAAGCGCTCGAACAAGGCCGGCGTCACCTTGTTGACCCGCTCGTCGGTGCACTGGGCCGAGAGCATGGTGGCCACCAGCAGCTCCCAGGGGGTGCGCCAGTCGAGCGAGCAGGTGGCCTCCGGGTAAAGCGTGGCCAGGCGCTCCAGAATCAGTGGCGCCCGCTGGCGGGCGGTGGGGAAGCGGGGCACGTCAGCGGCCCAGCAGCTGCTGCACCGCGGAGAGCTGGCTGGTGTCCTTGACGATCAGCACCAGGCTGAGGCCTACCAGCAACAGGAAGCCCGACTGCATGAAGGCCAGCTGCAGGCGCTGCGGCAGCGGCCGGCCGCGCAGGCCCTCCAGCAGCAACAGCACGAACTGGCCGCCATCGAGCAGGGGCAGCGGCAGGGCGTTGAGCACGGCCAGGTTGATCGAGATCAGCGCCGTGAACAGAAAAAGGCTGCCGCCGCCGTCGCGGGCGAGAGAAGCGCCCATTTCCACGATCTTCACCGGCCCTGACACCTGGGGTGCCGTCTCGCCGAAGTGGGTGACCAGAGAAACGAAGCCATCCACGGTGCGGCGGATCAGCTTGAGGCAGGTGCGGTTGGCATGGCCGATCACCTCCAGCGGGCTGCGGGCAGGCCGGAAAGCCTCGCTGCCACTGGGTTGCAGCTGGGCGCCGATGCGGCCGATGCCGTTCTGGGCATCGGGCGTGAGCGTGAGCGTCACGGTGCTGCCGGCGCGCTCAGCCACCAGCTGCAGCGAGCGCTGTGGAGCGGCCTTGATGTCGGCCACCAGGCCCTCCACGGCGCTCTGACCGCCGCCCAGGGACGTGCCCGCCAGACTGAGGATGCGGTCGCCGGGGCGCAGGCCGGAGGCCGCCGCCGGCAGGCCGGGTTGCACCGCCGCCACCACCACACCGGGGGTGGCGCTGAAGCCGGCGGGGATGCCGACCACGGCCCCCTGGGCCACCAGCACGGCCCAGGCCAGCAGCAGGTTGGCCAGCACGCCGGCGGCGATCACCAGGGCCCGCTGCGGCAGCGGGCGGTTGCGCAGCAGATCCGGATCGTCGGCCGGGATGTCGCTGTCTTCGTCGTCGTCGGGAAAGGCCACGTAGCCGCCCAGGGGGATGGCCCGCAGGGCGAACTGCACGCCACGGCGCCGCCGCTCCAGCAGCACCGGGCCGAAGCCGATCGAGAAGCCGCTGACCCTGATCCCCTGCCAGGTGGCTGCGAAGAAGTGCCCCGCTTCGTGGACGACGATCAGGCCGGCAAGGATGGCCAGGGCCGCGAGGACACCCATTCCGTTGGCTTCAGGCAATTTGTCCATTGTGCGGGGTGCGCCGGGCTGCGTGCGTGCCGGAAACCCCTCCCCCGGCTCCCCCCACACCCTCTTGATCCCCTACGCCTGCCCACCAGTTCCAAGGCGGCTGTCGGGCTTGTGGACCAGGGAACAGACTGCGTTGCGGGCGATCTTATGAAATGGTGAGAGATCCCCCAGAGCTTTGCTAGAGTTTTTCGATTGAGTCGGTCGTACCGGGATGCCTGGTAGGAATTCGCGCCGCGGCGTGCGTACTGTCATCCCCCCCCATGCTCGGGTTCTCAAGGCCCGATTGCTGTTTCATCTCCTCAGTGGCTACGCCCGGGCGGAGAAGCAAACGGGCTCCGTCATGGTGGCGGGGATGTTGGTGGTCCTGGCGCTGCTGGTGGGTTCGCTGGGTCTGGTGGCGGTCGTCAGCGGCTCCAATCTGGCGTCATTGGGCAGTGGTGAAAGCCGTGATGCCCAGCAGGTGGCGGAGGCAGGCGCTGATCAGATCATTGCCACCTTCAACCAACCGGAAAACCGCCAGTTGCTGGTGGCGGGGAGCACGCCTCCCAACCAATGGACCACAACCAACGCGGCCCTGCAAAGCCCCTGCATCTCCACCAGCAATGAGCGCCCCGGTGGCACCGGCTTTCCTTCTGCCCGAGCCGTTGGCCTGGCCAATGGCCAGTTCCGCAACCTTGAAGACCTTGCCCAGGTGAACCAGGGCAACCGCCGCTTCGCCCTTCAATCGGTTCGTTATTCCGCTGGCAATCAAGGCGCTCTGGATCGTCGATCGGTGTTTCGAACCTTCGCAGCCAATGGCACAGCGTTAAGCCAGGCCGGAACCATCCCCTCAGGAACTACCTTCAACGCTTTGGTGAACCTGGATGATCCCGACGGCAGTGGTGCACTGCGGCCGGGCACGAACACAGGGTTCATTGCGGTCACTGTGGAGGGGCGGGTGTACCGGCCGGATGGCACCTTCTCCTCCTCCACCATCACCAAGGAATTTGAGGTGGTGCCGAAATGCTGCGGCGGTTCGTTTGGAACGAATGCCTCCGGTGGATCCACCTCAGGGGCTTCGGCGCCTGGTGATCTTGGCGCCGACAGCCGGTTCTGTGGCATCGAATTCGGCATTATCACCGGCATCAACGGCGGCAGGTTTTTCTCCCAGCTGGCCAACGACCGCTACACCCGTAGAAACACGGCCAATCAAGTGGTCAACATAGGATCGATCCTGGGCATCATTGCCGCTCCCAGCCACACTTGGGACCGAACCACGGATCAGGTGGTCGGCGGCCGGCAGGTTGGCTTTCGCATGGTTCCCAACACCAGGGACACGACCAATGATTTGATGCCAGGCGTTCCGGCAGGCAATCTCGCCGCCTTTACTGTCCCAAGCGGTGCGCCCAACCCCTGCCCGACCAGCTGGGGCGATGCGGCATCGATTGCCGGTAGAGCGGCCTCCTGCATTCCAGTGGTGCCGCTGTTCCTCTCGGCCGGGCTTCCCTCCATCACCAGCAACTACACCTACAACTGGACGGCCGGTGGCTACCCAGACACCGTCAGCAAGCAGACGGTGAACTCCGCCAACCTTGGCGGTTATCCCCAGATCCGGGCGGATACGGTCGCTGATAACACCGTTAATGTGTGGATTCGTGGCAACGCCGCCACTGGGCTTAACCAAGTAACGCCGGGCCCCTTCCTGGAGTACTGCAACACGAAGTACCTGGTAGATAACGAATGTGCCTCTGTGTTCAATGGTTCAGATGTTCACACCTGGGCTGTGATCTCTAGGCCAGGTGCCGTAGATGGCGGTATTGGCGATAACTTTGCCTCCAACAGTCTTACTGGCCGCACATCAGACAGCACACCCCGCTGGCCCACCCCCTGGGAGGAGCGTGATACATCCAACGGAACCCCCTCACTTACCACGGGGGATTTGACCATTTCAGGTGGGCAAGTGACCTTCCGGGACGTAGGTGGAAACTTTGGTACCACATTCACCAATGCACCGGCTTTGGCCCGCGCTGTGAATCTTTTCGGCTTGCAAACGCCTGTGTTGGAGTTCACCTTCAGTCGCACAGGTGCAGGCAGCTTTGCCAACATCTCAGCACTGCGTTTGGATTATAGTTTTGGATCAGGTGTTACCACTGATGCGGACATAGACACGGACACCGGCTGGGTTCAGCTGGCCACGTTCAGGGCTGACGGTGACGTTGTGGAGTCGGGAGGTGCCGATGCTGATGATTGTGTTCTCTCGGGATCCACATACACCTGCCGGGTTGAGTTCCCCGAAGCCGCCATGACACCTGCGGCAGGCATCACTTCAACCAATCGCTTCAGCCATTTTGTGAAGTTCAGACTTCGCGCCAACAGCAACTTTGCCACGGGCACGAATCGAATCAACACAGTAACTCTGGACAACGTTGCCATCAAGAGTTCCCTTGCCGGGCAGGTTCCTCAGTATCGAAACGTCTGTGAATATAGTTCCACCTTCCCTGTAACCTCCAGTTTCACGGGTGGATTTCATTGCCTCGGCCCAACTGTGGACATGATCAATCTTGGCAATGTGCTCTGGATCGATACAACTGATCGCTCCACCACGTTCTACTACAACAGAGCAGAGGATACCAGGGGTATCAGTGGCAACGACCCATTGATCAATCTTGTTGGTGGAGCAACAATGGCGAATGTGGCATGCGCGAGGGGCAATCCGCTCACAACGGCTCCGGTGGATAATTGCGACACCCTGGTGCCTGAAAATGAATTCAATCCCGTCGGCGAATATGACCGCTTCAATATGTTTGGGCGTGACACCGCACCTGCGAACAACTGCACCGATCTGAATCTCAGTAACCAGCCCTGCAACCAGATCATTGCCATCGGTGCCGATTCCAGTGCCAGTTCCGCGAATCGTTCGCGCATTGCAGGGGCATGGTTCTATTTCCCCTGGGGCCTGTTCTCCTTTGCTGTGAATGGATGTTCCAGTATTCCTGCCATTCCCGCTGCAGAGTTTGCTGGCGATGACAGCTGGAACTTTGGCGGCAGGCTCTGGGCCCGCACGATCTACGCCTGCGGACAAAACCACTTCAGGGTTCCGCCTTCGGCATCCACCGACCTCACGCAATTGGTGGGCGCTTCAAACTCTGCCGATCTCACGTTCATTCGCTGGGATGGAATCGACTGGGTGGCGCGTTCCTCAACGGCTGCACGCAAAGGATCTCTGGATTGAGCTGATGCGCAACTCACTCAATTTCAGAGGCCATCACAACAGCCATGGCCCTTCCTCTGCAGCACAGGGATCCGCCATCGTGGAGGTGTTGGTTTTCACCCTGATGATCACGATTGTGTTGATCTCCACCGGTGCTATCTTCAACGGCATCAGCCGCAGAACAGTGTCCACGCGGCAGCAGGTAGTGATGCAATCGAGCATTGACGACAACCTGCGCGAAATCAAGACATTGGCACGCCGCTACACCTGCTGTTCTGGAGTTTGCACAACAACCCCCCCCACCACCTTCGGGGTGATCTCAGGGGTGACCCAGCCCTGTGCCACCAACAATCCGTTGGATGATCGTTACTACTTCCCTCAGGTTGATCTTCTCTCCACCACCGCCAATTTTCCGAATACCACCACCCCTTCTGAGCCCCTTGCGGTGGAGCAGCTCTGTGCGGCGAACAACAACACCGCCTTCCTCACACCCTTCCAAACGGCTGTGAATGCCATTCCGCAGCCTGCTAACGCCACCCGCACCACATCCATCCAGCCCGAGCGCATCTTGCGGGTTACCTTTACAGATAACACCCTCAACAACCGCGTTGTTCGCGTTGAAAACATCATCCCCCAGATGGCGTATTTCTGCCCATGAAGCTCAACGTTGCTGGCTCCCTTCGCGCATCCCGTAGGCAGGCCTTCACGCTCGCCGAGCTGATGATCACCGTGGCGGTGATCGGTGTGATCGCCCTGGGGGGTGTGTATGCCTCCTCCCAGGTGATCGCCCGACGGGATTACGCCAACACAGCCACCGCCGAGTTGGTTGGCTGGTTGGAGGCTATTTCTGCACGCTCAGGTTCCGTTGGGCCCTGCCGCGTGCAATTCACAACGGGCAACGCGCTGGAACCAGGAGCCACGTTTGCTTCCCTCCTGACCAGCGATGCCAGGTGCACCCCAGAGGCCAACCTGTTACTTCCCTCCGTCTACGGTGATCGCACCTACGACGTTGCCGTTACCTACACCCCCGTGGGCACAACATCGTTGGCCTTCACTCCTAGGGGTGGGGTTGTGGCCGGCAATGTGGAAGCCACCGTGAAGATCGCTGTGAGCAATCAATTGCCCTTGCGTTGTGTAAGGATTTCATTCGGCTCGATCAGCACCGGCATCAACAACGCCACAGGGAATGTGGCTCAAACCTGCACCGTTTGGGAGCGCACATGATCAGATCTGCTGCTGCCAAACCCAGGCACGCGAATGGCTTCACCCTGGTTGAACTGCTGATCGGAGGGGTGCTTTCCATCCTCGCGATGGGATCTGTGGCTTTCCTTTCTGTCCAGCAGATCCGCATCGCAGACAACGTCTATGCCTCCTCTACCATCGATCGCAGCTTCAGGCGCGTATCCGATCTGTTGAAAGTGGAGGTGAGTGAAGCCTGCCTTTTACGCGGTGGGGCCAATCCACGCACAACGGCCACCCCGCCCGATACCCCCTGCAAGCCTCAGAATCCTTCTGTGTGCGCGCCCGCTGCCGCCGCTGCAGATCTGCGTCTGCTGGTTCCGGTCCAAGCTCCAGGTTCTAACGCCATCACCTACACCGTGCTCAGGTATTACCTCAACGGATCCGATTTGCTACGGGATGGCCCCCAGGTGGGAGCCAATGGCCTGCTAACGGCAACAGCAGCCACTGGCAGCCGGGTGCTTACCAACGTTTCCGCTTTCTCAGCCACCGTTTCAGCCGACTGCACCTGGGTGAGGTTGAACTTAGGGCTCACCGTGCCGGGTTCTGCGAACGTGGTCACACGCACACTTGATCTCTATTCTGGAGCCTCCCTGAGCATTCACTGAATTGGCTCAAGCTGGCTGGGATCACGGCTATCACTCCTCAAGTTCTTATACGAGTGTTTTTTACCGTGAGCTAACGCCAAGTTGGCTTGATTTTGCCGCCTTGCTCAAGGGTGACTTGCCGCCCAGAGAATCTGAAGGTGAGCCCTTCGTTTTTCTCGATCTTGGTTGCGGCACGGGATTTTCCCTGGTGTTGCTGGCCTCGCTTTATCCAGAAGGCCGCTTTTTTGGGGTGGATTTTCATCCTGATCATGTGGCCCACGGTCTGGATCTGGCCCGCCGCGCCGGGCTGAAGAACTTGGAGATCATCGAAGCTGATTTTCTGGACCTGGCGGCTCCAGGTGCGCTTCTTCCGTGGTCTGTTGGTGGCTGCCATTACGTGGTAGCCCATGGCATCGCCACTTGGGTCACCGAGCCCGTTCAACAGGCCCTGCTGGCTGTGGCGGCCGCCTCTTTGCGTTCTGGCGGGTTGTTTTATTGCTCTTACAACACCTATCCCGGCTGGCTGGCAAGGAGCAGTTTTCAACAGCTTCTTGCGCTCGAGTTTCCTGCAGCGCACCAGGGGGCCCAAGGGCTCCACTTCCATGCAGCAGCGCGCGTGCTCACCCAACTGCTTGGCGATGAATCGCAGCCCTCCCAGTTGAGCGCCTCGTATCCAAACCTGAGTAGAGAGCTGCAATCCGTTGAGTTTGCACCTGTCGACTATCTCTTTGGTGAATATGCCAATGCGGGTTGGTCTCCGCTGTATTTCACCCAGATGAGTGCGCGCTGCAAGCAGCACAAGTTGTCTTTTCTAGGTTCGGCCACCTATTCCGAATCGTTCATCGAACTGCTGCCAGCTCCAATGCGCGAGGTGGTGGTGAAAGAGCCAAGAACAGAGGCCCGTGAATTGCTGGCTGATCTCGCCACCAATAAGGCATTCCGCAGGGATCTCTTCACCAAGGGCCATGTTCGGCTCACGCCACAGGAATGGAGCCAGCGTCTCGGCACGATCTCGTTTCATCTGCTGCAGCCGCCGGAGGGCTGGTTGTCGCACCCGCTGGCGGCCCTGCGCTTCAGAGCCTGCTTTGGCGAGATTCAGGGAGATCCGCAGGCTTACGGACCCGTTCTCTCCGCCCTCTCGGCCTCACCGGCATCGATTGACTCCCTCTTTCCCATCTGCCAGCAACCACACGGTGAGCTTGTCGTGATGCTTGCGCTCTTGCTGGAGGCCGGAGCCATCGGCTTCGAGCGTGGGCCCGCCGGTGCCAAGGCGGCTGTGCAGGTTCAGCGCCTCAATCTGTTGCTGCTGGGTCGCATGCAGGAGGGGCGTTCCTACACGCAGCTGGCCTTGCCCGCCGTGGGTTCCGCCGTTCCCTTTTCCGTGCTGGAGGCCTTGATCTACCGGGCCCAGCGCGAACAGCTTCAGGAGCCCATGCTCAGCAGCTGTGTGCTGCTGGGGCTCAAGGATCTCGATGTGCAGTTGCTTGGCCGTGATCATCAGGTGGTTGTGGAAACACCCGCTCAGATTGCGAGGATCCAAGAGATCGCTGCCGTGGTGATGGGCAGCAAAGTGCCCCTGCTCCAGCGTTTGGGTGGCCTGCCAACCGCGCCGCTCACGGCTTCCCGATCCACTCGGAGCCGAAGTAAGGCACCAACGCGTAGGGAATCCTGACGCTGCCGTCGCTCTGCTGGCCCGCCTCCAGGAGCGCAGCCATGGTGCGTCCCACGGCCAGGCCGCTGCCATTGAGGGTGTGCAGCAGGCGCGTGTGCTTGCCCTCCCGGTAGCGGATCGAGGCGCGGCGGGCCTGAAAATCACCGCAGGTGCTGCAGCTGGAGATTTCGCGGTAGGTGCCGGCCCCCGCCAGCCACACTTCCAGGTCGTAGGTGCGGGCGGCCGAAAAGCCCAGATCGCCACTGCACAGTTCCAGGCGCCGGTAAGGCAGCTCCAGCGCTTCCAGAATCGCCTCGGCATCCCGGGTGAGCTGCTCGTGGGCCTGCTCGGATTGCTCGGGCAGGCAAAACCAATAGAGCTCCACCTTGTTGAACTGGTGCAGGCGGATCAGTCCACGCGTGTCGCGGCCGTAGGAGCCGGCCTCCCGGCGGAAGCAGGGGGTGTAAGCCGCATACTTCAGCGGCAACTGTTCGGCGTTGATCACCTCGCTGCGATGCAGGGAGGTGATGGGCACTTCAGCTGTGGGAGTGAGCCAGAGGTCGTCCTCTGCGCAGCGGAAGCTTTCCTCGGCGAACTTCGGCAGCTGGCCGGAGCCGGTGAGGCTGGCTGTGTTCACCAGGATCGGCGGCAACACTTCGGTGTAACCCCTGGAGGAGTGGCGATCCAGCATGAAGCTGATCAGCGCCCGCTCCAGCCGCGCTCCCTGGCCCATCAGGGTCACGAAGCGACTCTGGGCAATCCGCACCGAGCGTTCGGTGTCAACGATGCCGAGCCGTTCGGCAATCTGCCAGTGCTCTTCGAGCTGCTCTCCTTCAGCGGCAAGCCGCGGGGTGCCCCAGCGCTTCACCTCCACGTTGTCGGCCTCGCTGCGGCCCGTGGGGCAGAGGGGCGAGGGCAGGTTGGGCAGCACCATCAGCTGCTGCATCAACTGCGCTTCGAGGCCCTTCTCCTGCTCCTCGATCTCCCCCACCCGCTGTTTGATCTGCGCGCCCTGCTGGCGCAGCTCCTTCACCTCCGCGCCGCCGGGGGCGGCGCCGGCCTTGATCAGCTCTCCCACCTCACGGCCGATGCGGTTGCCTTCTGCTTGCAGCTCACTGCGTTGCTGTTCCAGATCACGCGTCTCAAGGGCGAGCTGGTGGCAGCCCTCAAGATCAGCCACCGCGCCCCGGCGGCTCAGGCCTTCGGCGATCTGCGCAGGGTTGTCGCGCAGGAGGCGCTGATCCAGCACGGAGGGGATTGCAGATGGGGCGCAGGTTAGTTCTGCGCGGTCCCCCGCTCAGAGCACCTGCACCACTTCGCTCACCTCGGGAATCGATTCGCGCAGCTTGCGCTCGATGCCCATCTTGAGCGTCATGGTGCTGCTGGGGCAGGAGCCACAGGCGCCCTGCAGGCGCACCTTCACGATCGGCCCGTCGATTTCCACGATTTCCACGTTGCCGCCATCGGCCATCAGATACGGGCGCAGCTCATCGAGCACACGCTCCACGTTCTCGACCGTGAGGGCACGGGGATCGGCGGCCGGGACCTCAGCTGTGGGGGCGGTGGTTTCGCTGGACATGGATCGGGTTCGCGGATGCGATCAGCTTAGGCAGGGCGGCCGAAGGCAGGGCTGTTCGGCACGGCCGGCGTGGTGTCCCGGCGACGCAGGGACCGCTTTCTAAGATTCGGACACTTCCTCTGAACGGGCTGACCCGCTGCGATGACCGACGTTCCCGTTCAGCGGATCCGCAACTTCTGCATCATTGCCCACATCGACCATGGCAAATCCACCCTGGCCGACCGCCTGTTGCAGGAAACCGGAACGGTGGCGGAGCGCGACATGCAGGCCCAGTTCCTCGACAACATGGAGCTGGAGCGGGAACGGGGCATCACGATCAAGCTGCAGGCGGCGCGGATGGAGTTCCGTGCGGCCGATGGCGAGCTCTACATCCTCAACCTGATCGACACGCCGGGGCACGTCGACTTCTCCTACGAGGTGAGCCGCAGCCTGCAGGCCTGCGAAGGGGCCCTGCTGGTGGTGGATGCCAGCCAGGGGGTGGAGGCCCAGACCCTGGCCAACGTGTACCTGGCGCTGGAGAACGATCTCGAGATCATTCCAGTGCTCAACAAAATCGACCTGCCCGGCGCCGATCCCGCGCGGATCAAGGAGGAGATCGAGGCGATCATCGGCCTCGACACCTCCAAGGCGATCGACTGCTCCGCCAAAACTGGCCTGGGCGTGCCCGACATCCTGCAGGCGGTGGTGGACCGGGTGCCGGCGCCGGCCGACCGGGTGAGCGAGCCGCTGCGGGCGTTGATCTTCGACTCCTACTACGACCCCTACCGGGGCGTGATCGTGTACTTCCGGGTGATCAGCGGCGTGATCGCCCGCAAGGACAAGGTGCTGCTGATGGCCAGCGGCAAAACGGTGGAGCTCGATGAGGTGGGCGTGATGGCGCCCGACCAGCGGCAGGTGGACAGCCTCCACGCCGGCGAGGTGGGCTACATGGCGGCCTCGATCAAGGCGGTGGCCGATGCCCGCGTGGGCGACACGATCACCCTGGCGGCCAATCCAGCCGCCGAGCCGCTGCCTGGCTATGCCGAGGCCAAGCCGATGGTGTTCTGCGGCCTCTTCCCCACCGATGCCGATCAATACCCGGATCTGCGGGAAGCGCTCGACAAGCTGCAGCTCTCCGATGCGGCCTTGAAGTACGAGCCGGAAACCAGCAGCGCCATGGGCTTCGGTTTCCGCTGCGGTTTCCTGGGGCTGCTGCACATGGAGATCGTGCAGGAGCGCCTTGAGCGCGAATACGACCTCGACCTGATCGTGACGGCGCCCTCGGTGATCTATCAGGTGAACATGGTGGACGGCAGTGTCCAGATGGTGGACAATCCCGCCACCCTGCCCGATCCGCAGAAACGGGAATCGATCGAAGAACCCTACGTGAAGCTGGAGATCTACACCCCCAACAGCTTCAACGGCGCCTTGATGGAGCTGTGCCAGGAGCGGCGCGGTGAGTTCATCGACATGAAATACATCACCACCGATCGGGTCACCCTGCACTACGAGATGCCCCTGGCGGAGGTGGTAACGGACTTCTTCGATGTGATGAAGAGCCGCACCAAGGGCTACGCCTCGATGGAATACAGCCTGATCGGCTACCGCAAGAACGAGCTGGTGCGCCTTGACGTGTTGATCAACAGTGAGAAGGCCGATCCGCTCACCACGATCGTGCACCGCGACAAGGCCTACAACGTGGGCAAGGGGCTGGTGGAGAAGCTCAAGGAGCTGATTCCACGCCAGCAGTTCAAGATCCCGATCCAGGCCTCGATCGGCAGCCGCATCATTGCCAGCGAAAGCATCAGCGCCATCCGCAAGGATGTGCTGGCCAAGTGCTATGGCGGCGACATCTCCCGTAAGAAGAAGCTGCTCAAGAAGCAGGCCAAGGGCAAGAAACGCATGAAGGCGATGGGCCGCGTGGACGTGCCCCAGGAGGCCTTCATGGCGGTGCTCAAGCTCAATCAGTAGCTCAGGCCAGCACCCCAAGGCGGCGCAGCATCGGCAGCCCGGTGGTCTGAAGATCGGCGGCCAGCTTCTGGAAGGCCTCCAGCTGGGCGGCAGGATCTTCCAGAAGCTGGCCTTTGGCATCCTTGATATCAGCGGCGCCCATGGCGGCCAGGCCCGCCTGCACGCACACCGCGAGCAACTCTCCTTCCATGCCTTGCTCCAGGCCTTGGGTCAGCATGGCCTGGATGGTGGTGAAGCTCACGGCGTTGCCGAGCAGCGGGCTGGCAAGGTTGGCGAGCTGGGCGCCTTCCAGCATCAGTTCGATGACTGCCGCGTTGAACGGCTGGCAGCTGGCGCGGGCGGCCTCGCAGGCAGCGCCTCGGTGCAGGCCGATGCGGTTAGCATGCAGCAGCAGTGTCACCACTCGGATGGCTTCCTCAGGCGGCATGTTGGTGCTTGTTGCGAGGTCTTCCAGACTGCAGGGGCCAGCTTCGGTCAGGCGCGCCTCCATGCCGGCGCAGGAGGCATGGCTGGCGGTGAGGGTGCCGAAACTGGTGGTGAAGGTGTAGTTGTCCATGGGAGGCGCGGCCTGCAGCGTCAAGAGCAAGCGGCCAAGGGCCTGGTGGCGCTGGGCCAGGTTGAGGTGGAGCTGGCCGTTCACGAAGATGTCCCGGCGGAAGGCTTTGTTGCTGCCCAGATCCAGGAGCGTTTCGCGCACCAGCGGATCCTGTTCGGCCTTCACCACGGCCTGAAGCGGCGCGGGCAGTAGATCGTCGAACAGTTCCGGCAAGGTGGCGCTGGCCAGGGGCCGCAGCTTGTGCGCCATCAGGCGCTGATGCATGTCGGCCACATAGAGCGGTTGCCAGCCGTCGTTGGCGTATTCCTGTGAGAGGTAGCGCTGATCCCTGCGGGGCGCTTTCTCCATTTCTGCTCGCAGCGTGGGCAGGGCCAGGCCCAGAGCGGCGGGGTCTTCGGCCGGGCCCACCAGGGCAAGCATTCGTTCGCTGGCGCGTTTCAAGGCGGCCTTCGCCGCCGTGCCCGCCCCCTGCTGGCGCTCCACCTTCACCAGCTGATGGAAGGCCTGGAGTGGCAGCCAGCCGGGATAGGTGTTGTAAGAGCAATAAAAAAGCCCGCCGGGCCTCAGTGCCGCCGCCGCCACTGCAAACAGGGCACGCTGTACCGGTTCGATCACCCAGGTGGCGATGCCATGGGCGGCCACATAGTGGAACTGGGCCACTCCACCTGGTGTGGTCGCCCCCGCGGCGGCGGGGCGCAGCGGGGAGGGATCACGCTGGAGATCAAGGAAATCGGCTTCCAGGAAGGTGATGTTGGCGAGCCCCAGGCGGCGCGCCAGCCACTGGCCATGGGCGATGTGATCGGGCAGGAAATCCACGCCGGTGAACTCGCCTTCGGGGTAGAGCGCCGCCAGGATGCAGAGCCCAAAGCCCATGCCGCAGCCGAGATCCAGATAGCTGAACGGCTCGCCCTCCACCGAGCGGGGCGGGCGGTGCCCTTTCACCAGCGCAGCGAAATCGAGCCAGTTCGGCGCCATCTCCCGGTAGTAGCCGATGGTGTAGTAATCACTGGAGTAGTAGCCGTGATCCCATCCCATCGGTGGCGCCCGGTTGCGTGATTGGTGGGTAGCGGGCGAAGCCTACCGGGTGTTTCCTGCGCTGCCGGGGAGCAAATCAGCCACGGCCGGGAACACTCCCAGGGTCGTGATCATCCATGCCCATGGAGCCGAGGAGAACACGCTGCGGCAGACGGCAACTGACGCTGCAACGGGCCCAGCGGCGCGCGCCCTCGCAGGGCTTTCTGATGCCGTTCAGCTTTGCCGCCTCGCTGGTGCTGCTGCTCAGCGGTCTGTCGGTGCAGACGGCCGCGCTGCAGGCGCGGTCAAGGCTGGAGGCCGACCTCAAGCGCGATCAGGCCGAAGATGCCCTGGCTTCCGCCGCCCAGGAGGTGGTGGCCCAGCTCAGCGGGCCGTTTGCCTGCCTGCTCCACCTGCCCTCGGAGCGCTGGTCGGGGCAGGTGTGCGCTGAAGGTTTCACCGCCGCTGCGCTCGTGGCCGGATCGGTGGCGGGGCTGTCCTATCGGGTGGTGGCCTGGAAACCTGCCGCTGCTGCGGAGCCAGCCCAGCTGCTGCTGCAGCTCGTCGGCGAGCAGGGTGCCGATGGGATGCAACGTCGTTTTGCCGTGAGCCTGGCCGAGGAGGCCGGCGCGGCTCCGATCAGCGCCGTGCGGGGGATGGGGCTGTGACGCTCACCGAAGCGATCATGGCTGTGGCGGTGTTCAGCCTTTCTGCCACCAGCTCTGTGCGGCTATGGGCCTCCAGTGCCGTCTGGAGCCAGGCCGCCGCCGCACGCGAGGCCTTGGCCAGCGGCATCGAGGCGGATCTGCTGCGACGCACCCACCACCTGCGGGCCAGCGTGGCGCGCGACCAGCCCGCTCCCGCCTCTTGCGAAGTGGCGGCGGCATGGATGGTCTCCCGCCTGGCGAGCGGCGCCTCATCCCTGCCGCAGGGCGTGCGCAAGCAACTGGTTCCGGATGGCGGTGCGGTGTGGCTGATCTACACCGCTGCCGAGGGGCAGTTGGAACGGCGGCGGTTGTTCAGTGCCGCAGCCCATGGCCTTTGCCCGGTGGTTCCCGAGCTGCCAGCGATGACGGATCTGGAGGTGGGGGCGTGACCCCGCAAGGGCCGCAGGCCGGGTACACGGTGCTGGAGGGGGTGATCACGGCGCTGATCCTCGCTGTGCTGGCGGCGCTGGCCCTGCGCGACAGCGGCGAAACGCTGGCCCGCCAGCGGCTGGAGGCGGCGACCCGGCGGATCGCCCTGGCGATCGAGCACGGCCGGGCGGCTGCTGAGGCCAGCGGCCAACCCTGTGCTCTGGAGCTGGGGGAGCAGGGCTGGCAGGCGCCCACGGGCGGCGAGCTGCCCGGTTGCGCGCAGCCGATCATGGGCCTCGATGACGGTGGGCAAGCGGCCGGTGTGGAGCTGAGCCACAACCTGCCCGCCGCCCTGCGCTTCAGCAGCACCGGGCTGGTGCTCGATGGGGGAACGGTGGTGCTGAGCAGCGAGGGCACGGAGTTGCGTCGCTGCCTGGTGATTGCCCTTCCCCTGGGGTTCGTGCGCCTTGGCCGTTATCTGGGCCCGGGCCAGGCCCCTCCCGACAGTGCCGCCTGCGGCCCCGACCCCACGCTTTGAGCTCAATGACGCTGCGTTTGACTGTCGCCTGCACCCGCCGCCCTGCCGCGACGCGCTGGGGGTTCGGGCTGGTGGAGATGCTGCTGGCGATGACCCTGGGCCTGGGCTTCTGCGGGGTGGTGATCCAGGCCCTGGTGGGAGAAGGTCGCCATGCCCAGCAGTTCACCCGTGCGCTGCGCGAACGCGGCAACCAACAGCGGGCGCTGGCGTTGATCCGCAGCGACCTCGTGCGGGCCCTCTCGGTTGCCGACGACCCTGTCAAGGGCACCAGCCGTTGTGGCCTTGCTGGACGTACCGCAGTGTTGCGCCTGCACACGCCCGAGGGCACGATTGATTACAGCGTGGGAGCCGCGCCGAGTGGCATCTGGCAGGGGCGGGTGCTGGGGCGCTGCGGGCCCGCCTATGGCCTCCATGGCCAGGTGAACCCCGGCAGCGTGTTCCAGAGCCGAGTGGTGCTCGACCGCCTTGCTGCTGAAGCCACGCCATGGAAGGGATGCGCCGCCCTGCTGGGGAGACCGGCGGCGCCAGCCGGGGGCCTCCATCCCCACGACCTTGCCGGTTCTTCGCGGTTGCCGTTCTCTGCCTGCCTGGATCGCGAGAGTGAGGTGGTTGGCCTGCGGCTGGAGCAGAGCTTTCCGGGCGGAGCGGGGCGCAGTGAGCAGCGCCTGAGCATGGAGGCGGCGGCCGGAGCGGGCTGATTGTTCTAATGTTGGCGCATTATTAGCGTTCAATGGTGTGGGAGGGGACAGCAACAATCCTCTCCACAGCGAGTCTGCTGGCGAGGGGCTTTCCGGCCATGCGCCACCTCCCCAGCCAGAGGGGTATCTCCCGGCTGACCGCGCCAGTGTGCGCCGCGTCTTGCCGGAGCCATTGAGCGCCATCATCAGTTTCCCATCCCTGGAGGGCCAGCCCTGGTTCAACGTGGATGTGCTGGATTTGAGCGAAGGTGGCCTGCGCCTTCAGATCGCCCTGCCTCATGGCCTCAACCTCGAGAAAGGCCAAGAGGGGGTTATCAGCCTGATCCTTCGGCGTTCAGACCCACCGTGCATGTCCAATTTCACAGTGCGCTGGGTCGAGATCAATTCGCTGATCTCGGTGGCAGGTGTGGCCTTTGAGCAGCCGTTGACCCTGCCGGTCTTGCCCTCAGGGGGCAGCGGCGTAGCGATCCCTGCGGCGAAGCTCTCTGAGCCAACACCCTGAGCCCCGGCCCGGTTCACATGCCACTGGGTTCATGGGCCACTCGCTTCAGCGGCAACCCGTAGCTGCATCGGGAATCAGGTTCACCACCCTTGATATCATCGTGACGCCGTCCACCGAGACCGTATAGGTCCACTGCAGTCGGTTGAGGTCGGTGTCGGAGACGGTGGGGCCCGTGCGGGTGAGGGAAACACCCGGCGGGGCGGTGGGCGGCTCCGGGAAGGCAGCGATCATGCGTTCTGCCATGCCCCCGTCCGGGCAAGCGTCGCGCTGGTTTTCGGCCGCTGCAAGGGCGGCGCTGCCGCAGGCGCCAGAGATACCGCCGGGAAGGGCCGCCTCGCCACACTCCTCGCCACAGCAGCTGAAGCGACTGTTGAGCTCGCGGATCAAGGCCAGATCCTGAGCGATGAGGCGCTCCAGCTCATCAGCGTTGTCTATGGGGCGACCAGAGCGGTTGTTCGCCATCAACGTGACGGTGGTGCCGCTGACCACGATGGTGATCAGAATGGCCGCCAGCAGAAACTCCATCAGGCTGAAGCCTTCGTTGGCGGTGGCCGCTCCATGGCCTGCCGCGTCAATGAGCCGCTGGCGCCGCATCCTCAGGAGCCGCAACCGCAGGAGGTCTGTGGTCATACCGGGCCGAAACGTATGAACCTGAAAGATCGGGAAGAAAGGCGGCGGAAAGTGGGCGAAGTTTGGAAATAGATGAGAGTTGGGCGTTGAATGCCTAAGCCCTCCTCAACATAAGCGCGAAAACTTGGTGATGTGTTCAGCTTGATGTGTTCCGGACACGCAAGCCATCGTGCGCTGATGACGTTGTCGGGCCGGCTTGGATGCCACCAGAATCCTGGGGTCTTCCTTGCTGAGCGCCATAGCGGGCCCGCAGAGGGACACTTACACTCTCTTCATACTTGGCAGCTAGGCCCGTCCGGCATGAGACGCCCCTCGCCCGGTCCGCGCGTTGGCTGAGAACCCAGCACCAAGGCGGCGGCGCTCACGGGCCTCGATCCGCCGCCAGCTGCAGATCACAAGCCTGCTCGCCATCCTTGTGGGGTATGCGGTGTTGGTCTTTTCCAACGGGCTGATCGCCAGCAAGGTACGGCGTGACCGCCACCGCCAGACGGTGTTTGAAGTGCATCAGGCGCTGCTGCGCGCGCCTGTACCCCGCAATGCGGCCGAGATCCAGGTGCGGCTGGATCAGTTGCTCACACCAGGACTGCTGATCTGGGTGGAGACGGCCGCCGGAAAGCCCTACAAAGTGACGCAGCGCGAGAACACCTTCGGGCTGGGCCCACTGGGGCCCCTGGCGGCCCAGCTGGCGCTCATCGCTCGGGGGAAGCCCAATGCGATGTCGTTGCGGCTGAGCGGCAACACCTTTCTGCTCTCCACCCAGCCGGTGCGCCTGTCTGGCGGTGGCGCCCTGGTGCGTTACATGGAGGATTTCACCGCCGATGTGAGGCGCCAGATCAATGCCCAGGACCTGCTGATCGCGGTGGCGGTGTTCACGGCTCTGCTCACCAGTGCGTTGATGCGGCTGGCGTTGGATCGGGGCCTCAGCCCGCTGGGCCGGCTCAGCGCCCGGCTGGAAGACGTGACGTTGCCGAACCAGAGCCTCTCGGCGGAGGGCCTGAAGGTGGACGAGCAACCGCGGGAACTGCAGCAGATCGCCGCCTCCTTCAACGACCTGCTCGACCGGCTGGCCACCTCCTGGGAGCGGCAGACCTCGTTTGCAGATGGCGTAGCGCACGAATTGCGCACGCCGATCACGCTGATCAGTGGGTATGCGCAGCGTCTGCGGCGCCAGATCCCCACCAGCGCCCCGGAGAGCCGGCCTCTGGCCTTGATCGAGAGCGAATCCGCCCGCATGGGACGCCTGGTGACCGACCTGCTCGACATCGCCAGAGACGATGCCGGCCGTTTGGATCTGGCCTTGCGGGAACTGGATCTCGACCAGGAGCTGTTGGAAGCCTATGAACGCCTCACCGTCTACACCACCGGTCGCCTGCGGCTGATCCCCTCAGAGGAGCGGGAGCCGCTGCGGGCCTGGGGTGACGCCGATCGGCTGCAGCAGTGCCTCACCAACCTGGTGGAGAACGCGCTCAAGCACACACCGGTGGGCTGCCCGATCGAGCTGTTCGCCGACGGCAGCCAGCGCGAGGTGGTGGTGCATGTGCGTGACCACGGCCCGGGGGTGCATCCCGGCGACCGACGCCGCATCTTCGATCGGTTCGTGCGGGGGGCACCGGCGAGCGGAGTGCCAGCCAACCTGGTGGGCAGCGGCAGTGGCCTGGGGCTCTCGGTGGTGAAGCTGCTGATGGAACGCATGGACGGCACAGCGCGGGTGGCGGAAACCCCGGGCGGCGGCGCCGATTTTCAGCTGAAGTTGCGGCGGATCAGCCCGCACCTGCAGGAGGACCCTCCTTCAGCATGAACCCCACACCTCGCACCGTCTGAATCAAGGTGGGCTGGCCCTCCTGCTCAAGCTTGCGACGCAGGTAACGGATGTAGACGTCGAGCAGGTTGTCGTCGCCGTAGTGGTTGTCGCCCCACACGGTCTGCAGGATCGTTTCGCGCTTGAGCACGCGGTTGGGCTCCGAGAGCAGGCAGAGCAGCAGGTCGTACTCACGAACGGTGAGGTTGATCGGGATGCCGTTGCGGGACACCTCGCGGCTGCCGGTGTCGACGCTGAGGTTGCCGAGGCTCACCACCGCGGCGGCGTCGTTGGTGGCTTCTTCGTTGGGGATGGAACGGCGGATCAGGGCCCGCACCCGGGCGAGCAGCTCCTCAAGCGAAAACGGCTTGGTGACGTAGTCGTCGGCGCCGGAATCGAGCGCCTCCACCCGCTCGCGCACGTCATCGCGGGCGGTGAGCATCAGCACGGGGGTTTTGATGCCGCTGCGGCGGATGCGACGGCACACCTCCACGCCTGAAAAGTCAGGCAGGGTCCAGTCGAGCATCACCAGATCGAACACTTGGTCGCGAAGCAGCGAGAGGGCGTTCTGACCGCTGTCGGCCTGCTCGAGGCTATAGCCCTCCACCTTCAGCTCCTGGCTGAGAAAGCGGCGCAGTTCGGGATCGTCATCGACGATCAGGACACGATGGTTTTGGGGGTCCACCAGGTCGGTCATCACAAACAATCCCGTGTTGGTCAGTGTGCCCTGCAAAGGCCTGGCCGGGAGCTCGGCGCTCCACCACGGAAACGTAATGGTTAGCGGCCGCTGCACTTTGCCGCTGACCGGTGGCTCTCACCCCTTCCTCACCCTATACTCAGTGCATCTTCTCAGTCAGAAGCCCTGGCGCTTGTGCTGCTGCTGCCGATGAGCCGGTTGTGACCCCCCTCTCCTCCCCATCCCTGAACCTGCGCCTGTTCAGCTGGCGGCCAGCCGGGCTGTCGGGGCGCATCGCTCGCTGGGGCTTGGTGGTGGTGCTGGCGTACGCGCTCGTGGCCTTGCTCACGCCGCTGCTGGTGCAGGCGGGGATGCTGCCGGATCCAAGCGCCGGCCTGGAGAACCCGATCTATGCGGGGCCTTCGCTGGCCCATTGGTGTGGCACCGACCGCCTCGGCCGCGATGTGTGCAGCCGCACCCTTGCAGGTAGCGGCGTGGCCCTGCAGGTGGTGCTGCTGGCGCTGGTGGTGGCGCTCACGATCGGTGTGCCCCTGGGCATGGTGAGCGGCTATCTGGGTGGCCCGATCGATCGGCTGCTGGTGCTGCTGATGGACACGCTCTACACCCTGCCGGTGCTGTTGCTCTCGGTGGTGCTGGCTTTTCTGCTGGGCCGCGGCCTGCCGAATGCGGCAGCGGCGTTGTGCGTGGTGTACGTGCCCCAGTATTTCCGTGTGGTGCGCAACCAAACGGCCCAGGTGAAAGCCGAGCTGTATGTGGAGGCGGCGCGTTCGCTGGGGGCGGGCCCGTTATGGATCCTGCGCCACTATCTGCTGCGCAATGTGATCACCTCCGTGCCAGTGTTGCTCACCCTCAATGCTGCCGATGCGGTGCTGGTGCTGGGTGGGCTTGGATTTCTTGGCCTGGGGTTGCCCGAATCCATTCCCGAGTGGGGCGGTGATCTGCAGCAGGCACTCACGGCCGTGCCCACCGGCATCTGGTGGACGGCGCTTTACCCCGGCTTGGCAATGTTTTTGCTGGTACTGGGCTTGTCGTTTCTCGGTGAAGGGCTGGAGAGCTGGTTGAGCGGCGAAGATGCCTAATTTCTCCAGTTGCCATGGTGCTTTGGGACCATTCAAGGTGTCAGCTCATCCGGGCAAGTCTGAGGGGCATGGCACAGCTGAAACTTGGCAGATCGTGTGCCTGCCCGCTGCGTGGCATGCTGGCAATTTCTGGGGTGTTTCTGTGTGTGAAGATCTCCACATCCAGCCGCCATCCCTCCGCAAAGGCGCCAATTTGGCCGATCCTTTGCTAGGATAAGCGTGGTTATTTACCAGCTCAACGCCCCATCCAGGCCCATGAAACTCTCTTCCAAAACCCAGCTCCAGCTGATCCGCTCCCTCAATACCCGCCGCGGCATCGCTCGCGCCTTCACGCTCGTTGAGCTGATGATTGTTGTGGCGATCGTGGGCGTGCTTTCTGCCGTGGCCCTGCCCACCTACCTGAACGCACGGAACGCCGCCGCCGCCGGCGCCCGCATCGGCGAAGCCATTGGTCTTGCCAAGGAATGTGCCACTGCGGCCGCCTCCGATATTGAAACTGGGATTACAACGACCGCTGGCCCTGGCGTCACCGTGACCCCTACCTCCAACTGCCTTGGTGGTGGCACCGTTGTAGCCGCTTTCACACCTGGCGCTGCTGGTATCAGCTGCTTGGATCAGAAATCCACGGCTAACAATGCCACAGCCACCATCACAGTTTCAGCAGCAGGCGCAATCAGCTGCACCTTTGGTTGATCATCCACAGGGCTGGTTACACCAGGCTTGAGTTCTTCTCTTCCTTTACCCCACCTTTGGTGGGGTTTTTCTTTGCAAGCGTTCTGCTAGCGCGTCGTGCACCTCGCGCACTACTCCGTCCCAGGAATTGATTGTTTGCTGTCGATAGAGCCGTGCGGTGGGGTACCAGGGCGAATAGGAAATGTTGCAATGCCAATACCAGATCAGGCCACGGCCTGCGGGCAAGAGCACCCAGGCTTCCTTGCCTAGAGCGCAGGCCAGATGGGCTGTCACATTGCTGATCGTGATCACAAGATCGCAACAATCGATCACACTTGCAAGGGAATCGATATCCTGGCGCTTGTTGATCGGTGGATCAATCATCGTGATAAGAGCCTGCTTGTTGAGGTCCTCAATCTCTTCAGCGGTTGTATCGTATTGAAGGTTGATGAGCTGAAGGCGAGGATCCCTCGCCATAGGCAGAAATTGCGAAAGCTCGATCGATTTGAAGGCCCCAACACGTGGCCGGATGCTTTTCCATGCCAAACCAATGCGTAGCGGTGAATGGTCGGCGCTAGGGGAGATCAGCTGGTGGGCAAACCTGGCTGTAGTGGCAGGTTCGCTCTGCAGGTAGCGGGGGGGGAATGCTGGCGTGTTGCGGTGCGTGCCTACGAATTCGCCAAGAGAGCCCATCGGCAACGCGTGGGTCACGCCGAAATCGTTGGGCGACTCACCCAAGGTGATGATGATGGCTCCAGGTAGGCTGCGACGGCATAGTGCTAACAATCTTGGCTCCACTTCGGCCACGAATGGCTGCCCGGTGGCCATCAGGCAGCGAAGCCAGCCGAAGTAGAGAATCTCATCGCCGAGGCCCTGCTCTCGCCAGATCAATACAGGTGTCGAGATCGGCTCGCCAGTCCAGAGTGGCAAATCCTGGTGGCGCTCAACGTCTCCAGTGTCACTAGCAAATCGCCAGGCAAAATCTTGCCATGCCTCCTGATCGTGCATGCAGGCTAACTTCGCCATGCCGCGATAGGCAAGTTGGTTGGCATTAGAGGGATCCAACTGAAGCCCGTCTGTGAAGGCGGCGATGGCATCACCCATGCGCCCAAGCTGAGCTAGCACTAAGCCGTGAATTTCGTGGGTGCGCGGCTGCTGGGGATCCTGCTGTACCGCACGCTCCGCGTGCAAGAGTGCTTCATTCATGCGGCCTTGGTCACTCAAAGCCTGTGCAAGGCCTACCGATCCGTTGCTGTTCTCTGGTGCTAAGACGACCACCTGGGAATACACTTCTTCGGCGGAACCAGGTTCGCCTGCTTTGATCAGTAGTTCACCCAAGCGGATCAACAATGAGATAGTGGTGCCATCCAGCAACACTGCAAGCTGCATGGATTCAATGGCCTGTCCCAGTTGTCCCTTGGCTTCCAACAAGTGGGACATGGCCACGAGCAATTCGGGGTTCGAGCCATCGTTGGCCAGCTGAGCATCAAGTTCTCCCAGGGCTGCATCGATCTGGCCGGCGTCAGTGAGATCAATCTCAAGGTTGAGGGCATCTGAAGTGGGAGGAGAGGAGATCGGCTGCTGATTCGCGATGGATCCCGGCAGGCTCAGCCCGGCCGGCAAACTTTGCCGGCCGCCCCTCTCGTTCCCCACGTTTCCGGAATCTGGCGGCGGCCCTGCTTTGATGTAGTATCCCGCCACAGCGGTGGTGATCCCGAACTTCAGCTCTCGGCGCTGATCATGGATTAACTCGCCGGGATGCTTCTCCAAATACTCCTGCACCGCTTCATAGGGGCCAGGGCCAAAATCGGCGCGTACAGGATGGCCATTGATAATCGTATCTTCGATGATCAGAGTATCTCCTGGATTCAGAAATGGCACCCAGAGTTCCAATTCCTTGAGCACATGATCCATGGAGTGATCAGAATCCAGAATCATGAAGATGGGGCCCGGATCCAAAGGCATGGAGCTCACAGCGGCTAGCGCTGTTACGGCATCCGCGCTATCGCCAATTACAAAATCGATGCTGGGATGCTGCTCGACTTGGCGGCTTTCCGCATCCACATCGATGCTGATCACCTTGCCTTGGCTTGCCCTAGCCATGAGAGCTTCAGCCAAGAATAGGGCGGAGCCGCCATGGCGTGTTCCTGTTTCAATCACCCACTCAATGCGGCGTTCGCTGATGATCTCTTGGTAGTTCCACAGATCTGAAGGTAGCTTCAGAGTCCGAATGCCTCGCCAGGTTGTCTGTTTCCACACATTGGAATCGTAATACCAGCGAATATAGTTGTTCCAGATGGATTGATTCTCTTCGCTCACCTGCATCTGGCGGATGGCGTCGATGCTAGCAAGTGGTAGCTGAATCCTCCATGGTGGTGCTCGCGCAGCTAGCGAGTGGCGGTAAGGTTTTGGCGGTCGCTCCGCCCCGCCAGCCGCAACGCATGACTATCGCCTTCTACTTCGGAAGCCCTTGGCCTCAGGAGTGGCCATCCTGCGGGGACGCAGCGGCCACGATTCACACTCTGGCCACCCATCGGCTGCGCGGCACCCTTCCCGCCCTGGAGTTGGTGCGGCGCGGATATAGGGTAGTGGCGGTTGTTTCCCCTACTGAGTTAAAGACGGCTCTCGATGGCAGTGGGGCGAGATCTTGGTTGATCATCTCGAAGTTGTCGCATCCGGATGCGGCAGCTTTTGAACAGATGCTCGATGTGGCCTTCGCTCTGATTGCCGAGGCCCGTCAGCTTGACGTTGAGGTAATCGTGGATTACACCGATGATTTGGTGGCCTGCGGGGACCACCGATCACGCCGCACACTGGAGTTGCTACTCGCAGCCGATACGATCACATGTGCTTCAGAGTACCTTGTTTGCCGTGTTGGCCTCTACACCGGTGATCCCACCAGCGTGGCGTTGCTGGCCGATCCCTTGGAGGGTGATCGCCCGCAGCCGCCGCCGGTGAGGGAGGTTGAGGGGGCGCCGCTACGTTTGCTCTGGTTTGGGCACTTCGCCAACCTCGATGCCTTGCTTCAGTGGCTGATGCCGCTTCACGAGCTTTCAATTTCACATCCTCTGGCACTCGAAATCGTTACCAGATTAAGTGATGAGCAACTGTTGGAACTCCAGTTTGGAATCCTATCAGCTGGCTTGGCCTTTACGATTACCTTCACTCAGTGGGAGGATCCTTCCTCCACGTTAGTCGCGTTGCGTCGTTCAACTGTTGCCTTTCTTCCTATTGATCTCAAGGGCACGAAGGTGGGGGTCTCGAGCAACCGGCTTACAGAGTCTCTCTGGGGAGGATGTTATGTGGTGGCTTCTCCTGCGTCCAGCTACTTGCCATTCCAAGGGCGCGGTGCTTGGTTGGGTGATTCGCTCGTTGAAGGTCTGAAGTGGTTTCTCGATAACCGTCAGGAGGCTGCCAAACAAGTGATGGATGCCCAGGTTTCCCTTGCCAGCTCTTATACCCTTCAGCGCGTAGCTGACCAATGGGAGCAGCTTCTTTCTCGTCATCCCTGTCGCATCACTCCGCAGGTTGATATTCGCATCAATCTGGGTTGCGGCAACCATCTGCTTGATGGCTACTTGAACATTGACATCGCTTCCGAACGGGCTGGTGTGCGGCCAGATCTTGTTTGTGATGTTGCTGACCTTTCTCTCTTGCCGGAGAGCTATGCATCGGAGATTCTTTCAGTGCATGTGATTGAGCATCTATGGCGCTGGGAGGTGGAGAACATATTGCGAGAATGGATTCGAGTCTTGCGCCCTGGTGGAAAACTTATTGTGGAGTGCCCCAATCTGTTGTCTGCTTGCGAGGCCCTTCTTGCGGATCCTGTTCAGTCCTCTGCTCCTGATCAACGGGGGCAACGCACCATGTGGGTGCTTTATGGAGATCCCGGTTGGCAGGATCCACTGATGTGCCATCGGTGGGCCTATACACCACAAAGCTTGGCTGAAATGCTTTTAGGAGTTGGACTCATTTCAGTCCGGCAAGAAGCGGCAATGTACAAGTTGCGTGAGCCACGTGATATGCGTGTCACTGGTGTTAAGCCCTAGTTATTTGATGGGAATACCGGGATAGTTGATCAATTCTTGATGTCTCTGTAATGAACGCATTTCTGCGGAAGTTGCGAGAACACGGCTTCTTTGACTTATTTCCGTCATGGAAAGTGAAGTGTGGTTGGGGCATTCTCATCTGGCCTCTGGATTCTTGCTTTCAAACTGAAATCGTTTGTTCAAGCCTCTGCTTTGTCATTCTTGGCGACCATCGCGATTCTGATTGCGATGGAGCGCGATGTATGCCTTTGGTGTGCCCGTGCAGCGCCTCGGCAGTTTATCGGTCCAGTACGAGTGCGCCATCCTCTTGGCTATGCTGGTCTGTTCGTTCCATTGAATCACTTATAGTTCTTATCAATCGTGTCTTGGTATCATACTTGATTTGGCGTTTAAGGCGTCTTTGTGGCCAATCCACGGTGATGCCAGAGGTGCTCATTGATACCTCCAGTTCCTCTTCATGGCTAAGATGGCTGGCGCTCGCTTTCGCGCGAAACTGATTCTTCTTTAGTTTCGTGTTTTATTCACTTGTTCTCTGCTTGGGGAATTGTTAAATCGTGTGGCGCTTAAATCTCGGAGCTCACGATGATGAGTGTGATTAGCTTTCTTTCCATTCTTGTTAGGCTTGTGGTTTCTGCCGCGGCTGGCTGAAGTTCACTCCAAGCTGTTTGCCGGGCTGGCGCCAACCCAGCTGAGTATTCAGTGGATGTCATGCGCCTCGGCCATCAGGCCAGCACAGATAAAATCAACAACCCTTGCAGCGCAACGGGTTGAGAGCCAAGGTGCGCAGCAGGACCATGACCTACGCCCCGTTGGCTTAGCTATAGCGGTGGGCGCGCTGCTCAAATCGTCACCGCCCTGTTGACCACCTCCCCGTTGACACTGCCGGCTGCGGAGGTGCGACTGCTGAGGCGCTCCATGGGTTCCGCCAAGGTGTGTCCTCAGCGAGGCCATCCTGGTATGTGTGGGTTCGGTAGTGGCGCTAGCTCTTTGTAGAACGATCCCGCCCTACTCTTAACCATTGCTCAGTCCCGCTGCCTGTGCCCGTCTGGCTCACCCTGCTTCTGCTGACGGTTTCCGCCATCCTCTGGCTGTCGGGTTCCGGCAACCGCGATGACGTGATCGGCCTGCTGGAGCGGATGTTGTCAGTGGCGGCGCTGATGGTGGTGGTGCTGGTGGGCCGTAGGGTACCCTTGGAAATCGCCGGTGTACTGCTGGCCTTCTGGCTGCCCCGTGCCCGCACCGGCATGACGCCGCCGCCGATCCCCCATCGCGACGATGTGCTGATTCCGTTCTGAGCTCCACCCGCCTTCAGTGGCGCAGCTTCACGGTGCGCGGCAAGTGTTCGGTGATGACGCCCTCGGCATCGAGCGGGGGATACGGCCGCCCCTGTTGCCGGCACCAGCGCGCCACCTCCGGGTAGGCCCACTCGAACAACAGCTCCTGGCGCCGCTCCGCCGGCACCCCTTCGCCGGCCGTGGGCAGCAGCCCAGCCGCCTGCCGTTGGCGCAGTGCCTCGAACAGCAGCACCGCCGCCGCCACCGACACGTTCAGCGACTGCACCATGCCGCCCATCGGCACGAACAGCGCCTGGTCGACCGCCGCCGCCGTGGCCTCGCCCAGGCCCCACTTCTCCGCCCCGAGCACGAAGGCCGTGGGGCCGGTGAAATCGCAGCTGCGGTAATCCACCGCATTCACCCCCAGGTGGGTGCCATACACCCTGAAGCCTTGCTGCTGCAACACCGTGACGGCTTCCGCGCCGCTCGGGTGCGGATGCAGCGCCACCCACTTCTGGCTGCCCTTGGCGGTGTCGTTGAAGGTGCGGGTGCGGCCCGGCAGGCTCACCGCATGGGCCTCCAGCAGCCCCACGGCATCACAAGTGCGCAGCACCGCCGAGAGGTTGTGCGGTTTGTCCACCGCCTCCAGCAGCACCGTGAGGTCCGCCATGCGGCGGTTCAGCACGGCCTGGAGCCGTTCGAAGCGTCGGGGGAGCAGGGGCATGGGCGACGGCTGTTACCGCTTCAGTTCAGCATCCGATTGAGGCGGCTGGCCTCTGCGGACTACTGCCTCCCATGAAGGTGCCGGCCAGTTGAGGTCTGAAGGGTGACAGGCCCGCTCCTGATGGCATGGACATTCAGATGGACAATGGAGCTCGGTGAAGAATTGCTTTTAGGGTTCACCTGCAATCTTGTTATGGCTCGAGCCCGATAAACTGCTAGCGTTCAGATGCTGGGTAGGCCGGCTTGGGGTCTGATGAAGCTTTCCTTTGGAGCCAAGCTTGAGCTGAAAGCCTCTCTCCGGGCCCGGTATGGCATCGCCACAGCCTTCACGCTCGCTGAGTTGATGATTGTTGTGGCCATTGTGGGTGTTTTTTCTGCTGTGGCACTGCCCACTTACATCAATGCCCGAAATGCCACTGCCGCCGGTGCCGTGGTGGGTGAAGCCGTCGGCTTCGCCAAAGAATGTGCCACTACTGCCGCTTCTGATGTGGAGGCTGGAATTACACCAGGATCAACGAATGTCACCGTGGCTTGCACCACGGCTGGAGGCACTGTCACCGCCATGTTCACACCGGGCGCTGCCGGTATTCAGTGCCTTGCCTCCAGTTCTGCTGTAACCCACGGCACCGCTACGATCACGATCTCCGAGCGAGGCGTGATGACCTGCGCCTTCTCCTGATTGAATTCACTTGGCGTCATCATCATCTGCACAAGCCACTCATCGAAAGGTGTCCTGGGTTGTTTCCTAAGCAGGGCCCATCGTGAACCTTTGCGGCGGGGTGCTACCCCTGAGAAGGGGGTGCCGCCCATGTGCAAACGCCGAATCCTTAGCCCGAGTTCAAGGCCAGGGTCGCGATGCAGTGATCCGTGGTCGCAAGACACTCGGGGAGAGCACGGTCATTCACTCCATGCACCCCGGCGGCGCCGCGGTTGTGCGCCTGCAGCGCCACCCACTTCTGGCTGCCGCGGGCGGTGTCGTTGAAGGTGCGCAGCACTGCCGGGAGGTTGTGGGGTTTGTCCACCACCTCCAGCAGCAACGTGCCCCGGCCTCGCTTCAGTTCAGCACTGGGTCCAGCCCCGGAATCACGGCGATCGCGTCGCTGCTGCTGCGCACTGCCACCCCGTCTCGCAACACGCGGAAGCGGCCGGCGTCCTGCACGCGGCGGCCATCGGCGCTGCGTGCTTCGATCGCCACCCGCCCATCGCCGAAGAAGGCATAGGCGCTGCGGGCGCCATCAGCCCAGGCGAGCTGGTAGAAGGTTTGCCCTTCGGCGGTTTCGCCGCGGCTCAGCTGGCAAGGGATCGAGGCGGCCGTATCCTCATCTGCCCGTTTGAACAGGCAGAGCGTGGCGTCGCCAGCGTCATCCGGGGCCTGGGCGATCGGCGGCCTTGAAGGTGCCGGCTCCGCTGCCGAGGCGGGCGGCAGGTCTGCCAGGAATTCCCGCACCACCGCTGCGGAGATCGCGAAGTTGAGGCCCTCGCTGTCCCTGTACTTGAAGGTGGCCACCCCCGCCACGCAGTTGCCGGCATTCAGTACCGGACCACCGGAGTTGCCTGGGTTGATGGCGGCATCCACCTGCAGGATCTCGTCGCTGTCGCGCAGGCTGCTCACCACGCCGCGGCTGAGGCTGAACTCCAGCCCTTTGGGGGCGCCGATCACGAACACCTCCTGCCCCACCGCCGACGGCTGGTCGGCGATGCGCAGCGGCTCACCCCGGGTGCCCTGCACCGCCAACAGGGCCAGATCGCTCCTGGGCGTGTCACCCCGGCCACGCGCCACCACCCGCGCCCCGTCGCTCTTGCCATCCACCCACTTCAGCCGCACCGTTTCGGTGCCGCGCACCACGTGGGCGTTGGTGATCAGGAACGTCTGGCCATCTTTATGGGCCACCACGAAGGCACTACCGATGCCGTCGCCGCGCGTCACCACGGCCACCCCCTGCTTGGCGCTGTTGAACACCTGCTCGGCGCTCTGAGTGCTGCTGCTGCAGCTCTGCCCCGCTGGGCCTGGGGCCGTGGCCGCCGCCGCCAGCTTTGGCGTGGGCGCGGTGGCATTGCTGCGTACCGCCGCGCAGCTGGAGAGCAGCAGCGCCAGGCCGGCGGCGCCCGCCGCCGCGGCGCTCCAGGAGCGGCGGCGAGGGGTCGGGGGCTGGTGCTGTTTCTGGTTGGGTGAGGGTTGGTGGGGGAAGGTCATCGGGGCTGTCGTCAGGAGACGATCCAGGTCATGCTTTCGTCCTACGCCGCCTGATTCCCCTGTCTCTCACTGGCCTCCGCACGCCTGATGACAGGATCTTCCCCTGCTGGCCTGCGGGGGGATCCTGTCACTGTTCGGCCCGGCTGGGCCGGTCAGAATCTCTGGCCATGGCGAATCCGTTCGATCAACGCGTCTGGGCTGAGGTGGAGCGCATCCCCCATGGGCGGCTGGCCACCTACGGGCAGATCGCCGATCGGATCGGTGCCTATGGCTGTGCTCGGCAGGTCGGCTGGGCGCTGCGGCGGCTGCCGCTGCCGTCGGCGGTGCCCTGGCACCGGGTGGTGAACGCCCAGGGGCGCATCAGCATGAGCCTGGGCCGGGAAGGCAGCGACTGGATCCAGCGCGACCTGCTGCTCGCAGAAGGCATCCCGGTGGCGGACGACGGACGCCTGCCGTTGCGGCGCTATCTGTGGGTTCCACCGCTGCCTGCCGATTGAGCGCCGCCACTCCCGCTTCCACCCCGCCCGCCAGCGCGCCGGCACCGGGTCTTGATGCCCGGCGGGTGGCCTGGCGGGTGCTGCTGGCGGTGGCTTCGGGGGCCTATGCCGATCTGGCACTGGAGCGGGAGTTGCGCCGCCTGCCGCTGGCCTCCCAGGACCGGGGCCTGGCCACCGAGCTCGCCTACGGGGCGATCCGCCAGCGCCGCCTGCTCGACGCCTGGCTGGATCAGCTCGGCAAGGTGCCCGCCGTGCAGCAGCCACCGCCGCTGCGCTGGCTGCTGCACCTTGGCCTCTACCAGTTGCTGTTTTCCCAGCGGGTGCCGGCCTCGGCAGCGGTGAGCACGGCGGTGGAGCTGGCCAAACGCGACGGCCTCGCCCGGCTGGCGCCGGTGGTGAACGGTCTGCTGCGCGCCTTCCTGCGCCGCAGCGCCCCCTTGCCGCTGCCGGCGGATCCCGCCGCCGCCTTCGCGCTGCGCCATTCCCTGCCCGACTGGCTGGCGGCGGATCTGCAGGTCTGGCTGCCGGAGGAGCAGGCCGAGGCGTTCGCTCTGGCGGCCAACCAGGCGCCGCCGCTGGATCTGCGTGTGAATGTGCTGCGCAGCAGCCGCGCTGCCGTGCTGGCCGCCTTCGAGGCCGCAGGGGTGCCCGCCGAGCCGCTCGCCGATCTGCCCGCCGGCCTCACGCTCAGCGCCCGCAGCAGCGATCTGCGTGCCCTGCCCGGCTACGCGGAAGGGCACTGGTGTGTGCAGGACCGCGCCGCCCAGACGATCGTCCCCCTGCTGGAGGCGCAGCCGGGTGAGCGGATCCTTGATGCCTGCGCCGCCCCCGGTGGCAAGAGCACCCACATCGCTGAGCTGATCGGCGATGTGGGCACCGTGGTGGCTGTTGATCGCTCCAGCGGCCGCTTGCAGCGCGTGCGTGACAACGCCGAGCGGCTCGGGCTGCGGACGATCCAGCCGGTTCAGGGTGATGCGGCGGCGTTGGCAGCGGATCTGGGCGAGGCGCCGTTCGATCGCGTGCTGCTGGATGCCCCCTGCTCGGGCCTCGGCACCCTTGCCCGCCACGCCGATGCCCGCTGGCGCCTCACCCCCGAGGCCATCGACACGCTGGTGGAGCTGCAGCGGAGCCTGCTGGCCGGTGTGGCACCGTTGCTGCGGCCCGGCGGTCGCCTGGTGTACGCCACCTGCACCGTGCATCCCCGCGAGAACCAGCAGCAGATCAGCGCTTTTCTGGAGGCCCACCCTGGCTGGCAGCTGCGCTTCGAGCAGCAGCTCTGGCCCCGGCCCCAAGGCGGCGATGGCTTCTATGCCGCCGTTCTCGAGGCGGCTTAAGGCGGCGGCGGCGCTACGGGAGCTGGCGCCGGTGGTGGTGCCACGGGCGGGGGCGGGGCCGGTGGTGCGCTCACCGGCGGCGGAGGGGCCGCTGGCGGCGGGGGCTGGCTGGGCGAATTGGGCCGCGACGGCACCGTGGGGATAGAGGGTGCAGGGGCTTCGCTGGGGCCGGATGGGGCGGAGGGGCCCGGCGGTTCGCCCTGGAAGCGGCTGTCGTCGCCGAGGCCTTCCTCCGGGCTGGCGGGCGCGGGCTCCCACGGCCGGTTGGATTCCGCGCCCCGATCGCTGGAGCTGGGCGGCGCCTGCGGCTTGACGCCCCGCACGTTGAAGGTGGAGGTGAGCGTGGGCTTGGGCGGGAACTGACGCACCGGCAGATCCTTCGTGATCACGGCCATGTAGCGGCCCCAGGCGGCTGCCGCCGCGCCGCTGTCGCTGTTGGTCTTGCGGTTGTTGTCGTAGCCGAGCCAGACGCCGGTGGTGAGCTGGGGAATCGAGCCCACGAACCACAGATCCCGGGCACCCTCGGAGGTGCCGGTCTTGCCGGCCACCGGTCGGTTCGGCAAGGACGCCGCGCCGCCGGTGCCGCCGGTCACCACCCGCTGCAGCATCCACACCATGGCGTCGGCCACATCGGAGCTCACCACGCGACGGCCGCGATCGCCCTGCACCCGGCGGCTCCACAGCAGCTGCCCCTCAGGCCCGCTGATCTCCTCGAACGGGGTGGGTGGCACGAAGATGCCACGGTTGACCACCCCGGCGTAGGCGGCGGTCATGTCAAGCACGGTCTGCTCGTAGGCGCCGATGCCCATCGGGTAGAAGCGGCCCAGCGGGCGGGTGATGCCCAGGCCCTGGGCCACGGAGATCACCTTGTCGAAGCCCACCTGCTGCAGCAGGCTCACCGCCACCACATTCAGGGAGTTCTGCAGGGCCGTGGCGATGGAAACCCGGCCCATGTAGCGGTCGCCGAAGTTCTTCGGGCAATAGCCGGCAAAGCAGCGCGGCGCATCCAGCACCGTGTCTTCCGGTTTCATGCCGGCCTTGAGCGCCGCCAGATACACGAACAGCTTGAAGGTGGAGCCCGGTGAGCGCAGCGCCTGGGTGGCGCGGTTGAACTGGCTTTCGTTGTAGTCCTTGCCGCCCACCATCGCCCGCACCAGTCCAGTGCCGGGTTCGATCGTGACCAGGGCTCCCTCCATGCCCCCGTAGGCGCTGCCCTCGATCACCTGCTCGGCTTCCTTCTGCCAGGCGAGGTTGAGGCTGCTGCGGATCGTGAGCCCGCCCACCTCAAGCTGCTCCGGGGTCAGCACCTTCGGCAGTTCCTGCGCCACCCAGCTGGTGAAGTGAGGCGCTCGGCTGGTCCAGTACTTGGGCTCTGCCGGCTTGAGTGCCAGCGGCGCCGCGTTGGCTTCGGCCTCCTCGCTGGCGTCGATGAAACCGGCCTCACGCATGCGGCGCAGCACCACCGCCCGGCGCCGCTGGGCCAGCTCCGGATTCACCAGCGGCGAATACACCGACGGCGCCGGCGGCAGGCCGGCGATCAGCGCCGCTTCCGGCAACGTCAGCTGTTCCGGGGTCTTGGAGAAGTAGATCCAGGCGGCGTCCGCCACCCCGTAGGCGCTGGAGCCCAGATACACATAGTTGAGATACTGCTCAAGGATCTGGTCCTTGCTGAGCTCACGCTCCAGCTTTCCCGCCAGCAGCGCTTCCTGCAGCTTGCGCACCAGGGTGGGGTCCTGGCTGAGGAACACCAGCCGCGCCAGCTGCTGCGTGATCGTGCTGGCCCCTTCCTCCACGGCGCCTCGCTGCACGTTGCGCCACAGGGCCCGGCCGATGCCCCAGGCGTCGATGCCGTTGTGTTCGTAGAAGCGGCGGTCTTCGGCGGCGATGAAAGCCTGCTGCACCAGCTCGGGCATCTGGCCGCCCACCAGCTTTTCGCGCGTGGCCGGGCCCAGCTTCTGCAGCACCTGGCCATCGGCCGAAAGGATCGTGACGGTGCCAGGCCGGTTGAAGGTGCTGATGCGGCTGACATCAGGCAGGGTCTTGTCGAGGGTGCGCACCACGAACACCTGACCCACGGCCACAACCCCGCCGGCACCTGCAGCAAGCAGCGCCGTGACCAGAAGCTGGCGCTGGCGGCGCCTCACATTCCCACCGTCAGCGGGCTGTGCCCGATCGCAAGGGCGGTGACCAGCATGCCGAGCACCAGAAAGGGCTGGGCGCTGGCCTGATACTTCACATCGAAGGCCACTGGATCGCGCAGCAGCCAGATGTCCTGGAAGGTGATCTGCGGCACGATCAGCAGCACGAGCAGCACGGCCGCAAAATGCTGGCCGATGGCGATCAGCACGCCCACCATCGCCAGTTGGAAGAGATCGATCATCGCGGCACTGATCCAGCTGGCCCGCTCGATCCCGAACACCACCGGCAGGGATTGCAGGCCCAGGGTGCGGTCGCCTTCCACGCTTTTGAAATCATTCACCACCGCGATGCCGAGGCCCGCGAGGCTGTAGGCCAGGGTGAGCAGGGCGGTGGGCCAGGTGAGCTGGCCGAACAGGGCCTGACCGGCCCACCAGGGCAGGGCGATGTAGCTGGCGCCGAGGGCGTAGTTGCCAAGCCAGCCGTTCTGCTTGAGCTTGAGCGGCGGAGCGGAATAGATAAAGCTCACGAAGGAGCCGCCCAGCGCCAGCAGCAGCAGCACCGGGGTGGTGTGGCCGGCCCAGCGATCAAGGCCCCAGGCCACCGCCAGCCCCGCCAGCAGCAACACCCAGATCTGCGTTTTCACCTGCGGCAGCGAAATGGCACCCGACGGGATCGGCCGGTAGGGCTCGTTGATCGCGTCGATCTCGCGGTCGTAGTAGTCGTTGATGGTCTGGGTGTAGCCGGCCAGCAGGGGGCCGCTCATCAGCATGCAGGCGAAGGAGGCCAGCACGTTCGGCAGAGTCCATTCAAAACGGCCCGACGCCGCCGCGCCGCAGATCACCCCCCAGATCAGCGGGATCCAGGTGACCGGCTTCATCAGCTGCAGCCGCAGCTTCCAGAGGCTGCTGGTGCCACTCGCACCCTTCATGCCAAGCAGCTGGCGGGCGCTGCCGGACGCCTCGGCGGCCTTGCTGGCGTTGGGATCGGGGGTGTCGCTCAAGTGAGAGAGGCGAAGGGGACGCTCAGGCCGGGGTGATTTCGTCGTCGAAGAACCAGCCGGTGCTGCCGTTGCTCAGCTCCACCACCACGCCGATGCCGCTGCCATCCGTCATCTTGAACTCTTTGACCACGCCCGAGGCATCGCTCTGCAGCAGGCCCACCATCTCGGCAGGGATGCGGTCACGCACCCGCTGAATCCGCACTTTCGAGCCGATCGTGATGGCGTTCTGCGACATGAAGCCGGGCCAAAAAAGCCCTGAAACATTACCAGCGCCCTCGCAGCACGCGGCGGGCTGAAACTGGAGCCATCACCCCCCGCTCCCTGACGGCCCTGCGCCGCCGCCCTCCATGGTCGCCAAACGCATCATTCCCTGCCTCGACGTGGCCGATGGCCGGGTGGTGAAGGGGGTGAACTTCGTGGGCCTGCGGGATGCCGGCGACCCGGTGGAGCTCGCCTGCCGTTACGACGCCGCCGGCGCCGACGAGCTGGTCTTCCTCGACATCGCCGCCAGCCACCAGGGGCGCACCACCCTGGTGGACCTGGTGCGCCATACCGCTGAGGCGGTGACCATTCCCTTCACCGTCGGCGGCGGCATCGGCTCCGTGGAGGGCATCACCGAACTGCTGCGTGCCGGCGCCGACAAGGTGAGCCTCAACTCTTCGGCCGTGCGCACGCCCGAGCTGGTGACCGCGGGCGCCCGCCGCTTCGGCTCCCAGTGCATCGTGGTGGCGATCGACGCGCGCCGCCGCCAGCTGCCGGAAGGGGCCACGCCCGCCTGGGATGTGTACGTGAAGGGGGGACGCGAGAACACCGGGCTCGACGCCGTGGCCTGGGCCCGCCAGGTGGTGGCGCTGGGCGCCGGCGAGATCCTGCTCACCTCCATGGACGGTGACGGCACCCAGGCGGGCTACGACCTGGCACTCACCCGTGCGGTGGTGGAGGCGGTGGAGGTGCCGGTGATCGCCTCCGGTGGCGCCGGCTGCATCGACCACATCGCCGCGGCGCTGAGCGAGGGCAAGGCGGCGGCAGCCCTGCTGGCCTCCCTCCTGCACGACGGCGTGCTCACGGTGGAGGCGATCAAGGCCGATCTGCTTGGCCGGGGGCTCGTGCTGCGCCCGCCCGCTCCGCCGCTGGACGGACTGATGGAGGCTTAGCCGGAGGGGGAAGCGGAAACCGGGCTCGGGGCGCTGTAAAGGGTCGTTACATTAAGGAGATTCCTCTTCGCTTGCCGGTCACCCGTTTGCGTTTCGCCGTGCCGGTCGTTCTGTCTCCCTTCACCACCGTGATCTGCCTGGTGATGGTGCTGGCCGTGGTCGGCCTCGTGGCCTGGGCGCTTCAGCTGATGGAGGCGGCCAACGCACGCCGAGAATTTTCGTTGATGCTCGCCGGCTGCATGGTGTGCTCCGCTGCCGTTGGTCTGGCCACGGTGATGGTGATCACCCTCACCAGCCCTGAGCGTTTCCCCGCTGCCGGAGTGGCGCGCAGCGAGGCCGATGCCGGCATCAGCCTCAACGCCGTGGCCCTGCCCTTCGACGACTCCCTGGAGTGCCTGGTGGATGCCCGCTTCTGCGCCCCCCTGCCATCCTCCTGAGCAGCCAACACAGCGCGGTTCGCTTTGAAGCCCGGTGATCCCCAGGCGGTGCGTGAGCTCTTCGACAGCATCGCCCCTCGCTACGACCAGCTCAACGACCTGCTCAGCCTTGGCCTGCATCGCGTCTGGAAGCGTCAGGCCGTGCGCTGGCTGGAGCCGGCTCCGGGCCAGCAGCTGATCGATCTCTGCTGCGGCACCGGCGACCTTGCCCTGCTGCTGGCCGCAAAGCTGCGGCCCGGAGGCCGCGTGCTCGGCCTCGATGCGGCCGCCACGCCTCTGGCGATCGCCCAGCGGCGCAGCGCCCGCCAGCCTTGGTTGCCCGTGTGCTGGCAGCAGGGCGATGCCCTCGCCACTGGCCTGGCCAGCGGCCGCTTCGACGGGGCGGTGATGGCCTACGGCCTGCGCAACCTCAACGCCCCAGGGCCGGGCCTGCAGGAGCTGCGGCGGCTGCTGCGGCCCGGTGGCCGCGCTGCCGTGCTGGATTTCAACCGCCCCGATCCCGCCACCCCGGCCGGTGCCGCCGCCGCCAGCTTCCAGCAGCTCTACCTCCGCCGCCTGGTGGTTCCTGCGGCCCGCCGCTTCGGCCTGCCCGAGCAGTACGCCTATCTGGAGGCCAGCCTGGAGCAGTTCCCCAGGGCGGCGGATCAGGAGGCAATGGCCCGCCGCGCCGGCTTCACGCAGGTGCGCCACCGGCCGCTGATGGGCGGCCTGATGGGCCTGCTGCAGCTGGTGGCGTGAGGCAGCGCACGGCTGCCTTCTGACAGGATCGGTGGCCGGTGCTCTGCCCGCGCCTCTTCACGCTTCGCCCCGCACCCCAGAACCCGGCCATGCTTTTTCAGGACATCATCTCCACCCTGAACCAGTTCTGGGCGGCGCAGGGATGTCTGCTGCTTCAGCCCTATGACACCGAGAAGGGCGCCGGCACGATGAGCCCCCACACGGTGCTGCGGGCGATCGGGCCGGAGCCCTGGGCCGTGGCCTACCCCGAGCCCTGCCGCCGCCCCACCGACGGCCGCTACGGCGACAACCCCAACCGGGCCCAGCACTACTTCCAGTACCAGGTGCTGATCAAGCCGTCACCGGACGGCATCCAGGAAACCTATCTGGCCTCGCTCGAAGCGCTCGGCATCCGCGCCGCTGACCACGACATCCGCTTCGTGGAGGACAACTGGGAATCGCCCACCCTCGGCGCCTGGGGCGTGGGCTGGGAGGTGTGGCTCGACGGCATGGAGGTGACCCAGTTCACCTACTTCCAGCAGTGCGGCGGCCTCGATTGCCGGCCGGTGTCGATCGAGATCACCTACGGCCTTGAGCGGCTCGCCATGTATCTCCAGGATGTGGAGAGCATCTGGGAGCTGCGCTGGAACGAGCAGCGCTCCTACGGCGAGATCTGGCTGCCGTTCGAGAAGGGCCAGTGCGCTTACAACTTCGAGGCCTCCAACCCCGAGCGGCTGCAGCAGCTGTTCGCGCTCTACGAGGCTGAAGCCACGGATCTGGTGGCCCGCAAACTGCCGGCCCCAGCCCTCGACTTCGTGCTCAAGTGCAGCCACACCTTCAACCTGCTGGAGGCCCGCGGCGTGATCTCGGTCACGGAACGCACTGCCACGATCGGCCGCATCCGCCACCTGGCTCGCCAGGTGGCCCAGGCCTGGCTGGAGGAACGGGAGGCTCTGGGCTTCCCCTTGCTGGCCGGATCGGCGGCGCCGCCCCTGCCCGCGGCGGCTGGCACCGCCTCGCGCTGAGCCTTGAAGCGCACGTTGCTGGTGGTGGTGCTGCTGGCCGGCAGCTTCCAGGCCGGCCGGCTCACCGAACGGGCGATCTGGCCCTGCCGGCTGCGGCCGGTGGCCGCCCTGGTGGCGCCCCTGCTGGGCCAGACGATGCCGAGTGAGCAGGTCTGCGATCTGATCCAGCGGCTGCCCAGCTTCTGAAGCCCCGCCGCAACCAGGCCAAAGCGGGGAACCCTGAGCGCACACAGGTGATCAGGAGTGGCCCGCATGCCCTTCGTGGTGGTGAGCGTGGCCCTGGCGGCACTGGCGCTCGGTTTCTGGTCGCACGGCTGGCTGGGCGCGATCCCTCTGGCCGCGGTGGCCTGGTGGTGGCTGGCGCGGCAGGGCGCCGCGCTGCACACCCGGCTGCTGGTGCTGGCGCTGCTGCCCCTGCTGATGCTCTGGGTGCAGCTGCGTCTGCCCCAGCCAGGCCCGGCCGATCCGGTGCGGCTGCTGGGGACTGAGCCGTCACGTCCGGCCGAACTGAGCGGACGCCTGCTGGCCGACCCCCGCGCCAGGGGAGAGGGGGGCGGCTGCAGCGTCATGCTGGCCAGCGCCGGCGGGAACACCGAGCTGCGTCTGCCCTCCTGCCTGCCCTTGCAGGAAGGCTGGCGGGTGAGCGTCCGTGGGGTGCTCAGCCGCCCCGCCCCACCGGCCCACCCCCTGCTGGGCAGTGGCGCTGAGCGCCTTGCCCGGCAGGGAGTGTGGAGCCGGCTCACGGTGGCGGCCAGCCCCGATGCGGTGCGGGTGCTCGCCCGTCCGTCCACCCCGGCCGCGGATCTGCGTCGGCGCATGGCCGCCGCGCTGTTGAAGCAGGACGGCCCGGAACGGGGTGGGGTGCAGGCCGCCCTGGTGCTGGGCAGCGCCGTGGTGCCCTTGCCGGCCGCGGTGCGGGAGTCGTTCCGCGTGGCGGGGCTTTCGCATGCGCTGGCAGCCTCCGGCTTTCACCTCACGGTGCTGCTGGGCGCGGTGATGGCCGTGGGCCGGCGGCTGCCGCGCCTGCCCCGTTGCCTGCTGGCGGCCGGCGCCATGCTGCTGTTCCTGCTGCTGGCCGGCCCCCAGCCCTCGGTGGTGCGGGCGGTGTTGATGGGGGCCGTGGCCTTTGCCGTGCTGGAGAGCGGCCAGCGCAGCCGCCCACTGGGTGTCCTGCTGGCCTCGGTGCTGCTGATGCTGCTGGCCCAGCCCGGCTGGTTGCTCGATATCGGCTTCCAGCTGTCGGTGGCCGCCTGCGCCGGCCTGATGCTCACGGCCCGGGATCTGGAGCAGGCGCTGGCTCATCGCCTGCCGGGCTGGGCCGCTGCAGGGGTGGCAGTACCGCTGGCCGCCTCGCTCTGGACCCTGCCGCTGCAGCTGCTGCATTTCGGCACGGTGCCGCTCTGGGCCGTGCCCGCCAACCTGGCGGTGGCGCCGCTGCTCACCCCGCTCACGCTCGGGTCGATGGCGGCGGCCGTGGTGGCCGTCACGGTGCCGCCGCTGCTGCCACTGTTCGCCTGGCCCCTCGGGCAGCTCACGGCCCTGCTGCTCTGGCTGGCCCAGGCCTTCGCCGCCCTGCCGATGGCGCAGTGGCAGGTGGGACGCTCCCAGCCGCTGCTGGTGGCCCTGTTCACGCTGGGGCTGCTGCCATGGCTGGTGCCAGCACTGGGGCGGCGGCTGCGGGGCTGGGCCCGCCCGCTGGGCCTGGGCGCCATGGCGCTCACGATGGGCGTGCACCTGGCGGCGCTGGCGGGGGACCAGCTGCTGGTGGTGCACCAATGGGGCGGCGATCTGCTGATCGCGCGCCATCAGGGCCGGGCCGCCCTGCTCAGCAGCCGCGCCGATGGGATGAGCTGTGCCAGCGCCGCCCGGCTGGCGGTGGGCCTGGGGGTGCAGCGCTTCGACTGGATCCAGCTGCAGGATCCGGTGGCCACAGCGGATCGGGATTGCTGGCGGGGGCTGAGTGCCCTGGTGCTGGATGCCGGGGATGGCAGCACCTCGCTGCAACCCGGGCAGCGGCTGGAGAGCCGCGGCTTGCGTCTGGCGCCGCTCACCGCCAGCAGCGCCGCCCATGTGCTCACGGTGGGCCGCCACCCCTGGTTGCTGCTGCCCGACCGCCAATCGGTGTGGGCCTGGCAGCAGCAGCTGGCGGAGGGCCATCCAGCGCTACCGCGCCATCTGGCCGGTCTCTGGCTTGGGTTTGCGCCACAGCACGCTGAACGACAGGCCCTGGAGGTGGTGGGGACAGCCAGGCGCTGGGTGAGCGGTGCCTGGGCGTCCCCACCGGCGGGCTGGAGGGCCAGCGGTTCCAGTGGTTTCCTCGCTGGGGCTGCCGGCTGACCGCTTCGTAAGCTGGGTCGTGCAGATCGCGGCTCCCACCGGAGTGGCAGCTCTGCATTCCCTGGATCCCTGCCTCTTCCGGCGCCTTCGTTGGCATGGGGAGGGCCATCGGTTCCCTGGAACCACCTGGAGAGGTGGCTGAGTGGTCGAAAGCGAACGACTCGAAATCGTTTGAAGGGAAACCTTCCGTGGGTTCGAATCCCACCCTCTCCGCTTTTTGGAAGATCAAGAAGGGTCTGGTTCGTCCAGACCCTTTGCTGTATCTGGGGTTTAGGTGGTTCGGTCGTCCAGGTGAATCCGCCTAAAACCAGGGTCGACGAAAAAGTTGGTTGGGGGATTTGTTGGGGTATGACCTCTTGCGTGTTGGGGTAAGATTTGAGTGTTGGGGTATTTCTTAAATGCCTTTCACAGACAGCGATCTCAGGGCACTGCAACCCCAGTCGAAGAAATACAGGGTGTCTGCTGGTGAGTCCCTCTTTGTCGAGGTCTACCCCAATGGTGGGCGCTACTTCGTGTGGCGTCATCGCTTCCCGCCTGGCAAGGAGGGCAAGTTGCGGGATTACCAAATCGGTCCTTACGGCAAGGGTCCAGGGCAGTGGACGCTCAAGGAGGCACGGGAAGAGCGAGCACGATTGGATGTGCTGCGCCGCCAGGGGGAAGACCCCAGAGCACTGAAGGCAGAGCAGCGCCAGACCATCCAGCGCACGGGTGCTGTGACCTTCCAGAAGGCGGCAGATGAGTGGTTGGCGAGCACCAGCAGCAAACTCGCCGCCACAACGCTCAAGGACTACAAGAACAAGTTGCAGAACCAGATCCTGCCTGTGTTCGGCAGGAGATCCATCAGGGCGATCACCCGTAGTGAGTGCCTGGATTTCAAGCGCACCATCGAAGCAAGGGGTGCACGCAACCAATCCGACAAGGTTTTTGGGGTCCTCAGGCAGGTTTTCTCGTATGCCATCGACCACGAGTGGATCCCAGAACCCAATCCCGCCAGGAGTTCCAGGCACGCTCACTCGGGGCATGTCACCAAGAGTCACCCCTCGCTGGATTGGAACGATGTGCCTGGGTTCCTGGTGGATCTCTCCAGCAACAAGGGGAACGGAGATCTGATTGCCCTTGCTTCCGTGAAGGTCCTGCTGCTGACCTTCATGCGAGTGGGCGCTGTGGTTCCTGGTGAGTGGTCAGAGGTGGATTGGCATCAGCGGATCTGGACGATTCCTGCCAGGAGGATGAAGGGACGGGATTCGACGAGGCAGGAGCACTTGATTCCTCTCTCGCAACCGCTGATCGATGTGTTGGAGTTCCTCAAACCGATCACTGGGCACTCTCGCTACATCTTTCAGAGTCCCAGGGGCAAAGGCACTGAGCACATTGCCTTGGAGACGCCCAACCATCTCATCAAGCGGATGGGGTATCAAGGGAAACTGGTTGCTCATGGGGTCAGGCACATGGCGTTGACCTATGGGCAGGACATCCTGAAGACGCCTTTTCATGTCATTGACCTGCAGATGGGACATAAACCACCTGGGAAAGTCCGTCAGGCGTATGACAAAGCGCAGTTTCTTGATGAGCGGATTGACTTTATGAATCGCTGGGGAGACCTGCTTTTGGGGAATGGATTGCAGACATAAAAAAAGAGGGGTATTACCCCCTCGCTGCTGCGACTTGCTCAGCAATCCAGTTTTGAATGTCTGATTCCACCCAGACCACGAGGCGGGGACCGATAGGGATCTGCTTAGGGAAGGTGCCCTCATCGATACGAGAATAAATGGTGGACTTGGACAGTCCTGTAATGGATTTGACTTGCGGGAGTCGCAGCAGTTGTTCAGATGCTTTTTTCATAGGATATTGTTTCCTCAATGGTCCATATTATACTTCTTTTTTCTTGAGAAGTCAAGCATATTGGACTGTCTTTCGGATGCATATCTGCTCTTGGGATTATCCGCAGAGTCGTTCAATCCAACCAAGAGTCACCTGCCTCCCTACGCTTCCTCTGCTGACGCTGCTTCACCAAATGGTTGAGGCGTGACTGATGACCCGCCTGCTGCTGAGGTGAGCGCATTGGCGGCAACTTGGTCACCTTGGGTGCTGCAGGAGCACCAGGCGCTGCTGGGGGCACTGCAGGGCGCTGATGATGCTGGTGGAATCTTTCAGGGCGAAACGCAGGTGGTTGCCCGCTGAGCATCCCCCGCTTCTTCAGCATGGTCTACAGTGACGGGCAGTTGGTCTGGAATCCAGTTGTTCCCAACTGGTCACGAAGGCGCACATACTCAAAGTGAAGCAGCGGGAACTGTGCCTCTAGGAACTTCACGAATGACTGGTGCTCACCACACTTGTGGCACTTGTAGTTCCAGGTATTGCCATAGGGATACAGATATCCCTTGGCATCAGATGGCGCATAGGGTTTCCCTTTGCCGTTTTTACCACTGGTTTGACAATAAGGGCATTGAAACTGGTAGGCGACAGATTTCTTCTGAAATAGCGGCAGTGATGACGAGAAGTATTCAATGAATGATTCTTCTATGGTTTTTGACATATCAGGTATTGCTTTCTTGCCTTCGTATTATAGCACTCAATTTCTAATCTGTAAATCATGAAATGCATAAATAACCTTGTAGAGGTTTGATCAAGATGGGTTCAGTCATGAAATCGAAATAAACATAAGGCACTTGACAAACTCTAAAGAATCCTGTATAGTAAACCTTGTAGTGGTTTCATCAAGTGATCTTGAGTTGATTCATTGGATAACTCCTGAAGACCACTCAAAAAGACCCAAAAGAAACTCAAGACGAAATAAAAAGAGTATCCACTCAAAACTTGATTCATGAGTCACCAGAAGACAACCAATAGAATCCCTTGATTGAATCCTGAAGTATTTATCCCTGATTCAAATCGAGAATCTCCAGGTGAGATCATGAATCAGGATTTAAATCTCGTTTAAAATAGGATCCTGAAGTTGATCTTAGGTTGCATCCACAAGAAAACTCTTGATTCAACTCAAGGATAAATCATGAATAAATAGATTTAGATTCTATTTTAAAGTCATAGATGAGATCAATCCCAAGAGTAAAGCAAATAAGTTTTAAAGAAAAAGAGCATCCATATCTGCTTCAGCAAATGGAGGATCTGATGGATCTCTACAAAATGGATATCAGCGGTCTCTACAAGACCCTGCTGCGTGAAAAGCATCAGGCGGTCTTTGGAGCACCCACTAGCAGGTTGGGTCGATGAGCACCATCAGGATCCACCTGCACCCCGTTGAGGCAGAGATGCTCAAGGAGGTTCAGAAGGTCAACAGGCGCTTCCGTGACATCGACACGCTCCTGCTGGGTCTGATTCGTGAGGAATACGCCAAGACCCCAAAAGGGCGCAGCAGCAAGGGGGCGTCATGAGGCATCACGACTTGATGGTGGAGGAGTTCCTCAAGCGCCAGGCAGCGGCAAAGAGAGTGTTGGTGGCGATCAAGCGGTCACGCAAGCGAGAGACCCTGCCCACTGCGCTCCAGGTTGCTGATACCCCTTTGGCGGTGTCTGAGGAGCATTCCTTCTACATCTTCCGCACCGACACCAATGCGGTGCTCGCCAGGGGCATTCAAGGGTTTGAGGCGGCGAAGAGCAGAGCGAACGAACTGAGGAAATCCCACGGGTTGAAGTGGGATGAAGTGAAGTTCAAGGCGGAGCGTGGCAACCAGAGCAGTGGAGGTGCTTCTGGTGCCTCTGGTGCGTCAACGGCAGCAGCACCCAAGAAGCAGTTCGGGGTGAGCAGAGATGGCAAGACCTTCACCAACGCTTCTGGGCAGACCAGTCGAGTTCAATACGCCCGCAACTACAACCCATCAAAAGGGCGCAGATTCAGGGGATATACAGATGCTCAGGGCAACTATCACGATATTGACTGAGGCAAAACTGAGATGGGATCACGATAGATGCTCGCCAAACCTGAGTAACACTATGAGTTTTGGTGAGTGTCACTTAGAAGTGCGATACGAGCAATAGGGCAGAAAAAAGCAGAACCATTGCGGTGCAATGGGTCTTACGCAAGACCAGTATGGGACCAGCAGATCCCAGTGCTCATTTAACGGCATCAGGTGGACCCCTTGCGGCGCTGTGCGTCTCAACGAATTTGCCCGTAAGGGGTTGACGGATGCCGCCACTTGCCCTATAATTACCTCACAAGCGACAACGACTCCAGCAACCACGCACAGGGAGAATCCGTTGTCTTGTTAGACGAAAAACCGTCGAAATAACCCTGCACCTTGCTCAGGTTTAGAGCGCACATAAACTTACGCCCTGGAGGCATCTATGGATAAAACTGAATACAATATTGACCTTATTGTGGCATCCTGTAATGGTGACCCTGAGGGTATCATTCGTCAAGTCCTGATTGACGCAGGAGTTGAGATCGTCACCTTGGTCTGCTACGAGAAAGAGGATTTCTAAGGGTCCTCTTGTGAAAATCTGAGGAAGCATTCAGATGCTTCCTTGCATCCCGCTCGACTGAGCATATAAACATTCACCCCGAAAGGTATTTATTATGACTATTGCTTCACTGCCCAAGCACACTCACTACTTCAATGGTAGTTCCTGTGACTCTGAAACCGAATATTATTTTGTCTCTTACCAGGTAATCTCTTCGATTAAGTGGATTCGTATGCCCTTCCTCACTCTGAAAGAAGTCCAAGATACCCTGGAGTCACTCCCCTTTCTGCTGACTCCTGGTATGTCACCTTCCAGGGAGAGCGACTTGCCTTGCATTATTCCTGATTACAAGAACCTTCAGATCTATAGCGAAACCTGGTTGAGCGAACTTCACCAGGATTGGGATGAAGGGAATCAGAGGTATGTCGATGGCGAGTATACGAACCGTCAGATCATCTTTGATGATCGCTATGAGCGGAATGCGGTTCACTTTACGGGTATTCCTTCCTTGTCTCGCCAAAAAGGAGAAGAGAAGGAGGCATGGCAGCAGCGTGTATGGCAACAGCGTTGTTCCCTTAAAGAGGAGAGTATCGCCCGTATGCGTCTTCACCACCAACTTAGTGAGCATCAAGACGATCTTCCCGCTTTGCTTGCGCTTCGCCTTGGCGATCAAACCGAAGTAATTGGATAATATCTGATTACTTTCCGCCCTGAAGAAAGAAGTCAAAGGATTTCTCTCGGAAGTAGTCAATACGCTTCGCCCTTACACCATTGATGGAGAGGTGATCACGACGAACAATCGTGGTCACCTCAAGATCAAAGGCACATATCCGTCAGGCACCCACTCGTTTGCAATGGGAACAACTCCCAGTGACTATCGGTGGAAATATCGTGCCAAGACGGCGCTGAAGCGTTTTGTCTACACAGATATCCTGCAAACCGAATATTAAGCATTTGCCACTCTTCGCCCTGTGCTGGGTGGCAATAAAAACATAAACCTGTATCCAATATCAAAAGAATCACATGAATACAAAGCAATGGCAGGTCACGATTTCTCATCCTGATTACTGCCCTAATCCGCAGACATTCTCCATCACCACCGATCAACTTAACGAAATGACTCGCAACCCTGATTTCAGTGAAATGATTGAGGGGTCAAGTGTCTTGAGCGGATTGATCGGAGCAGTTGAATCCATCCAGGATCAAACTCTTTAGACATCAACGAGATCTATTAAGCGCCCATCGCTATCCACCAGGCGATGGCGCTTCCCAGTGGATTCTGCACGACGCTGAGCAACCCGATAGGCATCCGCCTGGTTCTGCTTGCTCTGGTAGTGCTGTCAACGACCGAACTGGTCTTGCCATTCAATGTTGATCGTCATTTCAGCGTCTCACACGCCTCCCCATCACCATCACGGTCAAGGTAAGCGTGTCCTTGCCTGAGCAGGTCCTGCGCCTTGCTCCAGGATCCGATCTCGCTACATCGGTACCTGCCGCTGTTGGAGGCACCACTGCTTGAAGACACACCGCTTCCTCCTCGCCTGGTGCGTCTGTAGTCCCAGGGTCGCTGGATGCCACCAGGCACCCCCCATACCCCAACACCCTTCAAACGGGCATCGTTCTCCAATCGGGAGTAGGTCTGACGGTCACACCCACTGATGTATTGCCAATAGACGAAGGCATTGCCAGATCCCACCATGGACTGGTTGATGTTGCTGCTGCCGTTGAGGACCTCGGCAACGCTCCTGCCATAGCGGTCCGTTGCCTTGGTTCTGAGGGTGACCTGGGATCCGATGGGCAGCAGACCCTGCAGTGCTCTCCTCGCCTCCATCCCATACGGGGATTGGGAGGTCTCTGGTGCATCAATGCAGGCAAGACGAACCTTGATGCGCCCGCTGCCCTCGGTCACGGTGATGGTGTCTCCGTCTCCAATGGACAGGACAGAAGCGGCGTGAGTGGGTGCCGCCAGTAGCAGCACTCCACCCAGCAGGAATGCCCACCTCATCGCCTCACCCCCACAACTCCAGACCCAGACCCGCCAATGCTGCCGCCCTTCTGAGGCAGGAGGACGCCGCAACCTCAGCAGCAGGTGCCTGGGACTTGGACTCCAGTGGTTCCGATGCCACCGCTGAGTAGTGGAGCAGGTCTCCATCAGCGGTAGGGATGGTCAAACGCCCTGTGACCACAACGGCACCACCGACCTCCTGAACTGACTGGACCTCCCAACACCAACCAGGAGCACGGTGGTGCAGGTGGCGGGCAATCGTGTTCCAGGGGCAGTAGGTCAGGGTCGCTGTGCCCTGCTTCCTGGTCTTGAGGTGCCGAGGATCTATAGGGCGAGAGAGATCCGCCAGTGTTTCGGCAGTGGGGCGAAGGGAGAACTTGGCGCTGGATGCTTTGCAAGGTGCAGCAGTCACTAGAGGTCTTGCGCCTGATGCACAGATCATAGCACGAAAGCAAGTGCCTGGCGCAAGACCTGAAAGATCACCTGCTCAGTTCTTTGCGCCTCATGCAAGATGCCTGCAGATATGCAGTCGTCTGTTGGATGGCGCTTCCTCGCCTCTGCGCCTCTTGCTGGATTGCCCTGATGGCATCACGGGTCTGCTGGTCGTAGATCCATGAAGTGCGCTGACACTGCTTGAGGATCCACCCTCCCCCGAACTGAACGCCAAAGCGCAGTTCAGCATCGGAGTAGGTGCCCGCCAGTTCGGCGTCAATCTCCTTGCGCTCATCCTCCAGTCGCTTGATCTGCTCTGCGATCTCCAACCGCCTGAGCAGCATGGCGTCAGTGCTCAGATCCGCCAGATGCGGGAATCGGTCTGCCTTGATGGGGATGGATGCCAGCACTTCGGCGATGGATTTCACGGGTCTTGAATGCCTGATGCATAGACCCTAGCGTTTAATGCTAGGAAACGGGTGCCAAGAGCGTCTTGTCTTGCTGCAGGTGCGCTAGGTATGGTGTCTATATGCCAAAACAGGTTCGTCTGACGCTCGCCAAGGCAATCGCCAAGGCAAATCTGCGCCGTGCCGAGGCGGGTGAGAAACCCATCACCATGAACTCGTTAGCGACTCAGGCAGGGGTGGCAGCGACCACCGTTGCCCGACTGGCAAGAACCGACGACAAGGCAGCATCAGCACTCTCGCTGGATCTGGCATCCAAGATCGTCACGGTGCTGGATTGTGGGATTGAAGATTTGCTTGAGGTAGTGGAATCTGAGTAGATGCTGCGCAGAGTCAGATACCTGCTGTTTGGGTGAACTCAATAAAATCTTCAACCTCTTCTTCTGCTATTGGCACTGACTTCTGGGGCATTGTGTCGCATTCGCCCCTAAAGTCACTTCGCATCTTTAGGGCGAATGCACTACCTGAATTGAGCAGTTCGTCGAACGTTCCAATCCATTCGACCTGGGCAACTCCCTTCATCGCCTTGTTATAGGCAACTGGAACCTGGTCTTCTGGGGGATTGGATAGTGATTCGAAAAGGAGTGACTGCTGCGCAACGTATTCGCTCTCGCTCTCGCATGATGAATGCATCATCGGCAGGCATGACACAAGAAACTCTTGCCTGTCGCTTTCCGTGGGAAACCACATAAAGACGGCAGTGCCCCCTCCTTGACTTGCCGCTCGATCTCCATAGTGATAGAAACCAAATTTGTACTCTCTCGGGTCTCTATCGGCGATTTCCCAGGTAAGCGACTCTATTTCGCTATCGAGGTTATCGTGAAATTTCACTGGTCAGCATTGATGACGACCATACTACTTTAGCGGCATTGTGGCGTCAGGCAACTGGTCGCTATTCTGCGCAATCATTTGGTGCGGGGTTGAGACGGTAACGCAAGAAGCGTTTTGGGGTGTATATCTATGATGAAAGATATGATGCAACAACATCATGGATCTTGCTGCCCAAATCCTCTCTAGACCACTCCTCAGAAATCATCTCGGTCTGTTGGAGCACCAACTCAATCGCTGCTGCCTCTTGGTCAGGCGGATACTTGTAGCGTTTCAGTAGTGCCTTGATCATCGTTCGTAGTCGTGCCCGAACGTTTTCCTTGTATTGCCAGTCGATGCTGAGGTTGCCCCTGAGTTTTTCTGCCAGTTCCCTCGCCATTTTCATCAACACCTCATCTCCCATCAGATCGTGTGCTGACTGGTTATTCGCTAGGGCGTCGTAAAAGGCAACCTCTGCAACCGACAATCCCATTGCCTCGACTTTCTCTGCCTCATCACGGAACTGCTTTGCCATCGCAATCAGTTCTTCGATCACCTGTGCTGCTTCGATGGAACGGTTGGCGTATTTGTTGAGAGATGCCTGTAGCAGTTCGCTGAACCGCTTCTGCTTGACCACGTTGGTCTTGAAGCGGGTCTGAACCTCTTCCCTTAGCAACCGCTGGAGCAGTTCAACCGCCAGGTTCTTTTGGGGGATCTTGCTGACCTCCGCCAGAAACTGATCCGACAGGATGCTGAGATCAGGTTTTTGTAGACCTGCGACCTTGAAGACATCCGTGATTCCATCTGCCACCAACGCCTGAGACATCAGTTGGCGCAACTCAAAATCAACATTTTTAGGGGGAACCCCATCACCGCCAACTCCATCACCCTTGATCAGTGGTGCTCGGATCGCCTGGAGGAAGGTCACCTCATCATTGAGTGCCATCGCTTCATCCAGGGTGCCGCACAAGGCAAACGCTTTCGTCATTGCCAGCACGGTGTCGCAATATCGCTTCTTGCCTTCTGGTAGTTCAAGGATGTGATCCAGGCAGTTGGGTAGCAGTGCCATTGCCGTCTTGGGATCCTTGAACCCACTCCAGTCAATGGGATGGAGCAGGTCACGGGCAACCTGGAGTTTCTCCTTGAGAATCCGCAGCGCCTCACTTGTATCAATCGTTGGAGCACCCTTGCCCTTCGATGCGGTGTAGGTCGCCAGTGCTTCTTTGAGTTGGGGGGCGATGCCGATGTAATCGACCACCAGACCGCCTGGTTTGTCTTTGAAGACCCTGTTCACACGGGCAATCGCCTGCGCCAGGTTTGCTCCCTTCATCGGTTTATCCACATACATCGTCGCCATACAGGGAGCATCAAACCCCGTTAACCACATATCCCTCACCAGCACGATCTTGAGCGGGTCGGCAGGATCCTTGAACCGTTTCTCCAGATCCTTCTTCTGCTGCTTGGTGGTGTGGTGCGGTTGGAGGTATTGCTCATCCGATGCCGATGCCGTCATCACCACCTTGATGGCACCTTTTTTCGGGTCGTCGTCGTGCCAGTCAGGGCGTAGAGCAACGATGGCGTCATAGAGGCGAGCACAGATGTCTCTGCTCATCGCCACCACCATCGCCTTGCCTGGTTGGGTGCGTGAGCGTTGCTCGTAGTGGGCAACCAGATCTGCTGCCACCTGCTTCAGACGTGGTTCAGCACCCACCAGTGCTTCCAATGCTGCCCACCTGCTCTTTGCCCGCTCAGCAGCAGGGATGTCGTCTTCATCTGAGAAGAGGTCATCCACCTGCTCATCCACCTGGGGCAGCAACGGTTCCTTCAGCGCCAGTTTTGCCAGGCGGGATTCGTAGTAGATCGGCACCGTGGCACCGTCTTCCACTGCCTGCTGAATGTCGTAGACGGAGACGTAGTGCCCGAAGACCGCCTGAGTGTCACGGTCGTCTTGGGAGATTGGCGTTCCCGTGAAAGCAAGGAAGGTTGCCTGGGGCAGGGCATCCCGCAGCGCCTTTGCCAACCCGTATTTGATTTCCCCTGTCTTGGTGTCGAAGCGACCCTTGAACCCGTATTGGGTGCGGTGCGCCTCATCGCAGATCACCACGATGTTGTGGCGCTCGGTCAGGGCAGGGAACTTGTCTTCATCAGGTTCGGTTGCGAACTTCTGAATCGTGGTGAAGATGATGCCGCCGCTGGGTCGGTTGCTCAGTAGTTCCCTGAGTTCTTGGCGACTGTCTGCCTGCTTGGGGGATTCGCCCAACAGGTCACCTGCCCCAGCAAACACCCCGAACAGTTGCCCATCCAGGTCTTGGCGGTCGGTGACCATCACCAGAGTCGGGTTCTCCAGGCGTGGATCGGTGAGCAACTTGCCCGCCAGACACGCCATTTCGATGCTCTTGCCTGCGCCCTGGGTGTGCCAGACGACGCCACCTTTTTTATCGCCATCAGGTCTGCTTGCTTCCACCACTCGCTCCACTGCTGCCCTGACGGCGTGGAACTGGTGGTAGGCAGCGATCTTTTTGATGATTTGCCCGTCTTCCTCAAACAGACAAAAACGACGAACAAACTCCAGCAGTCGCCCCTTGTCGAAGATGCCCCTCACCAGGGTCTCTAGGTCTCGATGAGCACCCAGCGGATCGAGGTGGTTCTCCCCTTCGATGGTGCGCCAACGCTGAAACCTTTCGCGATCAGCACTCAATGACCCCAACCGTGCCTGGATGCCATCGCTGATCACCAGCAGCACATTGGGGGTGAACAGGTCGGGTATGTCTTGCTTGTAGGTCTGGAGTTGGTTGAACCCTGCCCAGATGTCTGCCTTCTCATCAGCAGGGTTCTTGAGTTCGATCACCGCTAGCGGTAGACCGTTGACGTAGACCACCACATCAGGGCGGCGGTTGTGCTTGGTGCCCTGGATCGCCAACTGGTTCACCACCAACCAGTCGTTGGAGGCGGGGTCGTCGAATCCGATGACCTTGAGGCGGATGCCCACCTGCTGGTTCCCATTCATATAGGTGATGGGTAAACCCTGGGTCATCCAGCGGTGGAACTGACGGTTGGATGCCAGCAGACCAGGCACGTTGGGGTTTGACAGCGTGTTCACTGCCATCTCGATAGTGCTCGCTGGCACTTCTGGGTTCAGGCGTTGAAGTGCTGAGCGCAGACGACCCGTGAGGATGACCTGCCTGAAGTCGGTGCGTTCAGGTGTGGTGCCATCAGGTGCGAGATCTGGAGCAAAGGCATAGGCGTATCCCAGTTCCTTGAACCACTCAAGGCACTGCTGCTCCAGATGGTCTTCAAGTATTTTTGTCATATAATCTCTACCAAAATTTTCTGCAGTGATTCTGTAAAATGCTTCTCACTTAGTTTCCCTGATGATAGATTTGCGACAATGTCGGTTGACAGATCGCTCGCTCTCTTCTTCAGCGACTTGGTGTGCTTTCTGTATGACCATATTGCTCTTGCAAATTGCTCAAATCTGTTCATCAACTCATTGCCAGGAATGGCAAAATAGATCAAATCAAGGTCTTCTTTTCTGAATCCCGCTTGAACTGTTCTTGCGCTGCCACCAAGAATAAGATCGTAAAACGTCCCAGAATTGATGAATGATGCGACAAACTCTCTTGTTTCATCTTTTTTGGGGATTATCTTCACGATGGCGACGTTAATTGCTCCACTAAGACCGCGCAGTGGTCTGCCAAGCGAGTCCCTTCCGAATTCACCACTGCCTGATCCATACCTTCCGACTAGTATGTCGTCTTCATTCACCATCCTTAACTTGCTTGTCTTGGGCACATATGTAATGTGATTCTCGTTGTCAAAATCGCGGATTTGGAGGAGTCGAACATATCCATCCAGTAGTTCTTCTCTGAAGTCCGCTGCTGGTGGTTGAGACCCCCCTTGAAAGGTGAATAACTCACTGAGTGGAACTGCCCTCCAATCTCTTGGTGTGACTATCTTTGTGTCTTTGCAAAAATCTTCTGGGAATAGGTCGTCGAGTTCTTTGTCAAGTCCACTGTCAAGTTTCTCTCGCTTGAGTTTTATAGGATCATGATTGACAAACCACGACCTAAATAATGTGTTTGTGGTGCTTTCTAGAAATTCATCACTTAGCACAATTTCTGGGTCAATAGAACGCAGTAGATTTGCAACCCTTGTGAGTCCCACTCTGCACAACTCATTGCCAATATTCTTCTTCGCGTTCGCAACCCTGCTTTTTGCTTCGTTGTAGGCAACGACTGTGCTCAGCGCTTTTTCTTCGGTATTCAGATCGTCTTCCTCTATGCAATCCTTCCCTACGTATCTTCCAGGTGTAAGGTGAAAACCGTGAGATGCGATGTCGCTTAGTGTGGCACTTTTGCAGAACCCTTCCACGTCGACATAGGTATTCTCTGATGCTTTCCATGCCCTGACTGTTTCCGCAATTCTGTTAATATCATCACTTGTTAGTGTCTTTTGAATGTTTGAGATCATCTGTCCCATGCCTTTGGCATCAATAAATAGCGTTTCGCCGCGCCGATCTCTTCCGTTGATTGTCTTGTCTTTTGTGAGAAACCAAACGCAAACAGGAATTTGAGTGTTTAGGAAAAGTTGCCTTGGTAGGGCGAGTACTGCTTCGACGACGTCTGCCCTTACCATGCTTTCTCTGATCTTGTTCTCTCCTCCTTCTATAGAATTAAGAGATCCATTTGCCAATATGACTGCCGCTTGCCCGTTGGGTTTCAGTTTCCAGAGTATGTGCTGCAACCATGCGTAGTTAGGGTTCCCAATCGGTGGTCTACCGTGAACCCATCTTTTGTCTTCTTCGTATTTCTCTCCGCCCCAGTCCGAAATGTTAAAGGGAGGATTGGCGAGGATGTATTCAAATTTAAGATCGGGGAACTGATCTCTTGCGAATGTGTCTGCTGGTTCTTGACCTAAATCGCCCGCGAAACCATGGATTGCAAGATTCATTGCCGCTAATCTCCACGTGGTGTGATTGCTCTCTTGCCCATAGATTGATATATCATCTCTGCGACCGCCATGTAATTCGATAAACTTTTCGCTTTGAACAAACATTCCGCCAGACCCGCAGCAAGGGTCATATACCCTGCCGCTATTTGGCGCTAAAATTGCTACTAGCGTGTCTACGACGTGGGCAGGCGTATAGAACTGACCGCCCTTCTTGCCTTCTGCGCTTGCGAACTGACCGAGAAAGTATTCGTAAACCTCACCCAACACATCACCTGATCGCTGCTCGTCAGCAAATCCAATGGTTGAGATCAGATCTACCAGTTCACCCAGACGCCCAGGTTCCAGTTGGGCGGCACCAAACCGCTTATCCAACTTGCCCCGCAAAGTTGGGTTCTCGTTCTCGATGGCAACCAGTGCCCGATCAATCAGTTGCCCTATGTCAGGTTGCTTTGCCCGTGCCCGAAGCGACTCCCAGCGAGCATCAGCAGGCACCCAGAACACGTTCTCCTGGACGTAGTAGTCACGATCCTCCAGCGATGCCTGGTGCTCCGCAGGATCATCGCCCACGTAGTTGTCAGATTCAGGGTCGCTGACCATCGCCAGCACCTTCGCCCGATGTTCGGCAAAGGTGTCTGAGATGTATTTGAGGAAGATCAGACCCAGAACCAGATGCTTGTATTCCGCCGCATCCATCTGGGCACGAAGTTTGTCGGCAGTTGCCCAGAGCACTGCCTTGAAATCCTTGGCGGGTGCTTCCTTCTTCGCTCTGCCACGACCGTTGCCTACTGCTGGTGCTGAGGGTGCCTCGTAGCGACTGCCGCCCTCGATGCCTTCTGCCAGGCGCACGGATCCACCACGCCCCTGCCCCTTGAGGATCAGACCCAGACCCACCAGGCGGTCTTTGACTGCTGAATATTCCTCTTCGCTGATCTGGCGCTCTGCTGCCCGACTCAATGCCTCCCGTGCGGACAGGTTCCCGATGGTGCTTCCGTCAGGGGGGAGCACCTCCAGCAGCAGATCTCCCAGGTCCTCGTCGCCTGCTTCAGGGGTTGTGAAGGTCGCTGAGTCGGTCACTGGCGCTTGTTGCCTTGCCCCCAGTGTCGCTGCTGGAGCAGCGTTCTGCCCGTTATGCAGTGGGTGCATACCTCGTGGGTGGTGCCTGTGAATCCCTCTTCGGACCTCCCGCCCTTGCCTCTAACCCAGCACAGGGGTTTGCTGGGTCTCCTATCCCTGAACCGATGTCCCTGATCCCTCGCTGGCGCTACATGACCGATGAGGCGAAGGCACTCACGAAGCGCACTGCCGTCTCTGCTCTGGTGGTTCTGCTGGTGCTGCTGGTCTTTCGGGCACTAGTTCCGTGGGTTTTGGTGGCAGTGGTTGCTTGGTGGATCTGGAAGGCGGTCAGCAAGTAGTCCTTCGCAGTAGCAGCGCAACCATTGCGCCTCTACTGCAACCGTTGCTCCTTCGCCCAGATCCGTTCCAGCGACTTCCTGAACTCTCCCTCCCTCAGCGGTCGTGCCAGGTCCCGTTCCTGATGGTGCTCCCGATCCACCAGATTTGAAGACCGCCAAAGACCAGGGCGACCAGACCCAGTTGGAGATATCCTCAGTTCAGGTGATCCATCAAACCGCTTGCCGTTCTTCCATCTTCCTATGCACTCAATTCTGGACTGTCCGTGTCTGACTTTCCCAGCAGCAAACTCTTCTGTGCCTCAAGTGCCAGCGCCTCGTACTTGTCTCTGAAGTAATCCTGTTGCTGTTCGGTTAGTTCCTCCAAGTTAAGAAGAGCATTATGCGCTCCCTTGGTCGCCCGGATTAGTTCGTCTAATTTAATTTGCACTGCTTCGGCATCCCTGTTCTGGGTGTGCTGAATTAGGAATACCATTAGAAAAGTGATGATCGTCGTGGCGGTATTGATTGCCAATTGCCAGGTATCGCTGTAATCAAATAATGGACCACTTAGTAACCACAGTCCGACGACTCCGCAGGCAACGGTGAATGTCCCTGACCTGCCTGATGTCTTGGCGGCAATCTTTGAGAATCGCTCGTACCAACTCTTCTTCGTCATTGACCTGATTCTTTCTTTTACGCTACACACTTTTTCTTGACCACTCTGAATGCCTGGCACCGCTTGTGTCGCTTCCTGCCACTGCTGGAGCAGTGCCTTGGGGATCTTGCGCTTCAACTGGTCTGTGGATTGCTCCCAGGAGAGACCAGCGCAGTAGCGCATCTCCACGGTGTTCTCCCCAGGGCACTTGATCTGGGGTTCCTGAGCGTGGAGGGCAGTAGGGAGCAGGAGAACGCCCGTGGCGACCAGCAGGTGCTTCATCGGGGTCTTCTGGCGCTGTCTGAAGGGTATGGGGGTTCATCGACGCTGGCGACCACTGCTGCGCCAAGGGTCTCAATGGACTCCTTGACCTCGCCGCCTTTCCGTGACTAGTACAGGCGTACTTGCTCGCCTGCGATGCCCTCCGCTCTCCCTGCCGCCTCTGGTACCCCTGCTGAGGAGTGGGAATACTTGGATGTCGATGTCCTGCGCCCTGCCCGCTCTGGTGCTGTCTGCATCACCTGTCAGCACTTCCGCTACGAGGTCGGCAGGCACTGCGTCACGGTGCTGACCTGCCCCATCCATCAGGGTCTGATTCCCCAGGGTGAGCACCTGACCAAGCGGTGTCCTCAGTGGGTTGCTCGGCGGGAGGTGGCGGTTGGGTGGTGTCCAGAGGCGGGGTGAAGGATGTTGGGGTAGCGTTATTGCCCAGATTCCCTCTAGGGCAATCGATCTGCTCCTTCCGTCGAGTTCACGGACGAAAACTGATGATGGGGTAAATGTTGGGGTAAATCGCACCCCAACACCCCAAAAGTGTTTAAGAGAGTCCAGATGAGACCGAAATCGACGGACACCCTCTCCGTTCTATCCCTCGGCTCAGGGTTGCCATTCCTCCCCGGCGGCATCAAGCGTGGTCAATGCGTAGCGTGCGGCGCTAATGATTCTCACTTGTGCATGGCACGATGGCGTTGTCTCGCCTCATGGTCGAATCCTGATCTTCCCTGCTGCTGCATGGTGATGAGGCACCCAGAACGTGCACCTCTGCCTGAACGTCCTCGCACCTGAAAGCCTGCAGGCTTGCGTGCCGCGTTTAGCTTTTTCTCATTCAGGAGAACCACGGCTTCTGGCTTGCTTTGGGACGTTTCTCGGGCACAATTGAACCCATCACCCAGCGGAGCGCTTGTTCCTCTCTGTGCCTCGAAGCCTGAGCAGAGCGCACACCGTTCTGGGCAATGTCCTGGGCAGCATCAGCAAGGGCTGGTCGGGATTGTCCGTGGAGGATTCCCGCACGATCACTACCGATGCCTTCGGGCTTGTTGCCACCGGCGCCTGTGTGTTGGTGGTGTCCACCATCCTTTTCATGGATGGCCAGGCACAGCAGGCGCAACGCAGTTGGCATGCGGAAAGCAATCTGTTGCAGTTGCGCGTGCAATGGCACAAGCTCATGGCCAAGGAATGGGGCCGAAACGATCAGATCAACGCCGCTGTTGCTGGTGGTCCGGCGGATGCCCTGAAGGAAAGGCTGGCCGGTTCAGAGATTCTCCAAGGCGGCCAGAACATGCTGATCGCCGATGCGGATGGCCGGATCCTGTTCGATTCGTTGTCAGGCCCCGGGGGAGAGGCCATGGGTCCGGCGGCCCGTCAGGAGTTGCAGCGGTGCGTTGCCCAGAAGCTCAGCAGGGTGATCGCGCTCCGTCGCTTCGAGCCTGCCACCGCCTATGGCTGGATCTGTCTGGATGCTCACGTGTTTGCGATCGGAGCTGTTGCGGGTGTGCTCGATCAAGGCGCGCAGAACTCGCCAAAGGGCTGGTTCTTCCACTTCGGACAGGTGATGGTCAACGATGACGACCCGAACCTTCGCGGCGCCTTCGGCAAGATCCGCGACAACCTTTCCGTCGCGGTCGACGCGGTGCCACTGCTGGGCTCTGGGGTTGAGGGGCTGCGTATCTCCTCTGCCCCAGTGTTTCCGATCAGCGATCTTGAGCCGTCCTCCGCGCCGTGGCGCCTCCAACAGACCGTCCCCTGGAGGCAGTTGCTGGTGGGCTATGGGCTGGATGTGCTCGTCCCCTGGTTCACCCTCTGCCTCGGGCTCGGTGTGGTGGGTCTGTTGCGTCTGAGATCCCTGCGCCGCAGCTCCCACGGCACGCGGCGGGGGCTGCTCACAGCCCCGCGTGCCTTCCGTGTCGCGCGGCCGAAGGGCCTGCCGCACACCCTGCAGCCCAGCTCGGATCTTGCCGATGCCCTGCCCCTGCTGCCCGCGCTGGTGAAAGCCCACCCCCTGCCCCTGCTGGTGGTGCTCTCCCCTCTGATTCGCGCCTTCGACGGCTCTGTGCCCAGCGGTCTGGAGGCTTTGAACCGCACCCTGGTGCTGCTGGAAGAAGGGTTCAGCGTCGCATTTCCGGCAGCGCTGCTGTGCAGGAGCCAGGAGCTCGCCCTGGTGGCGGTGGTGCCGCTGCCGGAAGCGCTGGACCGCCACCTGGCAGCCACCCGGGAGGAGCTGGTGGCGCAGGTGCAGGCCATCATCGATCGGGCGACCGACAACGTCCAGGCGGTCATCCGGGCGGATGTGAATTCCAACCTGACGTGGCTGAAGCCTGATCGCATCGCAGAACAGATTCTGGATCTCATTTCCATGAATCGGCAGATGAAGCATCACTTTCCGCCAGCTTTCCTGGATGCGGATGCTGCTGAGCAGCCCGCTTTGCTGCGATACCAGAGCAGCCAGGATTTCAAAGTTGTGCAGTTGGCAGAGAGTTTCATTGACCACCATTACAGGTTGGAGAATGTGATTCTTTTTGATGGCCATCAGCAGCGCATTGCCTATCGCGAAATGCTTTTCTCGCCCTCCAGGAATCAGCACCCCGATGTGCCGCTCCAGGATTTGATTCGTTCTCTGGAGCGAACGTCGGCCATTCATCTGATCGATCGCTCCATGTTGCGCAAGGCCCTCTCCTTCAGCGCTGAAGCCGTCAAGGATGTGCCCCTGACGGGGGAGTGCCAGTTGCCGGTTGAGTCTCGGCAGCGTGGTGAGGTGGGGCTGGTGCGTATGCCAGGGCCGGAGGCTCAGTCTTTGCCGCTGATCGCCACCAACCTTTCTGCGCTCACTATCCAATCGGAGCTGCACCGCAACGGAATCCTCGACATCCTTGAGGCCGCCCCTGCCCCAGTCCGTCAGACCATCGTGATGGAAATCACGGAAACGGCGTTGTTGGGTGAGGAGTCTGTGTGGCTGGATTTCTTCTGCCGCCTCCGCCGCTTGGGGGTGCGGGTGGCGATCGACGACTTCGGTTGTGGCTATGCCGCCCTCTCCTATCTGTTCCGCTACCCGGCCGACTTCATCAAGGTGGACCTGCACTATGCCCGGCTCACCTGCGACCGGCGCGTGAATGCCATGGTGGAGTTTCTGCTGAGTTTTGAGGTGGGCTATCCCACCCGCGTGATCATGGAAGGAATCGAAACGCAGAGCCAGCTCAGCCACTGGCGGCAGAAAGGTGTCACCCATTTTCAGGGCTACCTGTTCGCCTCACCACCACAGAGTTGACATGCGCTGGTTTGTGAAGCTGGAAGAGGGCACGGTGGATCGCCGCCATTTCGATCAGCACCTTCAGGCGCATCTCGCCTGGGTGCGGGAACTGAAGGTCCGTGGCCACTGCCCCAGCACCGGCTATTGGCAGGAGTGCAAAGGCCAACCTGGGGCAGGAGGCATGTTGCTGTTCCAGGCGGGTAGCTGGGAGGAAGCGGAAGCCATCGTGCGTAGCGATCCACTCATTCAGGCCGGCAGCGTGAGCTGGATCCTGCACGAGTGGCATGTGGTGGCTGGAGCTCTGGGGGCCGCCGGGGATCCCGGATCCAGCTGACCGCTGCCGGAACCAGGCCAGGCTCTGTAGCCATAGGGGCTCAGAATCGGGCCAAGGCGGAGATCTTCACGAGCTTTTCTTTCTCGATGCCTTCAAGTTCACCCACATGGAGAAGCCCATCTTTCACGAGGGTGGCAAACATGAAGATAAGGGAGGAATCTCTGAGGTCAAACTTGCCATCCATCTCGTGACGTTTAGCACTCAGAAAATCATGCAAGCTCCACACGTCGTTGGGACTGGCTGCCTGCTCCACGCGATTCTGGAGAGTGGCGATCAACGCAGCCACTTCGCGTTGATAGGCCAACTCCACTGCTTTCTGGGCTGCTTCTTTTTCCTCGGGCGTCCAGCCGGAGTGGCTCACTTCCACCTTTCTTCAGAATTGACTTTGTGTTATTGAGACCCTAACACATCAAAAATCCGACTGAGAGGCACGCGGCGGAGGCTACTTTGCTCGTAGGTGCTAGGTAAAATTACTCACCCTGTAGCCGTGGGTGACCGTTGTGCGACCAGTGTCTGCGATGCAGGCGAGGCAGCTCGTACCAGGCGGCCTCTGGATGTTGATGATGCTCCCAGTGAAAGCCGAAGTGATAACAACTCACCAGGGAGATCAATGCAGGCAGCGGCAGGCTTTCCACCCTGTGAGTGACACCATCACCCGCCTGGCCGTGGCGGTGAGGAAGATAGGTGCCGAACACAAACAACTGCACAGAACTGAGCACCAATGGCACGACCCAGAACACAACGATGTTGAGTTGAATTGCTGGAGCTGCTGATGGCATCACTGCTGCAGTACAGATCCAGGCAGCCGCCAGGCTGACAATCTGGGGCATTGAAAGGTATCCCCGCATGAAGTGCAGGTACCAACTGACAGGATGGGAACGGATACCGTCGTGGAAGTCAGGATCGCCTGGGCTCCCGGGAGCCTGGTGATGCTGGCGGTGCTTCCTGAGGCAGTCGCCGTAGGGAAGGCAGGCGTAGAGCGTCAGCGCCAAACGGCCCAGGCGGTGGTTCAAGCGTGGGCGCGCCGGTATCAGGCTGCCGTGCATGGCGTCGTGGGCGACGATGAACAGCCCGGTCTGCAGAAAGGTGCGCACCAGAATCTCGGTGCCCACCCCAGCCGCCGCGATCCAGGTGTGCGGCAGGCGCCAGTGGGCCAGCTCCTGCGCTGCCGTGGGGCGGCCCGTGGCCAGCAGCGCAGTGAGATCTACCTGCAGCAGCAGCAAGAGGCTGGCCAGCCAGGCGACCACGATCAGTGCCGCCAGGGCGAGCCCCACCCAGGACCGCTGCTCGGCGCCCATGGACGGCGGGACCGAAACCGAGGCATCGGTTCCCATGACGATCGGCCGAAACAAGCGCACTTGAGGATCCTCGCTGGTTGTTGTGAGGCCAGCGCGCCGTTGCGATGAGGCTTGATGGTGTGATGTGACAAGCCGTTGGCCTGTCCGTCGGTGCGGCTGCCGCTTTGGAGCAGCAGCTGCTCTCAGGTGCTTCCGGCTGGAAGCTGCAGCGCGTTAAATCACACCACATGCGGTTTAACCACCACCCCTCTGCTTGGAGGCAGTTCCATGGCGGCGGTGATGGCCACCTTGGAAAGGCACCGGCCTGAAAGCTTCAGCCCCCGTGGTGTAGCCAGGGGCATTTCAGAGAGCGCAGGCTTGGCAGCGTTGACCGAGGCTGTTTCTGGCCTGATCAAGGAACGGTACACCGATGAACAGCCTCCGGGCAGGGCCCAGGAGGCTGTTCGGTGGTATCAGGCGGAGTGCTCCGCGACGGGCTCAGCGGATGAAATTGAGCAGCTCTTTGGGGGAGGCCAGCAGATCGATCGCCACGAAGAAGATTTTCCCCTGAGGATCGATCAGGAAGCGCCAGGCCACGTTCATCCCCACGCCGGCGCCGAACCAGGGGGTCTGCACCCGACCCGTCACCTTGATCTGGGTGTAACCATCGGCAGCCGGCTCAGTGACGCCTTGCTCAGGCAGCAGCTTGAGGTTCTGGCAATCTTCCTTGAAGAAGCGCAGCACAGCTGCCTTGCCCACGATGGGCCTTTGGAAGGGGGGCTGAAGAGCACCGTCGGGAAGGAAGAGCTCAATCAACGCGTCGAAATCGTTGGCATTGAGCAGGTTCATGTAGGAGAGCACGGTGGTGTTGCTCACTCCCTTGATGCTCACTTCGCTGCGCTGGGCGGGCTCGGTGGGGGGCACCACCGGCTCGGCGATCCGCTCGGCATCTTCGATCTTGTTCGGGTCGAAGCCCATGTCGACCACGGCGTTGCGCAGCACGGTGATCTGCTGACCGCCTTCCAGACCCTTGATGGCATTGAGGATGGCGGCGGCGTTCGCCGACAGCTGATACCCCTGGGGAATCGGGGCCACGGTGCCCTGCTCCATCCATTCGCCGAGGCGATACCAGAAGCCGAGCTTGATGTTCGGCGACCAGATCGAATAGGTGCGGGAGATCGGAGTATCCACGCGGTTGGCCAGATCGCACATCACCTGCGACTGATCCTGGAAGCTGAGTTGACGGATCTGGTTGAGGGTGGGCTCGGCGAACTGCATCCGAGCGGCGCCGGGAGCCGCAATGGTGATTGTTTTTCCCATTTCCAGATAGGCGTACCAGATCAGAGCGAGCTGATCTTCAGCGCTCAGCTGGTTGAATCGCGCAATCGTGGCTGGCACGACATCCGCTGAAAGCGTTGTTGGAAAAATGCCGCGAGCGTCTTCAAGCGTGATGGCCATGGGAATCCTTCGCTGCAGGGATTGTGACTATCGTAACAGTCTTCCTCGCTCTCCCTTTTTCCTCCCAAACAGCTGCGGCGCAAGGGTTGTGAGCCGACGCCGCGCCTGAGGCCTGCTCCGTGCTGGCGACGCCTGTGGCCCCGCGCGCGACACGCCGCCTCGCACCCCCAGGCTCCACCGCTGGGCAGATCTCCGCTCGCGTTTGTGGGCTGGGCTCGTCCAGAGTTGGAGCAATCCGTGGTTCGGCGATGCTTCCCAACCCCTTCTGCCCGCTCAGGGGTGCTGCCGTGCTGAGCCTCAAGGCCACTGTGCTGCTGTTGCTCACCCTGTTGATCAAGGCGCGCATCCAGATCCGTTTCTTTTCTGCCCTCGGCGTGCTGTTGCTGCTTCTGCAAACGCTCGCCTTTCTGGCCGCCGGCGGGCTGCTCAGCCTGGCGGGGCTGGGCGTGATGGCCACGGGCCGGCGGCGCTGAACTGCGCACGACCGGGGGGAACGGGCGCCAGGCCAGGAGCTTTTGGAAACGGAGAGGGTGGGATTCGAACCCACGGAGGCTTTCGCCTCGCTGGTTTTCAAGACCAGAGCCATCAACCACTCGACCACCTCTCCAGGTGCCCCGCGGGGGTGGTCAGATTTTCTCATGCCCGCCCTGCCCCCGCCCCGCCGGCCGGTTGAGCCCACCACCTGCCTTGCACCACTCAACGGCCTGGCCAGGGCAGTGGCCGCAGCTGGGCGGGCAGATAGAGCGGATGCATGGGGCAGCCCTGGCGGCTGAGCCGGAGGCAGTGCAACGCCGGCAGCAGGCTTCGGACAGCCTGATCACGACTGGCAAAGCGGCCCTTCACGCCCCAGGCCGCCACCACCAGAGCGGAGCCTTCGGCTTGCTGCTGCAGCCAGCGGTCGTTGGCGGGACCCACCGGATCGGTGGCCGTCAGCATGCTGCGGGGATCGGTGGCGCGAAAGGCGAACAGGTTGCCAAGCCTTAGCCCCCCATAGCCCCAGCTGCGCGCGAAGGCCATACAGCGCCGCACCGTCGGGTCGTCGCTGTGACCATCGGCGCTGCTGGGGTTGAGGCCCACGATGAGCACCACCGGCGCGGCCGACCAGCGGCGCCCGAGCGCATACCGGTAGCTCCGGCACGGACTGAACACGGCCCAGCGCTGCATCACCGCCGGCCGCCCTTCAGAGGCTGGCCTTGCGGCCGATCACCGCAAAAAAGGGATCTCCCTTGCCGCCCAGCCAGCCCAGCGGCCCCTGGGCAGGGGTGTCTTCGGCGATCACCGCTTCCACCGTCCAGCCCTGGGCGGCCAGCACCCGGGCCACGATCTCCAGGTGGTCCCGGTCGCTGCCGTCGGTCCACACCTGGGGGGCCTTCTGGAAGAACATCCGGTTCGAGAAGGCCACGATTACCTGCCCGGCCGGACGCACCACCCGCAGCAACTCGGCGGCGATCGCTTCCGGCTGCTGCAGATATTGCCAACCGGCCACGATCAGCACCGCATCCACGCTGGCCTCGGCCAGGGGCAGCACCTGGTCGCGGTTGAGGTTCTGCACCCAGTGACGATCCAGCCGGGGATTCGCTTCCAGCTCCCGGGCATTGAGGCCATGGCCGATCACCTCGTCGTAGGTGAGGCCTTCGGGCAGGTGGCTCACCCAGCTGCTCATCAGATCCAGCACCACCGCGCAAGGGGGAATCCGCTCGCGGTAGAGCGCCGTGAGCCTGCTGCGGAAGCTGGCATCCAGATGCTGAACGAAACGGGGCTCCGCATAGAACAGGGCGTCGTCGGAGCCATCGAGCTTCGCCCGCTGGGCTGCGCTCAACACCTGCTGAACCATGGCGATGTCCGCCTGCTGTGAATGGCTGGCGCAGCCTGGCAGCGGCGCCTTCCTGCCGCGAGCGGCCACGCCATCCTGGCGGCGGTGTGTTGCTCACAATCCGGTGACTTCCAGTTCTCAAGCGGGCCCCATCGAGAGTTCGCTGGTGCTGGCGGCTGACGATCCCAAGCAGCTCGCCGGTTTCTATGGGCTGTTGCTCGACAGCACACCCCAGCCGGGGCTGAGCGCGCGGCACTGGCGCCTGCCGCTGCCCTCCGGCGGCCGGCTGGAGATCTACGCCCCGTCGTCACGGCGTCCCAGGCCGCGGCAGCACGGCCGGCTGGGGATCTGCGCGACACGGGCGGCCGGAGCACAGCCAGCCCTGCAGGTGCTGCACGACTGGCGGCTGCAGCTGCTGGCCCGGGGGGCTGCTGAACTGGAGCCGGTGCGGCTGGAGCCGTTCGGAGCGGAAGCCTGGATGGCCGATCCAGAGGGGAACCCGTTTCTGCTGCTGGTGCAAGGAGGCACAAGCTGATCTCGATCTTCAGCCTCTGAAGCAACAGAGAATCCGCACGTCCGTTCCTGCAACGTGCCCTGATTGGCCACGGCGCTGTTGTACCAAATGCGCTTCCCAAGCGCGTGCGCCATCACTCAGCAGCGCCATCCCCGCTTGAGCAGCGCCTTCCCTTGGTTGTTGCAACCTGCAGCGCTTTCGCTGCAGGCGTGTGTTGCCGCTCGGTGCGTGGGCCGTTTGCTGAGCGATGGCTACGGTTGCCATGGATCTTCCTGGCTGTAGGCCCCATGATTGAAACCATCGATGATCTGCCGGAAGGCACACTTGGTTTTCAGTTCAGAGGAAAGATCACGGCCGATGATTACAATCTTGTGCTCACTCCGGCGTTGGATCGAGCACTGGAGGAGCACGACCGCATCAAGGCACTGGCCTGCCTCGGAGACGATTTTCACGGCTTCAGCCTGGGGGCCGCCTGGGAAGACACCAAAGAGGGATTGCGGCACTGGGACGGCTTTGAGCGGCTGGCTGTGGTCACCGATGTGGCCTGGATGCGGCACGGCCTGCCGGCCATCGCCGTGGCCCTGCCCTACCCCGTGCGGGTGTTCGGCAATGCCGAGCCTGAGGAGGCGCGCCGCTGGCTGAGCGAGGCCCTCGGCCTGATTCAGGTGTCCCGTGACGCCGATGTGGTGACGGTGCGGTTGATCGGCTCGCTGGATGCCGGTGCCTACGCCCACGCTGAGGAGGAGATCGCGGCGGCTTTCGCCGGCCTCGACGGCGTGCGGCTGCTGCTCGAGTTGAGCGCCTTTGACGGCTGGGCTGGGCTGGCGGCGCTGAGCCGCCACCTGGGACTGATCCGCGACCATCACCGGGCGATCCGGCGTGTGGCCCTGGTGGGCAACAAGGTGTGGCAGAAGCTGGCCGAAAAGGCCACCTCCCGCTTCATCACCGCCGAAACCCGCTTCTTCGCTTCCACGGATGCCGCCTTGGCGGAGGTGTGGATCCGGCAGTGACCGGCGCAAGCATGAACAGATGTACAGAGCGATGGACGGTTTCGGCCCACCGTTCCATGATTCATTTGTTGGGATTCGGAGGCACCATTTGGCAGATACTCCCCCTGAACATCGATCAGGAGTGCGCTGACGTTTCGGACCCTGCTCCAACAGTCTCGCAGGACATCGTGGCTTTATGGTTGCTCTTTGCAGCCACCCAATGCATCGTTTCAGGTGCCCATGGGTATGGATGAAGCCATTCCGTTGATCACCATGGCCCCAGGTGCCAGCGGCAGCAACTCCGTCCCACAACTTCATCTTTTGCGAATCGATTGATTCGCCCTTGGTTCATCTCACTCACCCGTGTTGAGATCACGCCTGTCCTTGACCCTGGCCTGATCGTCACACCCCAGAGGAGCGAAGCCCGGTGGCAAGGCCACCGGGCTTTCTCATGGCTGTGCACCACCCCAGGCGATTTCCACCTCAGGCTTCCTCGCCGTTGCCCCTGCAGCCGTCCGCTGTGTGCTGCTGCCGCAGGGACCGCAGCACCGGCTCCAGCCTCAGGCGGTTGTAGCGCTGCAGCCACAGGCAGGGCAGGTTGAACAGGGTGGCGAAGCCGAGGCTGATCCACGCACCCAGCGGCGGCAACCACAGGGCCGTGAGCAGCCAGAAAGGCCAGAGCGCCAGGTGCACCAGCTCGGCGCGCCGGGTTTCCGCCACCAGCCGTTGCAGGGTGGCGGCATCCCGCCGTACCAGGGTGTTTTTGCGCACTCCACCCGGCAAGGCGTCGCCGGCATCGGGCAGCAGGGATTTCCAGCGCCGGATTCCCAGCCGGCGCTCGTAGCCCTGGGTCGTTTCCGGCCAGGGTCGCCGCGCGGTCAGCCAGGTGTCCCGCTCAAGGGCCGCCAGCGGCAGCCGCTGAGCGAGCCAGCCGATCAGCAGCGACCACAGCAACCAGCCCAACGCACAGGCGAGGGCCGCTAGCGCGTTGGAAAACGCCTGCCTTTCCATTCGATCGTGCCGCGCTCAAGATTCAGGATGGCCAGGAGGAACACCGCCAGGAAGAACAGCACCGGCAGCGGAAAGATCAGGCAGATCCAGCCGAAATCACCCACCCGCCGGGTGATCACCAGCAGCTGCAGGGCGAACGCCAGGTAGAGCACCAGGTTGGGTGCCAGGGAGGCATCCCCCACCATCGGCCAGCCCAGCAAGGCCGCCGGCAGGCACCAGGCCGCCCAGAACAGACCGGACAGCCACAGCAACACCGCCAGCATCCACAGCCAGCGCACCTCACCGGCGGCGGTGGCGAAGTTCTTGGCGAAGCCCACCACCATGTCGTGGAGGCCGCCGGGGTACATGCGGTATTCGATCAGCCCATCGCCGATGTAGGCGCTCACCGGCAGCCCGGCCTTTTCGTAGAGATGGCCCATGAACCAGTCTTCGACCACCTTGCCTGCCACCGCCTCATGGCCGCCGACCCGGTCGTAGTCGGCGCGGCTGGTGGCCATCGCCGGACCGAACGCCACCCCGCACCCTGGCCCCATCGGCACCGCCATCAACCCCACCAGGTTGAACAGCATCGACAGCTGTTCGTAGGGCTTTTCGGTGCGGTGGAACGGTTGCACCGACACCAGCCCGCCCAGAGCCAGACGGGTGGCCAGGAGCCGCTCCAGGAACTCGGGCCGCGGCTCGGTGTCGGCGTCGAGGAACACCAGGATCTCGCCCGTGCTGGCGCGCACGCCATGGTGCAGGGCCCAGGTCTTGCCGCACCAGCCCTCGGCCAGCGGCGGCGGTTGCATCACCTTCACACCGGCGGACCGGGCGATGGCTGCCGTGCGATCGCTGGAGTGATCGTCGACCACAATCACCTCCAACCCCTTGAGGCTCTGAGCCTGCAGGGCTGGCAGCAGGTTGGGCAGGGTTCGCTCCTCGTCGCGGGCGGGGATCAGCACGGAAATCGTCTGCTCGCCCTGCAGCCGGCGCTCGGGAAGCCGCGTGAGCCGCTGGCAGAGGGCCCAGCCCAGCAACCAGCGCACCACAAGAGAAATCGCCACCAGGTCCAACGGTCGGCTCCGGCGGTATCTCTCCAGGCTAGGTAGGCCGCCCCATGGTGAGAACAGCGTGGCAGGGTTGACCTGCTTACCAGGCGAGTTCTGGCAGCTCCCGGAACACTTTGCGCACGCCCGCACTCCACTCGCCGCTCAGCTGCTTGAAGTAGCTATCTCCTTCCGCGAAGCGGCGGCGCTGCTGGATCGCCAGGCTGTCCCGCTCGTAGAGCAGCAGGTCGATCGGCATCCCTACCGACAGATTGCTGCGCATGGTGGAGTCGAACGACACCAGCACGCATTTGGCCGCTTCCGCCAGGGTGGTGTCGCGGTCGATCACCCGGTCGATGATCGGTTTGCCGTACTTCGCCTCGCCGGTCTGCAGGAACGGGGTGCCTTCGCTGGCCTCGATGAAGTTGCCTTCGGCGTACATGCGGAACAGGCGTGGGGCTTCCCCCTTGATCTGCCCGCCCACCAGGAAGGAGGCATTGAAGCCGCCGGCCGCCCCCTTGAGGTAAGGGCCATCGCGCTCTTCGATCGCCCGCACCGCATCGGAAACGAGGCCCATGACATCGAACATGGTGCGGGCCGTCCACACGTTGGGCGTGCCGTCGTCGGCGTCAGCGCGCTGACGCAGCAGGCTGATCACCGCCTGGGTGCCGGCCAGGCTGCCGGAGCTGAGCAGCACCAGCACCCGATCGCCGCGCCGCTCGAACACCGTCATCTTGCAGAAGCTGGCGAAATCATCCAGGCCTGCATTGGTGCGTGAATCGGAGGCGAACACCATGCCGCTCTCCAACAGCACCGCCACGCAGTAAGTCATGCCGCCCATACCTCGAACGACTCCAGCACCGACGGCCCGAAGCTGGTGGTGAGGGCCACATCCGCCGCATCCCGGCCCCGGGCGATCAGGATCCGCCCGATCCGCGGGGTGTTGTTGCGTGGGTCAAACACGTGCCAGCCCTGGCCGAGATACGCCTCGAACCAGGCCGAGAAATCCATGGCGGTATGGGGCGGTGGCACCTCGATGTCACTCAGGTAACCGGTGCAGTATCGCGCCGGGATGTTCATGGAGCGGCAGAGGGCAATGGCCAGATGGGCGAAATCACGGCAGACCCCCACGCGGCTTTCGAAGGTCTGCAGGGCCGATTTTGTCGGGCTCGAGCGGTTGTAATCGAAGCGCACGTGCTGATGCACGAAATCGCAGATCGCCTGCACCCGCCCCCAGCCTTCGGGCGCCTGGCCGAACTGGGACCAGGCGAAGTCCGTGAGTAGGTCGCTCTCGCAGAAGCGGCTGGCCAGCAGGAACAGCAAGGCGTGATCCGGCAGTAGCTCCACCGGCTGCTGCTCCAGCCAGGGCAGCACCGAATCCGGCAGGCCACTGTCGGCCACCAGGCCACGGCCCCGCAGGCGCATCGGCCCGGCGGGGGCCAGCAGCCGGTTGCAGTGGTTCCCGTAGGTGTCCACGTACGACTGGCAGGGCACCTGCGGCGATAACTGCAGCGGGTCCGCTTCCAGCAGATCGCCGGCGCGGGAGTCATGCACCCCCAGGATCACGATCATCGGCGTGGGCCGCTGGCAGCGCAGCAGCAGATCAAACCCCACGCGAATCTGCAGCGGCTGAGTCGGTGGCGTCGGTTCCGCTGGGATTGGTTCCGCTGGCGGCGGGGTGGGGCGTTCAGGTCTTTCCATGTCCCAGCTTAAGAACGTCTGCTCTCAGGGAAGCGGCGGGAATCCCTCTGTCAGCGCATCCAGCAGCACGGCGGCGAGCCGCTCCACCCACTCGCGCTGCCCGGCGTCGCTGGCCAGCAGGTCCTGGCGGATTTCCAGTTCCACATGCGGAATCCGGCGCTGCTCGCCATGCACGACCACTGTGTAATCGCTGGCGTCGCAGACCGCGTAGGGCTCGTTGTTGCCCACGCACAGCCCCTGCTCCCGCTCCAGCCGCTCGCGTACCCGTCCGGCCAGGCGGCCATCGCGGCCGTGCAGCACGCCCACATGCCAGGGACGCACGTCGCCGGCATGCACTGGCGTGAAGCTATGCAGCGCCACCAGCACGCTGGGCCGGGCCCGTTGCTGGCGGGCCTCCAGCTCGGCGCCGATGCGCCGGTGGTAGGGCTGGAAGAGCTCCTCCAGCCGCTGCTGCCGCTCGTCTGCGGAGAGGTCGGCGTTGGCGGGGATGGGGGTGTGCTCGCTGAGGCACACGATCGAATCGGGCGCCTCCGGAGGGCGGTTGGCGTCGATCACCAGCCGTGAGTAGTTGTGCAGGATCAGAAAGGCGTCGAGCCGCGCCGACAGCCCCAGCCCCAGCTGGGCCACCCCCAGATCCCAGGCCACGTGCGTGTCAAGCACCGTGTCGCTGAGGTTGAGGCGGTTCAGACGACGCGGAATGGCACGGCCGGCATGGTCGGCCGTGAGCAGCACCGCCGAGCGGCCGGTGGGGCGCACGACGCGGAACACCGGCGGATCCGCCGCCTCCAGCAGAGGGTTCAGTGGCAAGGCCTGGCCGTCAATGGGGTGCCCCAGACGGGCCTGTCCGCCCCGTGGCCGTCGCCTGGGAATAGATCAGCACGCTGTAAGGCGCCAGTGCCACGGCGGCTGACCAGGGAAGCCCGTCTCTGCTCTGAGCCACTGCTTCAACGTCACCGCAGAGGTGATCATCGAACAGATCGCTGTAGCCCTGCCAGTTGCTGTTGAAGCGCAGCTCCCAGGTGCCTGCTCCAGGGAAGCCCACGGTGTAGTTGTCCTGGAAGCCGTTGAGGAGGTTGGCGATCACCACCACATCATCTCCCGCACCACCTTGATCCCAGCGGTGAAACGCGATCACGTTGCGCTCCTCATTCAGGTGAAACACCTGGGTGAACTGCCCACACAGCCCACGTGACACACCCTCACGGTTGAGACGAAGGCGGATCAGATCCCGGTACATCCGCACAATCCCCCGGAACTCATCCCGTTGGTCCCAGTCGATGGGCACCGAATCACGAAACCAGCCCCCCTCCAGAAACTCCTGCCCCTGAAAGAGCATGGGAATGCCCGGCGAGGTCAGCACCAGGGCTGCTGCCATGGTGGAGCGCTTCTGGGCAAACCAACCCGTGGGATCGTCGGGGTTGACATCCTGCGGTACACGTGACTGCCCGTTGGCCACATCATCGTGGGATTCGCTGTAGATCACGCGCTCAAAGGCGTCGTCGTTGTAGCGGTAAAGGATGGCCTCTCGAATGCTGTGCAAGGAACGGCTTTCATCCTGCGTTGTGATCATCGCCTGGCGAATCGCTCGCACGAAATGCGGATCCCACTGCGAACCGAAGCCAGCGCCTCCAGCGCCTACATCCTTGGTGATCCAGGCGTTGCTTTCCAGATCTTCGCCGATGGTCAGGAATCCGGGTTGAAGCTGAGCGGTGGTTTCATTGATGGCCTGCAACAGGCTCCAACCGTCCGGAAGATCTTCGGTGCCCGCATCATCGATGCTTCGGATGAACAGCGTGCTGTCGAGGCGCAGGCCATCGAGGTGGTACTCCGTGATCCACATGCGCACGTTGTCGAGGATGTATTGACGCACTTCCCCGCGGCCGTAATCGGGACGGGTTGCCCCCCAGGGCGTGAGCGCGCGGTGGTCGTTGTAGAAGTAGATGCCTCCTTGATCGTTTTCGCACCAGCCATCAAATCGCCAGAGATCCAGGTCGCTGGGGCCGAAATGGTTGTAAACAACATCAAGGATCACTGCGATGCCAGCCGCATGGGATTCCTTGATGAACTGCTTGAAGCCCAGGGATCCGCCGTAATCCGAATCCACTGCAAAGATGTTGGATGGGTTGTAGCCCCAGGAGCGCATCCCTGCGAACTGGCTCACTGGCATGATCTGAATTGCATTGATGCCAAGTCGCTTCAGGTGCTCCAGCCGAGCTGTGATCGACATGAATTTGCCTGGGCCGCTCGATTCGTCATTGAAGGTGCCAACATGCAGCTCGTAGATGACGAGCTCGTTCCAGCCGCGCATGGAGAAGCTGTCTTCTCCCCAGTGGAAGCTGGGATCATGAATCACCCCATTCCCTGCGGAGTTGGTCACCTCATGGGCATAGGGATCGATGCGGTAAACTGTGTCTTTGCCGGTATCAATGGCGTATTTGTATTGATCAGCAATCCCTGCATTCGCCACCTTGGCGTACCAATAGCCTCCCTCCTCCGCTTGCATTGGAGTCACGCGGCTGTCCCAATCGTTGAAGGTGCCGATCACGGCCACCCCCCTGGCATTGGGCGCCCATACGCGGAACGCCACGCCATCCGCGCAAAGAATGGTTCCCATGCCTGTGACGGCTTGCTGCTGCCCCATGACTGGCTCCCGATGTTTCCACTCTTTCACAAGGAAGAGGCTTCAGATCGCTTGCTTGAGCGTTCGAATTGGAACGACAGAATGACTGGTAAGTGAGCTTTTCAGGCGCTGCAATCACGTGCAGTCCGATGCGATGTGCAGCGGATTTACCTCGCTTCAACATGTGGAAAGTGGCATGGCTCTGTCAGCAGCAGTCAGCACAAGGAAGGATCAGGAGCAACCATCCGCGGGTCTCACCCGGATCCTGCATCGGCAGGAAATCCAGAGCAAGCCTCCGCAGGGAGCACGGAGCAAGGATCAGCAGACATCGCCCGTAGCAGGACCCGTCAGCATCGTCCGCAAAAATGATCCACCGGCATCATTGCCTTCACGCATCAGAAGCCGTATCCCTGTACGCCTCTGAGCATTCACACCGGGAAAGGCTCTGCAGATCCCCATCAGATGCCCCCTTCAGCAAGCCTCCGCCCGTGATGGGCGCCTGGGCGCCGCTTAGCTTTCCTACGACCGCAGGGGCCACCGGTGAACGCGAATCGTTCCTCACCCTGCGGCGCTCCGAGCAACCACGACCGCCACCCCAACCCCAACCAATCTCACGGCCGTTCCCACGGCCACCAGCACGGCCACCAGCACGGCGGCAGCCCTGCCGGCGCCTTCAAGTGGAGCGTGCTGCTCAACACCGTGCTGACCAGCCTGCAATTGGTGATCGGCCTGAGCTTCGGCTCCCTGGCCCTGGTCGGTGACGCCCTGCACAACCTCGGAGATGTGGTGGGTCTGGCGCTCGGCTGGGGGGCGGAGCGGCTGAGCCAGCGGCCGGCGAGCGGACGCTTCACCTTCGGCTATGGCCGCACCACCCATATGGCCTCGCTGGCGAACGGGCTGTTGATCCTGGTGGCCGGTGGCGTGGTGGTGGTGGAAGCCATCGAGCGGCTGTCTGCGCCCGTGGCGCTGCATCCTGCGCCAGTGGCCTGGGCGGCGGCGGCCGGTGTGGTCATCAACCTGCTCTCGGCGCGCCTGTTCGGCCAGCACCATCACCACGACCTCAACCAGCGCGCAGCTGTGCTGCATCTGCTCACCGATGCGGCCGTGTCCGTTGCCGTGCTGGTCAGCACCCTGCTGGTCGGTCTCACCCAGTGGGCCTGGCTGGATCCCCTGACCGCCATCGGGGTCGGCATCGTGGTGATGATCAGCGCCCTTTCTCTGTTGCGTGAGGCGATTGCCGTGAGCCTCGATGCCGCGCCGCGGGGCACCGACCTGGCGGCGATCCGCGCGGCGCTGCTGGAGTTGCCGGATGTGGTCGATGTACGCGATCTGCACGTCTGGGGGGTCAGCACCTCCCGGCTGGCACTCACAGCCCATCTGGTGCGCCACGACCATGCATCCACCGACGATGGCCGCGCTCTGTTGACAGAAGCCCGCCAGCGGTTACAGGCGTTGGGAATCCGGCAGAGCACGCTGCAGCTGGAAGTCAGCCACGACGACTGCGCCGCTTCCCCTTGAGCGCCGTTCGTGCAGCCGGTGCTGGCTTGACGACGTCGGACTGTTGCGCGGCCACTTGCCGCCACCGCTGCTTGCGGCAACGCTGAAGCAAATGCAGCGGGCGCCATGAGCTGGAGCGAACTGGAGCGATTGGTGGCCGAAGCGGAGCAGGATCCGGCGCTGCGATCACCGCTGCGTCACTGCCGCTCCCTGAAGGAATTCCTGCTGGTGGCGCGCAAGCTTGGCTACGCCGTCACCCGCCACGATCTGCGCCTTGCCCGCGAGGAGCATCGCCGGCAGCCTGCCGGCCCGGCAGCCCTCAAGGCCTGAGTAGTTCCAGTCCAGAACAGTTCCAGCCCAGAACAGACCCACCGGCCTCGGCGTTGAGCGCGGTTTTGGCGGCGGATTCGCTCCCTCCGCGCGTGGGCACCCATGAGAACGTCCGGCAGGATCGAGCGTGGTGGGGAGAAGCCGCATGGAACGCATTCCGGCAGCAGCGCCCGAGCGGCTGCTGTTTCTCCCCGGAGCCTCCGGCAACATCTGCTTCTGGCATCCCGTCGCTGATCGGTTGAGCGCGGCTGGCCTGCCGCACCGCCACCTGGGCTGGCCAGGCTTCGGTGGCACGCCCCGCGACCCCGCCATCAACGGCTGGTCGGATCTGCTGCAACAGGTGCTGGCCCAGCTGGATGGTCCCTGCGCGCTGATCGCCCAATCCATGGGCGGGGTGCTGGCCGTTCAGGCCGCCTTGCAGCGGCCTCGCCAAGTGACCCATCTGGTGCTCGCTGCCACCTCCGGCGGCCTGCCGATGGCCCGCCATGGCGCACTCGATTGGCGTCCGGGCTTCCGCGCCAGCCACCCCGACCTGCCAGCCTGGTTCACCGAGGCTGCGTTTGACCTCACTGGCCAGCTGTCCCAGCTGCGCCTGCCCGTGCTGCTGCTCTGGGGCGATGCCGATCCGATCAGTCCCGTGGGTGTGGGCGAGGCGCTGGCGCAGGCGATCCCCCGCAGCCGCTTGCACGTGATCCCCGGGGGAGATCACGATCTGGCGATGACCCACGCCGCCGTGGTGGCTCCGTTGATCACCGCCCATCTGCAGCTCCAGCCATGAGCAAATCCACCATCACCTACTGGAATCCCTTGTTGCCGGCGGAGCAGCACCGCTGGCGCTGGATCGAAGGACTGGAAGGCCAGGTGCAGGAGCTGATCCTCAGCCACGACCCCAGCAGCGGCGAGATCACCCGCCTCACCCGCTTTCTGCCGGGAGCCGACACCACCCCCTTCGGCGCCAAGGCCCACACGTTTCCCGAGGAGATCTTCATCGTGAGTGGCCGCCTTCACGACGCCGCCTTCGGGATCTGGCTGGAGGCGGGCCATTACGCCAGCCGTCCTCCGGGGGAACTGCACGGCCCCTTCCGCAGTGACGAGGGGTGCGTGGTGCTGGATGTGTCCTTTCCGCAGCGCAATGAGGAAGCGCACCATCTTCCTTGTTCAGGGTCTGTGGATTCGCCGCGTCCATCGGCTTCGGACCGGAACCTTCCCACAGCCGCACCGTGATCCATTCGATCGGATGCTGGTGGCCCAGGCAGAGACTGAGCGGCTGATGCTGCTCATGGCCAATCCCGCCCCTGGCGGACGTTCCCTACCCATCCCGACCTGACGGCCTTCCCTTCCCTCCGGCGACGCCGCACCGCGCGATCACCCCCTTACACATCTGCGCTACGAGCACTCCTTCGCGGCTGCCGAGACTTATCCCCTCGTCCCTGACACGAACACTCTGGCGTTCGCGACGCGACACCAACGACTGAACGTCAAGAACAAAGCCAACAGGCAGAGCCAATGGAGGTGGAGGTGGGGAAGCCCGATTGATCGACGCCGCCGAACGTCATCCTGCCAATCGTGGTGACACCAATCCTGGCGGCGGAAATCGTGATCCTGACTGATCGTCCCACTGGCGCCCTGGATGACGCCCATCGTGACGCTGACTGATCGTCACCCTGGCTGATCGTCACCCTGACGAATTACTGCTCAGATCAATGGTGAGCCTGAACATTCGTCAGAGATAAAGAGGTGCCGCCAAAATTGCGGCGAGTGGAATGATCAAGAGAAAGCCGGTGATCGGACTTGAACCGACGACCTACTGATTACGAATCAGTTGCTCTACCACTGAGCTACACCGGCAATCCATGGAAACTAGCATCGAGCCCTACCCCAGCGCCTGCCGATGCCACCCACCCCGCCCAGGCCGCTCGATCCCGAACTGCGGGCCCGGTTGCTGGAGGAAGCACGCACGCCCTGGCGCGGGCTGCGCCGAGGCCTGTGGTTTGCCTTCAGCGCATCTGCGGCGATCGGCCTAGCCACCATGGCGATGCGGGTCTCGGCGGGGGGAGAGCTGGCCTCAGGAGACCTGATCATCCAGAGCGGAGCCCTGCTCCTCTTCGGCGTTCTGCTCTGGCGCGATCGCTGAGTCCACCTCGCTGGCCGTGATGGAAGTGGTGGTGGGTGAGGAGCTGGAGCTGGTGGCTGGAGCAGGAATCGCTAGGGGCTGGGCGGGCAGCAGCTCGGCCAGCAGCAGGGGCTCGGGCAGCAGCAGCGGCAGACCCAGGCAGAGGCGCTCCCTGGCGGTGGCCTCCAGGCTGAGGCCACCTGGCGCCGCGCCTGCAACCACCGCTTTTGGCCGGCTCAGCAGCCAGGCGGATTGGCACAGCTGCTGCCACTGCCACAGGCAGACGGCCAGTAGGGGGATCGTGAGCAGCAGCGTCACCAGCCTGGAGCTGCCCGCCAGTGGTGACACGGCCATGGCCAGCCCGGCACGATCGTCCATCAGCCAGACCAGTGCCAGCAGCAACGCCGTGCCGGCCGCCCCCACCAACTTCACCGCCAGGGGTGCCTGCAAGGCACTCAGGCGCCGCTGCAACTCCCGCCGCCCTTGCAGGGGGATCTGCACCACCAGCAGCGACCACACATCGGGTGGCTGGCGCCAGAACAGCACCGCCGGAAGCAACGCTCCCAGCGACCAGCACAGCACCCTCTCCAGGCCGGGCAGCGGGCCTGGGTCAGCCCCGGCGAGCAACAGGAAGGCCAGCAGCAATTCGGCGGGAAGTGCTGCCAGGCCGAGCAGTTGAATCCACAGCAGAGGCTCGCTGCGGGGGTTCATGGTCAGTTGGTGCTGAGGGTGCGGCGCTGGGTGACGAGCTTGTAAGCCTCCACCCGGTCGCCGTCCTGCCAGTTGGCGAATCGATCACAGCCGATGCCGCACTCGAAGCCGGTGGCCACGTCCTTGACGTCGTCCTTGTTGCGACGCAGGGAGTCGAGGTCGCCCTCGAACACGATCTGCTTGCCGCGGTGGACGCGCACCTTGCAGTTGCGTTGCAGCTTGCCGTTGGTGACATAGCAACCCGCGACGGCGCTCTTGCCGATGCTGAACACCGCGCGCACCTCCGCTTCGCCGAGTGTTTCCTCCACCATCTCCGGCTCCAGCAGACCTTCCATGGCCAGCTGGATGTCCTCGAGCAGCTTGTAGATCACGTCGTAGTCGCGCACATCGACGCCGGTGGCATCGGCGGCGCGCTTGGCGCCTGGTGCCATCGAGGTGTTGAAGCCCACGATCACCGCACCGGAGGCTGCAGCGAGGTCCACGTCGGTTTCGGTGATCTCGCCCGGTGCCGAGAGCAGCACCCGCACCTGTACCTCGCCCTGGGGCAGCTGTTCGAGCGATCCGAGAATCGCCTCCACACTGCCCTGGACATCGGCCTTGAGGATCAAGTTGAGCTCCTTGAGGTCGCCCTCGCTCGCCTGACCCGACATGGAGGCCAGCGACACCCGCCGTGAGGCCATCTGCTGGGCCAGGCGGGTGGCACGGGCTTCGGTGGCCCGTTCCCCCACCACCGAGCGGGCTGTCTTCTCATCGGGGTAGACCTCGAACTCGTCACCGGCGGTGGGCACTTCGCTGAAGCCGAGGGCTTCAACGGCCGAGGACGGACCCGCCGTCTTCACCCGCTTGCCGGTGTCGTCGACCATGGCGCGCACCTTGCCGAGCACAGGGCCGGCGGCCACCACGTCGCCGGCGCGGAGGGTGCCGTTCTGGATCAGCAGGGTGGCCACCGGGCCCTTGGCCTTGTCGAGGTGGGCTTCAATCACGGTGCCCTTGGCCATCCGGTCAGGGTTGGCCTGGAGGTCTTCCACCTCCGACACCAGCAGGATCATCTCCAGCAGCTTGTCGATGTTCTCCCGCTTGATGGCGCTCACCGGCACCATCACCGTGTCGCCGCCCCAGTCTTCGGCCACCAGTTGCTGGGCAGATAGCTCCTGCTTGACGCGGTCGGGCTGGGCGCCTTCCTTGTCGATCTTGTTGATCGCCACCACGATCGGCACCTCGGCGGCGCGGGCGTGGCTGATCGCCTCGAGGGTCTGGGGGCGCACGCCGTCATCGGCAGCCACCACCAGCACGGCCACGTCGGTGACCTTGGTGCCGCGGGCACGCATGGCGGTGAACGCCTCGTGGCCCGGGGTATCGAGGAAGGTGATGCGGCGCTCTTCGCCGGCGTGGGGAATCGTGACCTGATAGGCCCCGATGTGCTGGGTGATCCCACCGGCTTCGCCGGCGGCCACGCGGGTCTTGCGGATGGCGTCGAGCAGGCTGGTTTTGCCGTGGTCGACGTGGCCCATCACGGTGACCACGGGTGGCCGGCGGATCAGATGCTGGAGATCGCTCTCCTCGATCATGTCCACCGTCTTCTTGGCGGCTTCCTGGACGTCGTCTTCGAGCACGGGAACGCCGAACTCCTCAGACACGGTTTCGATCGTGGAGAGATCGAGGGTCTGGGTGACCGTGGCGATGATGCCCTTGAAGAAGAGCGACTTGATGATCTCGGAGCTCTCCACGCCCAGGCGATCGGCGAGCTCCTGCACCGTGAGGTTGCCCTCCGGCACGATCAGCATTTCTGGCCGTGTGGCCTTGGCCTCGCGGGCGGCGCGCAGTTCCATGGCCCGGCGCCGCTGGCGCTGGCGGGTGGTTTCCTTCTTGCGCTTGCGCATCGCCACCACCGGCTTGGCCGCCGGGGCGCTCTGGCGCGTGCGTGGTTTGGCAGGGCGGGCCAGGCTGGCCTGAAGCACCTGGGCCTCATGCTCGCCGGCGAAACCGCCGGTTTCCGCCGTGAGCGCATCATCGTTTTCGCCGATGATGTGCACCTTCTGGCGCAGCTTCTGCGGCGATTTGCTGCGCAGTGCTTCGAGCTTGGCGCTGTCGTCCCATTCCGGGCGACGGGCCTTCCCGGCCGGCTGGGGTGTGCGGAAGCCCGGGCGCCGCGGCGCGGCCGGTGGGGTGGCCGTGGGCCGTGGGCCGGCATCGGCAGGGCTGGCGATCTCGCCGCGTTCAGGCCGGCGCGGGGGCGGGGCAGTGGGGCGGGTGCCGGGTTTCTGCAGCTGCATGAGCTCGCCGGGCGCCACCGGCTTGCGCATGCCCTGAGGCATGCCGCCGGCCCGGATCGGCGG
>NZ_JAGQBN010000004.1:0-195912 GCF_024345655.1 Synechococcus sp. Lug-A | reverse complement strand
TTCGAAACCTTCTACACGAAGAACATTCTTCTGAATGAAGGTCTGCGTGCCTGGATGGCACCGGCTGACCAGCCGCATGAAAACTTCGTCTTCCCTGAAGAGGTTCTGCCCCGTGGTAACGCTCTCTAGTCCTTCTCTTACGGCCGTCGGCGGCAAAGACCTGGACTCCACCGGTTATGCCTGGTGGGCCGGCAATGCACGCCTGATCAACCTGTCCGGTCGTCTGCTCGGGGCCCACGTGGCCCACGCTGGCCTGATGGTGTTCTGGGCCGGCGCCATGATGCTGTTTGAGGTGAGCCACTTCACCTTCGACAAACCGATGTACGAACAGGGTCTGATCCTGTTCCCGCACGTGGCCACCCTTGGCTATGGCGTCGGTCCCGGCGGTGAGGTCACCAGCCTCTACCCCTTCTTCGTTGTCGGTGTTCTGCACCTGATCAGCTCGGCCGTTCTCGGCCTGGGCGGTCTGTACCACGCCCTGCGCGGCCCTGAGATCCTGGAGAACTACTCCTCGTTTTTCTCCCAGGACTGGCGGGATAAGAACCAGATGACCAACATCATTGGCTACCACCTCATCCTGTTGGGTGTGGGATGTCTGCTGCTGGTGTTCAAGGCGATGTTCTTCGGCGGTGTCTATGACACCTGGGCCCCCGGCGGCGGCGATGTGCGCATCATCACCAACCCCACCCTCAGCCCTGGTGTGATCTTCGGTTATCTGTTCCGCGCCCCCTTCGGTGGCGAGGGTTGGATCATCGGGGTGAACTCGATGGAAGACATCATCGGCGGCCACATCTGGCTCGGCCTCATCTGCATCTTCGGTGGCATCTGGCACGTCATCACCAAGCCGTTCGGCTGGGTGCGTCGCGCCTTCATCTGGAACGGTGAGGCCTACCTGAGCTACAGCCTTGGCGCCTTGAGCTTCATGAGCTTCATCGCCTCGGCCTTCATCTGGTTCAACAACACCGCTTACCCCTCTGAGTTCTACGGCCCCACCAACGCCGAGTCCTCGCAGGCCCAGAGCTTCACCTTCCTGGTGCGTGACCAACGCCTGGGTGCCAACATCGGTTCAGCCATGGGTCCCACCGGCCTTGGCAAATACTTGATGCGCTCCCCAACCGGCGAGATCATCTTCGGTGGAGAAACCATGCGTTTCTGGGACTTCCGCGGCCCTTGGCTGGAGCCCCTGCGTGGTCCCAACGGGCTCAGCCTCGACAAGCTCCAGAACGACATTCAGCCCTGGCAAGTGCGCCGGGCCGCTGAATACATGACCCACGCTCCGAATGCGTCCCTCAACTCCGTGGGCGGCATCATCACCGAACCCAACTCGGTGAACTTCGTGAACGTGCGTCAGTGGCTGTCTGCCACCCAGTTCGTGCTCGCCTTCTTCTTCCTGGTGGGTCACCTCTGGCATGCAGGCCGAGCCCGCGCCGCGGCGGCTGGCTTCGAGAAAGGCATCGACCGCAAGGCCGAGCCCACCCTGGCCATGCCCGACCTCGACTGAGCTCCACGGCTTGTCCGAGCACCACTGGTTGCTCTCTTCGCCCCCGGCTTCCACGGGGGCTTTTTCATGGGCTGCCTGACCAGAAAGACTTGGTGATGCTTTCCGGCCAGGCGGACACATTCGAGAGATGCCGGCTTATCCAGCTCTTCGTAGCTTTGGGGACCACCGGGAGTTCCCCTTGTCCATCCGCCTAGCCGCCGGCCGCATGGTTGCCGCAGCAGCCCTTCCCCTTGCGCTTCTGCCGTTCGTTGCTGTTCAGCCTGCAGCCGCCAAGAATGCCTCCATCGACTACCCCCGCCAGGGCGTGGTCTGCGACCGGGCCACAAAGATGTGCTTCGACAGCACCGGGGTGTCTGTGACCCTCACCAGGGAGTATTTCGGCCGCAGCGCCGAACGGGAGCTGATTCGCAAGCTGTCGGGCAGCAACCGCCCCACCCAGTTCCAGTTGAGCAACGGCGATGTCTGCGATGTGCGGCGGCAGACCTGCTGGGACGACGGCTGGGATGGCAAGAACATCAGCAGGGCCCTGAGCAAGCAGCTGTTTGGCAACAACGGCGCTTGGCGCAACCCGGGATCAGGCAACACCAGCAACAACTGGAACAACAACAGCGGCTGGAACAACAGCGGTGGCGGCGGCTGGAACAACAACAGTGGCAATAACGGCAGCTGGAACAACGGCAATAACTGGAACAACAACAACTGGCAGCAAGGCCAGGGCAACACCGCCTGCGAGCTGCGTCAGGGAAACCGCCGCCTCTTCAACGGCAGCTGCGTCCTCAATCGGCGTGAATCGTCGAACGGCATGGCCTACAACGTGGAGCTTGGGGATGGGCGCCGCTACAGCTTCTTCAACCGGCAGGGCAACCTGGTGCTCCGAGACGCCACTGGGGTCTGGCCGGTGCAGGTGAGCAACCGCAACGGCAACGTGAGCTTCCGCTGGGCCGACCTGCGGCTGGAAGCCCAGGACAGCCGTTGGAACAACCAGGGGCAGCAAGGTGGTTTTGAGGACGTCAACCCCACAGGGGCATTCCTTCAGAACCTGTTCAACAATCTGTTCCGTTGACCCGCGGGGCTGTTTCATCCTTCAACCAGCGGCGCAATAGCGGCAGGCTGAGGCCGATCACATTGCTGACGCAGCCCTCGATCGTCTCCACCAGCAGGCCGCCGCGGCCTTCAAGAGCAAACCCACCCGCGCAACCGAGCGGCTCACCGCTGGCCACATAGGCCTCGATCTCAGCGGCCTCAAGCTGAGCAAAGCGCACGCGGGTGGTGACAGCCGCCAGGCGGGGGGCTCCGCTGCCCAGCAGGCAATGGCCCGTGTGCAGCTCGCCCCAGCCTCCGGACATGCCCTGCCAGCGCTCGATCGCCTGCAGGGCATCCCTGGGTTTGCCCTGGATCTCGCCCTTAAACACGAACAACGAATCGCAGCCCAGCACAAGCTCCGGGCAGGGGTCGGCCGGGGCGCTGTCGGCCAGGACGGTGGCCACGGCCTCAGCCTTGGCTCTGGCCAGGCAGACGGCCAGCTCGCAGGGATCCGTCGCCTTGATCGTGGCTTCATCGAAGCCACTCGCCAAGACGCGATGGGGGATCTGGGCCCGATCCAGTAGCAGGCGGCGGGCCGGAGAGGCGGAAGCAAGCACCAACGGAACGGTGGACACGGCGGCAGCGCAGGACAACAGGAGGGCGAACCAGGGGTACGGCGCCGGCCTTCGGCTGGAACCGCCGCAGGCTGGAGCAGGGATTGGAGAGAATCAACGCATGGACCCCATCCTGGACAACCCTCGCTCCCTGGCTCGCGCCGCCAGCGCCATGCGCTGCCTGCCATTTCGCCTCGGTCTGTACCGCCTGCTGGAGCAGGAGGCGATCAGCAGCGTGGCGCTGTGGGCCCGCACCGACGCGGAAACGCTCTGCAGCACCAGGCTGACACCCGACGACACTGAAACCCTGTTCATCTGGCTGATCCGGCTCGGCGTGCTGCGCCGCGAAGTGGATGGTCAGGGCCTCACCGAACGGGTAAGGCTCACTCCCATGGGTCGTCAGTTGCTGGCGGGTTGGAGCCAGGAGATTCCGCGCGCCGGCTGGAAGGAACAGCTGCGCCATGCGATCAGCCGCTACCGGCCGCGCCTGTGACAGCACCGGCTGCGGGTTCCGGCCCTGTGCCGCCGGCGTTGATGGTGCTGGGCACCAGCAGCGGCGCCGGCAAATCCCTCATGACGGCGGCGCTCTGCCGAGTGCTGCGGCGTCGCGGCGAAACACCGGTGCCCTTCAAGGGGCAGAACATGAGTCTCAACGCCTGGGTGGATGAGGACGGCGGCGAAATGGCCTACAGCCAGGCGCTGCAGGCCTGGGCCGCGGGCCTGGAGCCGCGGGTGGCGATGAATCCGGTGCTGCTCAAGCCGCAGGGCGACAGCACCAGCGAGGTGATCCACATGGGCCGCGCGGTGGGCACGGCCCGCGCCGAGCACTACTACCGCGACTGGTTCCGCCCCGGTTGGCAGGCGATTCGCCAGGGGCTGGAAGACCTGCGCTTCAGCCATCCCGGCGGGCGGCTGGTGCTGGAGGGGGCCGGCAGCCCGGTGGAGGTGAACCTGCAGGCGCGGGATCTCACCAATCTGCGCCTGGCGCAGTTCCTGCGCGCCCGCTGCCTGCTGGTGGCTGACATCGAGCGCGGCGGTGTGTTCGCCCAGATCGTCGGCACCCTGGCCCTGCTCAGACCGGTGGAGCGCCCGCTGATCCGGGGGATCCTGATCAATCGCTTCCGCGGGCGGCGGCAGCTGTTCGACGCGGGGCGCCAGTGGCTGGAACAGGAAACGGGGATTCCGGTGCTGGGCGTGATGCCCTGGCTCGATGAGCTCTTCCCACCGGAAGATTCACTCGATCTGCTGGAACGGCGGGCCCGCAAACCCGAGGCGGAGCTGGAGATCGCCGTGGTGCGGCTGCCGTCGATCAGCAACTTCTCCGACTTCGATCCACTGGAGTCCGAGCCGAGTGTGCGCCTGCGCTGGGTGCGGCCGGGGGATCCACTCGGCCAGCCCGCTGCGGTGATCCTGCCCGGCAGCAAGCAGACCCTGCGGGATCTGGCCGTGCTCAAGGAGAGCCCACTGGCCGACGCGCTGCTGCGCTTCGTGGCTGGCGGCGGCCACCTGTTCGGGCTCTGCGGCGGCCTGCAGATGCTGGGAGAACGACTGGAGGATCCGCACAGGCTGGAGGGAAGCGCCAGCGCGGATGGCGAGGATGGGCTCAGGGGGCTGGGGCTGCTGCCGCTGGCCACCTACTTCATGGCAGGGAAAACCCTGCGACAGCGTCGCGAGTTCGCCTGTTGGCCCGCAGCGGGCACACCGCTGGAAGGCTTCGAGCTGCATCAGGGCCGTACCCACTGCCTCGATCCGGCCAACTGTGAGCCGCTGGCGGCTGGTGAATCAGGTGCCGGGTTGGGCTGGTGGTCGGGCAGGGTCGCCGGCTCCTACCTGCACGGTCTGTTCGAGAACGGCCGCTGGCGGCGGCAATGGCTCAATCAGCTGCGCGAGGCGCGCGGCTTCTCCGCCCTGCCGCTGGATGTGCCGCACCACGGCCTGCAGCGCGAAGACTTGCTCGATCGCCTGGCGGAGGCCTTCGAAGCGGAGGTGAACCTGGCCCCGCTGCTGGTCTAGGGAAACTCTGGCCAACAGGGATTTGACGAGCAGCCGTGCCCAGAGATCCCCGGTAGTGGCCCCTCTCTGCGATGAGGGCGTGGTCGATACTCGTTGAAGCGGCTTGTCTCCTTCTGGTGGTCTGGAGATATCCCTGTGAGCGGCTCCTTTTGACGCCCGAATTCCCTTGTTCATGGTGTCGCGAGCAACTGGCGCCGTGCCAGGAACGGGTTAGTCAGTGCAGCCAGCACATTGATCTTGCAGCTGTTCTTGGTCATTCCCCGCAGCCAGGTCTTCTGAAAGCCAAACGGCTGCACCAGGTGAATCCGCAACACGTCGCCAGCGGATACGGCGGGCGGCTTCCTTTCCTGCCGCTCTTGGGGTAGCGGGGCTCAACCAGATGGATCAGCGCCTGCCAGGGCACGACGGGCTCCATGTCGGCCAGAAACTTCTCGCGTTAGGCGCGCTTCTTTGCCGTGATCTGCTCGCAGTCTCCGAATCCAAGCGGCTTGCCGCCCGTGAACCCAGTCCTTACCTGCAATCAGAGGGTCATCCTCCTGTGAATGGGGCGGACTTTTCCGAGTCTCCTTAGGCGTAGGCCTTGATGCACAACAATGGATTGCGCTAACGATGAGCAAACAACGGCATTGACGAACGGGAATGACATCGGGTGATCTGCAGCGGAGCGCTGGATAGAACACACAGTTGTCCATAGCCGATCGCAGATCTACACAGCCATCAATGCCGATTGGCTCTAAATTCAAAGCCTCATCACAGTGCAGACATGACAGCCAAACCCAAGCAGGATTTCTTCCTGTTTCTAGTTGGCGGTGCCTTTTTTGCCGCCGGCATCTTTCTGTTCACCAATCAGGTGATGGTGGGATCGGCGTTGCGGTTCTCCGGCAGCGGTTTCGGAGGTCGCACCTTCGGCGGGGGATTCGGTGGCGGCTTCAGTGGGGTGGTGGCCCAGGGGGTGGGTGAGGGCTTCGGTCTGCTGGTGTTGCTGCTGGGCATCGGCGTCTGTCTGCTGTTCTCAGGCACCTACCGCCGGGCCGGCTGGTTTCTGGTCTGGGCGTCTTCAGCGGCCGTGGGGGTGGGGGTGCTGCACAGCCTGTTCATCAGCTTCCGCCCCACCACGCTCTGGAGCCTGGCCACGATGGTGGTGATGATCGCCGCCGGCGGTGGTCTGATGTTCCGCTCCCTCTCCAGCTATGCCGGCGAGGGGAGCAGCCGCAGCACCCACGCCGATGGGCTCGGTGCTTCTGGTGATTCCAGCTCCAGCGCCGAAGCACTTGCCGCCGCCGAACGGGAACTGGAACGTCTGCGCCGGGAGCTGGAGCGTGCTGGCAAGCGCTGAATGCCAGCACGGCTATGGGTCAACCACCCCGACAGAAATCCTGCTGCCAAGCCGCATCCACTGGAGGCCGGATCAACTCGAAGCAGAGGTGTAGAAGCGCAGGGCATAGCGCCAGATGGCGCGGCTGATCATGAGGCAGGCGGCGGCCACCGCCACGCTGGCGACCATCCAGCTGCCGGACGCCCGCCCCAGCACCGCCTCGGCCGGCACCGTGGTGAGGAAGGCCACGGGCAGCACGAAGGTGAAGAAGGCCCTCAGGCCCGCCGGGTACACGCTCACCGGATAGCGGCCGGCCACGAGGGTGCTGCGCAGCACTTCGGTGGCGTTCCAGACCTTCACGAACCAGATGCTGGTGGCGGCGATCACGAACCAGAGGCTGTAAAGGATGGCGGCGCTGGCCAGCAGCAGCACTGCAGTGGCGGCGACCGTGTCCGGCCCCAGCACCGCACCGGCGCGCAGGGCGGCCACCAGGATCAGGCCGGCACCCATCACCATGCCCGGCAGCCCCCAGGGGGAGAAGGTGCGCAGGGACAACCAGAACTGGCTGTCGATGGGTTTGAGCAGCACGAAATCGAGGGTGCCGTTCTGCACGTGGGTGACGATCGTGGACAGGTTGGGCTGGAACAGGGTGCTGGTGAGGCCTTCCAGCAGGGTGTAGAAGCCCAGCACCACCAGCGCCGCGTTCCAGCTCCAGCCGCCCAGGTTCTGGCCTGGCCCGTAGAGCAGCGAGAGCACGAACAGGCTGCCGGCCAGGTTGCCCACTTCGGCGAGCAGCTCCAACACGAAGTTGGCGGGGTATTCCATTTCCGCCGCCAGCGAGGCGCTCCAGAACTGGGCCAGGGTGCGCAGGTAGCGGTGCATCAGGCCCCCATGGCCGAATACCGCCGGATGCCGACGCGCCAGAGCAGTAGAAACAGCAGCAGGAACAGGCCGCTCCAGAGCGCCAGGCCCAGGAAGCCCGCCGCCAGGTTGACCTCCGCTCCCATCAGCACGCGGGCGGGAAAGGCGATCGTGTAAGGGAACGGGGTGGCCAGCGCGAAGGCGCGCACGCCCGGTGGAAAGGTTTCCAGCGGCGCCACCAGGCCCGAGAGGAACAGATAGGGAATCAGCAGCAGCCGCTCCAGCGCCAGCGCCCGCTCGCTCCAGAAGCAGGCCATGGCGATCACCCCCTGCAGCAGAAAGCGCAGGATGAACGCTGACACGGTGGCCAGCACCCCCCAGAACACGTCAGCGGGATGGGGCCACCACAACAGGCTCGGCTGCAGCAGGAACAGCAGCGCCAGCAGGGCCGCCACGAACGGCACACGGGTGACCTGCTCGGCCACGTGGGCGGCCAGGTAGCGCCAGAACGGATGCAGCGGTTGGAGCAGGTAGGGCGAGAGCCGTCCTTGCAGGTTGTCTTCCTCGAAGACATGAATCACCCACACCACCGTGAACTGGCGCACGACGAAGGCCGCCAGGAAATAGCGGGTGAGCATCGCCGGCGTGAAGCCTGCCGCCGCGCCGGCTCCTGAGCCGCTCCAGACGCCGAGCATGATCAGCGGCAGCACCCCGGAAAGCGCCCACAAGGCGATTTCGGCGCGGTATTCGAGCATGTAGGCGTACTGCGTGCTGAGCAGCACCCGCGCCAGCGGCAGCACAGGCCTGGCGCGGGGTTCAGGCGGCACTGTCATCCACCGTCCCCCGCTCGAACAGCCCACCGATGATCTGCTCGATCGGCGGGTCGCTCACTTCCAGATCCACCACGGCGAACCGCTCCAGCAGCTGAGCCACGCTGCCGGTGAGCTGGGCCGACGGCACCCGCAGGCACACCTGATTCCCCTGCAGGGATTCCACCGTTCCATGGCCGGCGAAGGCGGAGGCGGGCTGGGGCACATTCAGCTCCAGCCGCACCAGCCGGTAAGGCGCCAGCTGCTCGCTCAACCCCTCCAGGCGGCCGTCATAGAAGAGCCGGCCCTGATGAATCAGCAACACCCGCTCGCACAGGGCGGTGATGTCGCCCATGTAGTGGCTGGTGAGCAGCACGGTGGCGCCGGTGCGCCGGTTGTAGTCGGCGAGGAAATCCCGCACCCGAGCCTGGGCGTTCACATCGAGCCCGAGCGTGGGTTCATCGAGGAACAGCACGGCGGGACGGTGCAGCAGGGCCGCCAGCAGCTCGGCCTTCATGCGCTGGCCCAGTGACAGCTTGCGCACCGGGCGGGTCAGCTCCTCCCCCAGTTCGAGCATGTCGGCCAGTTCGGCGATGCGGCGGCGCGCTTCGGGCGGGGTGAGGCCGTAGACCGCTGCGTTGACCCGAAACGAATCGAGCGGCGGCAGATCCCAGATCAGCTGCTGCTTCTGGCCCATCACCAGGGTGATCTGGTGCAGGAAGGCGGCCTGGCGCCGTTTCGGCTCATGCCCCGCCACCCGCACCGTGCCGGCGGTGGGATGGATCAGGCCGGTGAGCATCTTCAAGGTGGTGGTCTTGCCGGCGCCGTTCGGCCCCAGAAACCCGACCATCTCCCCGGGCGCGATCGCGAACGACACCCCGCTCACGGCGGGCACATCACGATGGCGGCGGCGCACGAAGTGGCGCAGGGTGCCGGCCATGCCGGGTTGCTTGTCGGCCACCCGGTAGGTCTTGCTGAGCTGCTGGACCTCGATGATCACCGGCAGGCTCCGTTCACTGGCCGACTCCAGCGGCTGGCTGAGGGGCCGCGTGCCGCTGGGATCGGCACTGCAGAACAGATGGCCGCCAGCGTGGGAGTGGCAGGCGTTGACGCCACGGAAGTGAGAGCGGCAGCGGAGGTTTCACTGCAGGGTCAGGCGTCTTCGGGCAGCAGCACCGTGGTGTGCAGGCTGTCCTTGCCCAGATCACTGGTGATCACCCACACCTGCAGCCCACGGCCGAGGTTGAACACGCTGCGCAGCCCCCCCTGCTGGCGATAAGCGGCCAGGGTGTTGTCGCGGGCATCGCGGGCGTCCACATCGCCCCAGTCACCGCGGCGGTGGCGAGCCACCAGGCGCTGGAGGGTTTCGGCATCCACCCATTCGCGCACGACGGGGTCGACATCGACAGGACCGATGGCGAGACGGGCGGACAAGGGCGGATCCACAGGAGGGCGAAGGCTGTTCAGCGTAAGGGGGCTGGAGGGGCTACCAAGGGGGGAGTGCGGCAGATTGGGGCTGGGGTGTGGCCTGGCGGACTGGCAGGATCCTTCCTCGCAGCTGGACTGTCGGCAACAGGAGAGGGCCACCAAGAGGTGGTGGACAGAGGATCGGGAGGCCAGCGGGGCACTCGGCTGAAGATGAAGGCATCTTTCGTTTGTTTACGGGATCAGAAGTTGGCCGTCTTTTTTTGTTCTGCTCTTAAAGTTGTGCGAGCCAACAGGTGCTGATTCAGGGATTCTGACACCAAAGATTCCGACTCAGAGCTTCTGCCTGAAGAAGTCTGAGCCAGGAGTTCTGATTGAAGAATTCTCATCAATGGCGTCGGGTCCAGGGATTCGGATCTGTTGCTTTCTCCCTTCGCTGACCGTTTCACCATGGCACTGCTTCAGGCGCCCTCGCTGGGAATCGAGAGGTTCGAGAACGACAGGAACAAACAGAGTTGGTCACAGGCCTCCGACGACGACAACACCACGATCATCCGGGCGGTGTATCAGCAGGTGCTTGGTCACCAGTATGTGATGGCCAATGAGCGGCTCACCGGGGCCGAATCCCTGTTTCGCAATGGTTTCCTGAGTGTTCGCGAGCTGGTGCGCACCGTGGCGAAGAGCGGGCTGTACCGCGAGCGCTTCTTCGAGAACTGCAACCCCTACCGCTTCATCGAGCTGAACCACAAGCACCTGCTCGGCCGCGCGCCGCAGAACCGCGCCGAGATGCTTCACCACTTCACAATCCTGCAGGAGGAGGGTTTCGATGCCGAAATCGACTCCTACATCGATGGCGATGAATACCAGCAACGCTTCGGGCAGGACACTGTTCCCTACCTGCACGGCTGGGATTATTCGGCAGGGCATGAAGGCCGGCAGTTCTCCTGGCTGATGCAGCTGGCCCGTGGCGCTGCGGCCTCAGTGAAGGGCGATCCCTCCGGCACCCAGTTCCGCCTCGGCAAGGCACTGCACCAGGACCGGGCCGTGCCGGTGCGCGGCTCCATGGGCCGGGTGGTGATCGTGTCCACCGAAGGACCTTTCAAGGCACAGGTGAGCTCCGCCACCAACCTGTTCAACGACGACGACTGGGGCAGCGCGCGCCGGGCACCGTCGCAGGAGCACCGGGCGGAAGCACTGCGGGTGTCAGCCGGGGACCGCTCCACCAGCGGCAGCGGTGCCCGGGTGGTGACCATCTCCGCCACCGGCATCGCCGACAACGGTTATGTGCGCACCAGCGCCTACGTGCTGCGGGTGCCCTACTCCCGCATGAACGAAGCCCTGCGACGGGTGCAGCGCCTCGGTGGCCGCGTCACCGATGTGACTGTGAGCTGAGGCCCCAGCCCCGGGCCGCTGCCGGGAGCGGGTGGGGCTGCGGCCCTGCCCGCTCCCGGCAGCTCATGGGGCACCCCGGCCAGGCATCGCCGGCGCAGCCGCCGGTGTTGGAGCTGGCACGGCTGCCGGTGATGGGGCTTCAGGTGATGCCGGTTCCGGAGACACCTTCGAAGCACCGGCGGGCCGGCGGGGCTGGGGGCTGCCCACCCCGAGCGATTCCAGCAACTGGTTGATACGACGGGTCAGCAGACGCACTTCCTCAAGCGTGTCCACGAGCGGTGGGTGGGCTTCACGCATCAAGCCCAGGGCTTCCTCGGTGGCCTGGCGGGCCGCGCTGCCAGTGGTGTCAATGCGCCGGGCGGTGCTCTCGTACACCTGCAGGGTCTGGCGAGTGGTGGCAGCGGTACGGCCTGTCTCCAGCTCCAGCCGCCGGCTCAGGCGCTGGAGGTCGAGCAACGTGCTGCGGAAGCTGCCCACGGCCCCGGGCACATCACGCTCCGCCATCCGCGCCGTGCCTTCGAGAGCGCGATTGAGCTTGATCCGGGTGGTGCCGATCTCCTCCAGCAGCTGGGCCAGATCGGCCGACGGACGGAAAGGAATCAGCAGGTCGCGCCGCGGCGTTTCTTCTCCAGGGGAGAGGACGTCGGGGGTGAGGGCGATCTGGCTGGCACCGATCAAGCCCTCCTGGTAACGCTCGGCGTGGCTGCCAGGGCCGATCAACCGCCGGTAGCGGTCGGCGATGCGCAGGTCGACGGCCACCGTGCCATCGCCAGCCAGCGTGACCCGTTCCACCCGCCCCACCCGGTAGCCCGCCACCGTGACATTCACCCCCGGCCAGATGCCGCTGGCATCGGTGGTGCGGAAGCGCACCCCGAAGCTGCTGGTGAGCCAGCTCTGCTGCTGGACGGCGGCTCCCACCATCCACACGCCCAGCACCACCGCCCCCACGGGCACGGCCCAGCTCAGCGCTGTGGCCAGCCCCTCCAGCGGTCCATCGAACCGCCGGCGGGGTGGGGCGGTATCGCTCGCCGGCGGTTCGGCTGGCGGCTGAGCCTGTGGCTGCAGTGGCACCTGTGGCGGCAATGGGGTCTGGGGTGGCTCCTGTGATGCCGGCTGGGGGGTGGATGAACTCATGGCAAGCCCAGGGCCGCGGGGGGGAGGACGGTCAGCCAGAGGGCTTCCAGCGCCACCACGCCGAGCGCGCAGCACACGATCGCCAGACTGATCAGGTTGGGCAGGCGCTCCGGATGGCGGCGGCTCTGCTTGCCGATGGCATGGGCCAGGCAGGCGGAAGCGGCCGCGAACACGGCCGTGCGAACCATGGCGGACCCCAGTCGCTCCGGCGTGAGCGTGCCCAGGAAGAGCGGCAACTGTTCGCTCAGATCCGGCCGGGGAGAGAGCAACACACTGGCCAGCACCACCGCCAGCAGGAAGTAGGGCAGCAGCAGCAGAGAACCCAGCATCGCCGTGGCCACACGGGCCCCGAGCAGGTGGCGGCCCACGGAGGGCTGGATCCGGCCGGCGAGCTGCACCCGCTGCGGCACGCAGCACCCGATCCAGATCAGGTTGACCACCAGCGGCGCCACGATCTGCACATTGGCCAGCGTGGTGGTTTCGAGCGCGAAGGGCGTGCTGAGGCGCAGCGGCTCCAGCAGCCACTGCGTCACGAAGGTGCCGATGGCGCCGCCCAGCACCACCGCCAGCGGCGCCGCCCCCACCACATCCCGCCGTAATTGCTGCAGCATCCAGGGGCGCAAGCGTCTGGGAGCCTAGGCACAGCTGGCGGATCGGCTCAGCCTCGCCCATGCTTTCGACACCGCCTCCCGGTTGATCCCATGCCCCCCTCGCTCAACCGCCGCCAGTTCCTGGCCCTGGGCGGCCTGGGGCTGGCTGGTCTGGCCTGCGGCGCCCTGCGCGGCGTGGCTGCGGAAACAGCCAGCCGCCTGCCGGCCGGGCTGAGCCTGCCGCCCCGCGGTGATCTGCGCGTGGTGCTGATCGGCGATCTGAACGCCAGCTACGGCTCCACCACCTACATCGAGCAGGTGCACCGGGGGGTGGCCCTGATCCCGGCGCTGCAGGCCGATCTGGTGCTCTGCGCCGGCGACATGGTGGCGGGCCAGAAGGCCAGCTTGAGCAACGCGCAGCTGCAGGCGATGTGGGCCGGGTTCGATCGCTCCGTGCTGGTGCCGTTGCGCCGCGCCGGCCTGCCGTTTGCGCCGGCGATGGGCAACCACGATGCCTCCAGCCTGCGCCAGGGGGCCGGCTACCTGTTTGCCCGCGATCGGGCCGAGGCGGAACGGTTCTGGGCTCGTCAGAAACAGGCGCTCGGTCTGACGTTCGTGGACGGCAGCGGCTTTCCGTTCTTCTATTCGTTCCGTCAGCAGGATCTGTTCGTGCTGGTGTGGGACGCCTCGTCGGCGGTGGTGCCGGCGGAACAGGTGCGCTGGGCCGACCGCAGCCTCGGTTCCGCAGCGGCCCGTGCGGCGCGGCGGCGGCTGGTGGTGGGGCACCTGCCCCTGCAGGCGGTGGCCCAGGGGCGCGACAGCGCCGGCAACGTGCTGCGTGATGCCACCAGCCTGCGTCAACTGATGGAACGCCACGACGTGGAGGCCTACATCAGCGGCCATCACCACGCCTTCTTCCCCGGCCGGTTGGGGGAGCTGGATGTGATCGCCCTGGGGGCGCTGGGCAGCGGTCCACGCCGCCTGCTGCAGAGCAGCGCCGCTCCCTTTCAGACGCTCACCGTGCTCGATCTGCCGCGCCGCGGCGGCCGGCCGCTGAGCACCACGATCAACCTGCGCACGCTGCGGACGGTGGCGCTACAGACGCTGCCGCGTCAGCTGGTGGACCGCCAGGGGCGGGTGCTGCCTCGAGCAAGTTGATGCGGTAGAGCACGTCTTCGAGCGCATCGGCGGCGCTGATCGCGGCGTAGCGCTGGGGGGTGTCGGGTCCGCAGCAGCAGGGCAACGGCTGCAACACCGTGCTGGGCCGGGCATGGCAGAACTGCACCACGCTCAGGCGGCCTGCGGCAGCCACTGCTGGGGCTTCGGCGGCAGCGGCCGGCAGGGCGGGGGCGATCACCCGGTGCCAGCCAGCCGGGATGTGGCCGTTGCTGAGCCGCTCCAGCATCAGGCCGCTGTTGATGATCACGCGGCCATCCGGCGGCAGGGCCTCGACCCACTCCCCCTCCACCAGCACCTGCAGCCCCGGGGCGGTGGCGCGCGGCAGAGCCGTGATCAGGTTGATGTCGGCATGGGGGGCGGCCCAGAGGTGGGGGCCTGAAGGCGCTTCGGCCATCGGCGGATAGCGGATGGCGCGGGTGAGGGTGGGGGCGTCTTCGACCACAGCATCGAAGAAACCTTCAGCGGCACCCAGACCCACGGCGATCACCCGCAGGAAGCGGCGTTGCAGCTCGGCGATTGCCGCATGGAACTCCTGCAGCACCACGCTCAGCCCGGGCACCACCGCTTCGGGCAGCAACGGCTCCGGATAATGCAGCGGGAAGCGGCGCCGCAACGGGTGCGCCAGCGGCAGCGGCGCCGCCCAGTTGAGCATCTCCTTCCAATCGGCATGGCTGTGGCCCGCGGCTGTTTCCACCAGCAGGCCCGTGTAGCCCGTCTGGCCGCTTGAACCGCTGGCCACGAAGCGTTGCTTGACCGCCGGCTCGAGCGCGAAGAAGCGGCCCAGCAGGCCGTAGGCGGCATCGAGCAGATCGGCGGAGAGATCGGCGCGCGCATACACAAAGCCGGTGGCCAGGCTGCACCGCACTCCCTCCACCACCGCGGCTCGGGCGGCACGGCTGCCCTGTTCAAAGGCCAGCAGATCGACGTCGAGGATGGCGCTGCTCATCACACCGATTGTGATGGCCCTGGTGGTGTCATGCCGCCGCCGCTTCCTGGCCGGCGTCCGGTCCGCCGGCGAGCGGAGCACTGGCTGGTCCGCTCGCCAGTGCCAGGCCCTGGGCGCGGGCCAGCCCCACATCGACGCCGATGTGCTGATCGGGGCGGCCGGTGATCAGCAGCGCGCGCCGCTGGCGGGTGGCGATCTGCCACAGCCAGCGGCTCAGCAGGGTGATGCGGTTTTCGGTATCGGGGATGAAGGCCAGGTGGGCCAGCCCCCACAGCAGCCAGCCTGGAAAGCCCGTGACCCGCACGCCGCGCAGGTCCGCCACTGCATACATCGGCCCGATCACGGCCATGCTGCCCAGATCCATCCAGCGGAACGGGGCGCTGGCCTGGCCCGCCAGCTGGTTGAGGATGTCCTTCGCCACCCAGGCGCCCATCTGCACCGCCGGACCGGCCATGCCAGGCAGGGGGGCGCCGTCGCTGGTGTGGCTGTAATGGCAGAGATCACCGATCACCCGCACCTCCGGGTGGCCGGGCAGACTGAAATCAGGCTCCACCTGCACCCGCCCGCCCCGGTCCACACTGCAGCCGCTCTTCTCGGCCAGCAGGGCACCGAGGCGGGAGGCGCGTACACCAGCGGTCCAGCAGATCGTGGCCGCCTCCAGCGGTTCGTTGCCCTCTTCTCCTTTGAGCCGCACCTTGCCCGGCTCGATCGCCGCCACCATCGTGTTCAGCCGCAGCTCCACGCCCTGGCGGCGCAGATAGCCGGCTGCCGCGGCTGACAGGCTCGGATGCATCACCGGCAGCACCCGGTCGACCGCATCCACCAGCAGCACGCGGCAGGCCTCGGGTCGCAACTGCTTGAAATCGCGACGGATGGCGGAATGCATCAGCTCGATCAAGGAGCCGGCCAGCTCACAGCCGGCCGGGCCGGCCCCCACCACCACGGCGGTCTGCAGGAAGCGGCGGCGCTGGGGATCGGGGGTCTGCTCCGCCTCCTCCAGGGCCATCAGCAGGCGCCGGCGGATCTCCTGGGCGTGCTCAAGGATCTTCATCGGCGGCGCCAGCGGCCGCCACTCCTCATGGCCGAAGTAGGCGGAACCTGAGCCGCAGGCCAGCACCAACTGGTCGTAGGCGTAGTGATGTCCGTTGAACAGCAGCGTGCGGGCGTCGAGGTCCACATCGGTGACCTCCCCGAGCAGCACCTGCACGTTGGGCGCCTGGCCCACCATCTGGCGCAGCGGTGACGCCACATCCGCCGCCGACACCAGGCCCGAAGCCACCTGATACAGCAGCGGCTGGAACAGGTTGAAATTGCGCTTGTCGATCAGGGTGACCCGCACCGGCCGGTTGGCCAGCGCCTGGCACACCCTCAGACCGGCAAAGCCACCACCCACCACCACCACATGGGGGACCCCTGCGAGTCGGGCGGCAGGGGGATCGAGTTCGAGGAAGAAGCGTTCCGGCGCCATGGATCCGGCCGCTCCGAAGAGATGTCAAGTTTCTTGTAGCGGGGCTGCAGGCCCATGGCTGTGCCCGTTGCTGCATCGGACCCCTGCCGGTGGCGGCGGCGGGACAGCGGGGAGAAGTTGCGGCAGGGTGGAGGCATGATCCGCACACTGCTCAACATCCTCTGGTTCGTGCTGGGGGGCTTCCTGATGGGGGTCGGCTGGTGGCTGGCCGGCCTGGTGGCGGCGATCACGATCGTGGGGCTGCCCTGGGCGCGCGCCTGCTTCGTGATCGGCAACTTCTCCTTCTGGCCGTTCGGCCAGGAGGCCGTGAGCCGCCGCGAGCTCACCGGTCGCACGGATTTCGGCACCGGCCCGCTGGGCCTGGTGGGCAACATCGTGTGGTTCGTGCTGGCGGGCTGGTGGCTGGCCCTCGGCCACCTCAGCTCAGCCCTGGCCTGCTTCGTGACGATCATCGGCATTCCCTTCGGCATCCAGCACATCAAGCTGGCCCTGATCGCCCTGGCGCCGATCGGCATGCAGGTGGTGCCCAGCGGCTCCAGGCATTGAGGGAGCTGCGATCAGGCCGGCCAGGCGGATTGCGGCTGTGGCCGCGGCGCTGGCGGCCGAGTTGACTGCGCAGGCCATCTGAGACGTATCAGCGCAGGGCGTCCAGTTCGCCGCGCAGGTGCAGGTCGGCGAGGGCGTCGTAGCCGCCGATGCAGGCCCCATCGATGAACACGAGCGGCAGGGTGTTGATGCCGGTGTGCTCCAGCAGGGCCTGGCGCTGGTCGTCGCTGGTGACGGTGTGGACCCGGTGGGCGATGCCGAGCGTGCGCAGCATGCGCTGGGCACGGGCGGAATAGGGGCAGCCGGGCAGAACGGCGATCTCCACCCGGGAGTCGCCCTGTAGGTGGGGATCTGATGCAGGCGGCGCGGCGGGCGCGGCGGCTGGGGGCGCCTCCGCTGCGTATGGGGCTGGCGCAGGGGCAGCCATGGCCGCTTGCGCCGGGGCGGCCGCTCGCGACATGGCCTCGGCCATGGCGGCGGCATGGGCGGCGGCGGCTGGCTCCGGCGCCGGCTCCGGCGCGCCGGCCAGGAAGCCCACCAGCAGATCAGCGCCTTTGAGCACCACCGTGCCGTGCTCCAGGTGGCCGCCCCACACCTGGCAATCGGAATCGGACAGGCTCAGGTGCAGGTGCACTCCCTGGGGCGAGAGCGTGCCCTGCAGGGTGATGATCTCCAGATCGCCTTCCAGCACCGACGGTTGGGAGCGGCCCGGGCACTGAAAGGCCACACGCGAGAGGTTGCCCACCACCCCCAGCACGAAGCCGGCGGCGTTCTGCTCCACGGCCAGCTGCTCGAGGCTGGCGCGCAGATCGCTGCCGGGTTCGAGGTGCAGCGGCAACGGATGCATGGGCAAAGACGACGGCTCAGGGGGTCAGGTTACGGGTGAGCCCGACGGCTCAGCTGCCGGGCAGCACCTGGCGATAGCCGTTGGCGCTCACCACCCGCAGCGGCGTGTCGAACAGGGCGCTGAGCGGAGCATCCTGCAGCAGCGTGGCGGCTGGGCCATCGCCCACCACCGTCCCCTGGCGAAGCAGCACGCAGCGGCTGATCTCCGGAATGATCGCGTCGATGTGGTGGGTGACGAGCAGCAGGGTGGTGCCGGCCCGGGCCAGGCCACGCAGGATCTCCAGCAACTGGTGGCGGGCCTGGAGATCGAGGCCGTTGGTGGGCTCATCGAGCACCAGCACCTCCGGTTCATGCACCAGCGCGCGGGCCAGCAGCAGCCGGCGGCGCTGGCCATCGGAGAGCTGGGCGTAGGGACGCTCCTCCAGATCTGCCAGCCCCAGCTGCTCCATCAGCGTGCGCACGCGCTCGCGCTGGGCGGCGTTGGCCACCTGGCTGCGGCCGATGCCGACCGAACCGAAGAAACCGGAGAGCACCACATCAGCGGCAGGCACCCGGCCCACGTAGCCGGCCTGCAGGTCTTGCGACACCAGGCCGATGCGACGACGCAGCTGCCACAGGTTCACCGTTTCGCTGCCGAACAGCCGCAGCCGCGAGCCCGGCTTCACAACCGGATAGAGCTCACGGCTGAGCAACTTGATCAGGGAGCTCTTGCCGGAGCCGTTGGGCCCCATCACCACGGCATGCTCGCCGCGATGGAACTGCACGCTGAGGTTCTCGAACACCTTGCGCGGACCAAGCCAGGCCTCCACCGCCTGGGCCTCGAAGTAAGGGATGGGGGAGGCAGAACTGGCCATCGCTGCAAGGTAAGGCCAGGCAGAGGGGGCTTGGGCTGGGCCTGAACGCACTGTTTCGACTGGGGGCGAGGTGGCCATCAGGTGTGGAAGTCATGAACACCTTGTGATGGCTGCGCGGCCTTGCGCTCCGGCAGCCTCCAGAGTGGTGAGTGATGCATCACCCCACGCCTCACACCATTGCCGCCCTGATCTGGGCAGGAATGCTGGCCGTCAAGGCTGTGGGCATGGCGCGCCGCTGGCAGCGGCACAGGGCACAGGCGCTCAGCCGCGCATTTGGGCGGGAGTTGCGGCGGCGCGAGCTGGTGGCAGCAGCAGGTCGGAGCCAGAACTCACACAGCTGAGTGGCGAGGGGCGGCCAGTGGCGCTCAGCCGTGCTGGGCTGAGCCCGCTGCAGGCAGCTGGAGGAATTGGTGGCGGGCCCCCTGGCGCTCCCAGCGCGCCCGATCACCTGGCCGATCAGACGGCGGCCGACCGGAATGTCGTGAGGCCCACAATGGTTGGAACGAGGGATCGGATGGTGGCTTCAGCAATAGCCGCAGCACTTTCTGATGAATGCTGCACCGCATTGCGCGCGGTCCAGGCGATCACCTTTGATGTGCAGGGCACCTGCGTTGATTTCTACCGCCCGCTGCTTCGCCTGGGAGACAGCATCAACCAGGCGAAGTCACTCTCGATCGACTGGGCAGTGATGTCGTCGGGATGGCGCGCGCTCTACCGAGAGGTGCTCGATGCCGTGATCTGCGGGCATCGGCCCTGGCTTCCGGTCGTGGAGATCTACCGCGAAACACTCGATGTGCTGTTGGAGGATCGCGGCCTTGCCAGCCACTTTTCCACTACGGAGCGCGATCAACTCAATGGGATCTGGTCGAGATTGGAACCCTGGCCGGACACGGTTGAAGGATTACGCCGCCTTCGTCAGAGCTACGTCACCTCCACGTTGTCGAATGCGGGCATGGCCACGATGGTGTCGATCGTTAAGCGGGCAGGGCTTCCTTTCGATGCCGTGCTGACAGCCGAACTGGTGCAGGCCTACAAGCCCGCTGCCGCTGTGTATCAGCTGGCGGTCGATTCTCTCGGCTACAGGCCCGGTCAGATCCTCATGGTGGCTTGCCACAAATACGACCTCAAAGCAGCACGTGCCTTCGGCATGCGCACAGCCTTCATTGCCCGCCCGCTTGAATTCGGTCCCGGTGTTGACACCGACCTGACCCCCGAGAGCTGGATCGATGTGCCTGTCAGCAGCCTGAGCGAGCTCGCAGACGTGCTGGAGATCGTGAACGCTGCCGGTGTTGAGGCCGCCTCCACTTGAGAACGGATCAGTCGTGAGGAGGTGGCTGAATCCGCCGCCCATGCGAGCTGCAATCCCTGCCTCAGGAGGCGGAAGCCGCCCACACGGATGGGGGGAAACCAGCATGGGTGTGGGCTGAGCCGGCCCGCCACGCACCTCTATTGAGCCGGCCCCACGCACCGCCGCTCAGCCGGCTCCGCGCTCAGCCCAGCTGCGCCAGCACTGCCGCCGCCGCTTCCTCGCCGCTGCGCACGGCTCCGTCGAAAAAGCCGGGCCAACGCTCGGCCACTTCGGTGCCGGCCCAGTACACCGCCCCGTGGGGCCGGCGCATGGCATCGCCGCAACGGCTCCAGAGCCCCGGAGGCATCCAGGCGGCGTAGGCACCGCCCACAAAGGGCACGGCAGGCCAGTCTTTTTCCACATAGGCCACGGGTTCGAGCGCCTGTGGGCCGAGATAGGTGGCCAGATCGCCCAGCACCGCCTGCCTTCGCGCCTCGGCATCCAGCGGTGCCCAGCGCGCATAGCGGTGACCCACCACGAAGGCCGCCAGCACGCCGGTGCCGCTTTCGGGGTCGGAGCTGTCGGCGCAGAGCTCCACCCAGGGGCGATCACCGATCGCGATGCCCGACAGCCCCTGCTGGCGCCACCACGGCGTGCGGTACACCACCAGCACCTTGGCGCAGGCGCCCATCTCCATGCGCTGCTGCAGCTCCAGCCGATCAGCGGGCAGCTCCGGGCTGAAGCGCAGCTGGGCGGCCTGGGCCGGTGGCATCGCCACGATCGCCGCACGACAGGGATACACCGCCTTGTCGGTGTGGACCACGACGGGGTGGGCGGCCGTGGGGCCGCTGCCTGCCGCATCGGCTTGATCCGGGACTCCGCTCGCCGCCTGAACAGGGCCGCCTGGCTCCAGCTGGCTCACGGCCCGCACCGGTTCCCCCAGCCGCACGACGCCTTTCCCTAAGTCTGCCGCCAGCAGCGCTGGCAGCTGGCCGGCTCCGCCATGCAGCAGCTCTTCCTCCGGGTGCTCGCCCTGGGCGGCGGTGCGCTGGCCCCAGAGCACGTGCAGCAGCGACACCTGCTCCGGTTCCGCCGGACCAAGGAAGCCCACGGCCCGACAGAAGTAGGCGAAATACCAGGCGGCGAAGGGGGTATGGGTATTGGCGTCGATCCACTCCTGGAAGCTGAGCTGATCGAGCTCGGCGGCGGCCGGATGGTGGTGCGGGTGGCCTTCGGGAAGCTCCTCCACCAGCGCCTGGAAGCGCTCCAGTGCCGCCATGGCGTCGTCCCAGTCGGCGCTGGGCACGGCTGGCGGCTGGCCTTCCGGGAACCCCTGGAAGAAGCCGGCGAAGGTGCAGCGCGTGCTGCCGAACACCAGCACCGTCTCACCGTCGTGGGGGGACTCGAAGCGGCGGATGCCGTGGCGCTCCAGCAGCGCGAGGAAGCGGGTCTGGGTGGGCCCGACCCACTGGCCGCCCAGATCGACCCAGGGGCTGGAGGCCGGCGCCGCCACTGCGGAACCCGGGCCGGAGAGGTCCACCCGTTGGCCGGTCATGCGGCCACCCAGTTCCACTGCGGCCTCGATCAGATGAACGGAGCGGCCGGCCGCCTGCAGTTCCCGAGCCGCCACCCGCCCCGACAGGCCACCGCCCACCACCACCACATCGACGGGATCGAACATGTTCAGGCTCATCTGTTCAACATCGCAACGGGGCGCAGGGGACGCCGGTGCGGCGGGTACCACCAGCGCTCTTGTAGCCGATAGTCTCCAGAGCCCGCGGTGCCGCTCGACGCGCCCATGGCCACCTTCCTCGTCACCGGTGCCAACCGCGGCATCGGCACCGAATACTGCCGCCAGCTGAAGGCCCGCGGTGACACGGTGATCGCCGCCTGCCGCACAGCTTCGGCCGAGCTCGCGGCCCTGGGGGTGCGGATCGAGCAGGACGTGGACATCACCTCCGATGCCGCCGTGGCCGGCTTGCTGCAACGGCTCGACGGGCTGGCGATCGATGGACTGATCCACAACGCCGGCATCCTGGAGCGCACGAGCCTGGAGGATCTCGATCCGATCAGCCTGCGCCGTCAGTTCGAGGTGAATGCGGTGGCACCGCTGCGTCTCACCCGCGCCCTGCTGCCCCAGCTGCCCGCCGGCGCCAAGGTGATCCTGATGACCAGCCGCATGGGTTCGATCGCCGACAACAGCTCCGGCGGTTCCTACGGCTACCGGATGTCGAAGGTGGCGCTCTGCATGGCGGGCAAGTCGCTGGCGATTGACCTGGCGCCACGCGGCATCGCGGTGGCCATCCTTCATCCCGGCCTGGTGCGCACGCGCATGACGGGCTTCACGGCGCAGGGCATCAGCGTCGAGCAGTCGGTGCAGGGGCTGCTGGCCCGCATCGATGCGCTCAACCTCGCCACCTCCGGCAGCTTCTGGCACGCCAACGGCGAGCTGCTGCCCTGGTGAGCGGCTGTGGCGTAAGCGGCTTTGGGGTGAGCTGCTGGCGCTGCCGGCCTGTGGGACAGTGAAGGGCCCTTCGATCCAGCGCGTGCCGAACGACAGCGGCTCTTCCAAATCGGTGCTGGCCAGCCTGCTGGTGGTGCTCGCGGTGATCGGTGGCCTGGCCCTGCTGGGGTGGTTCGCGGTGGTGCTGCTGGATCTCAAGCACCTGAACACCTCGGGCTTCACCCTGCCCTGAGGCGGAGCCAGATCGCCGCAGGGACCACTTGCCCCGAGCGAGCGCTGGCGGATCCGCTCAGAACTTGCGCAGCTCTCGCCGCACCTTGAGCGGGTCGCCCGACTGCTGCACGTTGGTGAGCAGCAGCGGCAGGGTGAACAGCACCACGGCAATGGCGATCGCCACCCCCGGGGAGATCGTGGACGCGCGGACCGGCGGAACCTCGCTGGAGTGGGTCGGGCTGTGGCGATGCCGCCGCCGCAATGGCCTGGTGGACCTTCCCATCGCTGGAACCTGCCGGCCTGCTGGGGATTCAGTGTGACGGGGTGCCGCAAGGCGCCGGTGGACGGCGAGACGCTGGTGCCAGATTCAAGGGCTGCCTCGTTTGGCTGAGCAGGTGGCCGACCCTGAGGCCCTCTGATCGCCGTCTGCCCATGGTGGGCCCGCTCACCGGGCAGGGATGAAAGGATGCCCGCCACACCGCGGAGCGCCTGCCATGGATCTTCCAGCCCTGTTGCTCGCCACCGGGGGGCATCAGATCGAAGCGGCCGAAACGCTCATCCAGGCGGGTCGCTTCATCGTGATCCTTTTCGCCGCCCGCGCCCTGGCCGAGCTGATGGTGCGGTTCGGCCTGCCGGCCATCCTCGGTGAGCTGGTGGCCGGGGTGCTGATCGGTGTGTCGGGGTTGCATCTGATCCTGGCGCCGGAGCTGGCCAGTGCGCTCAACGGCACCGCCCAGGGCGCGATCGCCTCGCTGGCCCACGTGGAGCCGGTCCAGGTGCAGGAGATCTACGACCACAGCTTCAGCAACCTGCAGTCGGTGGGCAAGATCGGCCTGTTCGCCCTGCTGTTCCTCACCGGCCTCGAAAGCGAGCTGGAGGAGCTGATGGCCGTGGGGGTGCAAGCCATCACCGTGGCGCTCACCGGGGTGGTGCTGCCTTTTGTTCTGGGCACCTTCGGGCTGCATGCCCTATTCGGGGTGCCCCTGCTGCCGGCGATCTTTGCCGGCGCCGCCATGACCGCCACCAGCATCGGCATCACCGCCAGCGTGCTGGGCGAGCTCAAGTTTCTGCGCACCCGCGACGGCCAGACCGTGATCGGCGCGGCTGTGCTCGATGACATCCTCGGCATCGTGATCCTGGCGGTGGTGGTGGCGCTGGCCGGCGGCGAAGGCTTCGCCCTGGCGCCGGTGCTGAAGCTGGTGGCAGCAGCTGCGGTGTTCGTGGCGGTGGCCCTGCTGCTGAGCCGCACCGCCGCGCCCGCCTTCGACTGGCTGCTCGACCGCCTGCGCGCCCCGGGTGAAGTGGTGGTGGCGGCCTTCCTGGTGCTTTCGCTGGCCTGTTTCGCAGCCCAGGCCTTCGGGCTGGAGGCCGCTCTCGGCGCCTTCGCCGGCGGGCTGATCCTGAGTTCCTCCCGCCACCGGCATGCGATCGAGGAGGCGGTGAAGCCCCTGGTGGCGCTGTTCGCCACCGTGTTCTTCGTGCTGATCGGCAGCGGCCTCGATCTGGCCGTGCTCAACCCCTTCGATACGGCCAACCATGAGGGGCTGGTGATGGCCGGCTTCCTGCTGGTGGCGGCGGTGGTGAGCAAGGTGGCGGCGGGCTGGAGCTACCTCAGCAAGGAGCCCACCAACCGGCTGGCGGTGGGGCTGGGCATGATGCCGCGCGGCGAAGTGGGCCTGATCTTCCTCGGCCTCGGCACCCAGACAGGAGTGCTGGGTCCGTCGCTGGAGGCGGCGATCCTGCTGATGGTGATGGGCACCACCTTCCTGGCACCGGTGCTGCTGCGTCTGGTGCTGGCCACTCCCCCAGAGGCCGTGGAGCTCACCCCCTGAGGCCGGGGCCTGGCTGCACGCCTATGGCGGATGGGCGCGGCAGCGGGCGTGGGCGCGCACCAGGCTGGCCGTGAGCGGTTCGCTCTTGAGCGGCTTGCCGAGCACTTCGTTCATACCGGCCTGCAGGGCCGCTGCCCGATCTTCCACGGTGGTGAAGGCGGTGACGGCAACGATCCAGGGCCGCTCCGCGCCACCGGTGGCGGAGCGGATGCGGCGGGTGGCCTCCAGGCCATCCAGCCGCGGCATCTGCACATCCATCAGGATCAGGTCCGGGTCGAACTGGCGCTGCCGTTCGAGCGCCTCCTGGCCATCGACGGCGGACTCGGGTTCATAGCCCAGGCGCCGCAGCATCAGCTCACAGAGCCGCCGGTTCACGGCGCTGTCGTCGGCCAGCAGGATGCGCAGGGGATGGCAAGCCGCGAAGCTGCTGCCCTCCGGCTGGGCCGGCAGCGAAGGTGAGGGGCCTGACGGAGGTGTGGCGGCCGGGGGTTCCAGGGCAGTTGCAGAGGCCGCAGCTTCCAGAGCAGACCCTGTGGCAAGGGGGTCCAGCGCAGACGCAGCGGCGTCCGCCTCCGGAGCGGGCGTTGAGGCCATCGTTTCCACCGGCAGGCTGAAGCTCACGGCGGTGCCTTGGCCGGGGTGGCTCTCCACCTGGATCGTGCCGCCGAGGGCTTCCACCAGCTGCCTGCTGATGGCCAGGCCCAGACCGGTGCCGGCGTGGGGCGTGTGGGTGGAGCTGGTGAGCTGGGAAAACGGCCGGAACAGGAGCTCGATCTGATCGGCGGCCATGCCGACCCCGGTGTCCACAACGGAGAAGCTCAAGGCGGTTGCCGGTTGCTCTCCTTGGGGGGCGGAGCCCTTCACGTTGTCCTCCGCGGTGCCCTCCGTGATGACCTTCGGCCTGACCTTCGCAGTGCCCTCCGTGGTGCCCTCAGCCGCCTGAACGGAGACCACCACACGGCCGGCGTCGGTGAACTTGATCGCATTGCCGATCAGGTTGAGCAGGATCTGGCGCAGGCGCTGGCCGTCGGTGCGGATCAGCGGCGGCACTTCTGCGCCCACCACCAACGAAAGGTCGATCGCCTTGGCTCTGGCCAGGCTCAGACAGGTGGCGATCACCTCCTCCATCAGCACAGGCAGTGCGCACGGCGCCAGCTCGACCACCAGATCTCCCGCTTCGATCCGGGCGAAGTCGAGCGCCTGATTGAGCAGGGCAAGCAGGGATTCGCCCGAGCTGTTCACGATCTCCAGGCACTCCCGCTGCTGAGCGGACAACTCCGTGTCCAGCACGAGGCCCGTCATCCCGATGACGCCATTGAGTGGGGTGCGGATCTCGTGGCTGAGGGTGGCGAGAAAGGTGCTCTTGGCCCGATCGGCGGAAGCCATGGCTTCAAACGCTCGGGCACGGGCCTTGAGGGAACGGCGATGGAAGCCGGCCGCAAGCAGCGCAAAGCCGGCGCTGCCCAGCAGACCAAGCCCGAAGGTGAGCTGCAGCGGAAGTTCCTTGCGTTGCAGTTGCGCCAGCGAGAAATCGATGCCCACTAGGCCCACCTGCTCCCCATCGCTCCTGCGAATGGGGGCATAGCCGCTCATGAAGGTGCCGAATTGATCCGTGTAGGGCCTGGCGCTGATCTGGATCAAGCCGGTTCGGGCCGCCTGCAGCGCGTCCGCCGAGGGGTCGAGGTAGAGCTCACCAACGGTGAGAGGGCTGACGAAGTCCCTCGGATTCTTGATGTAATAGGTGCTGTCAAGCGTGAAGCGCAGGCCTTCCGGCGAGTTGACCAACACATAGGCGTAGAAGATCTCGGGCACCAGCCGGCGCAGCTTCAGCAGCGGAGCACTGGCGCGGCGGTAATCGGCGTTGCCCGTCTGCTCGGGACTGGTGATCGCAGCCACCAGGGCTGGATCCATCTCGCTGGCAGCGATGCTCACCAGATGGCGCAGGCTTTCGCGCACCTCCTGGCGCAGCAGCCTGGTGGCACTCCAGTAGTTGAAACTGAGTGCAACCGCGGCCACGCCAAAGATCGTGGCGGCCAGGAGAACGCTCTCGCGGCGAATGCGTTGGCGGCTCCAACCGGATGTGGCGAGCTCAGGCTGGCGTTGAGCCGACCGGAAAACACCGGACATGCGGGAGATCCAGCCAGCCAGATGCCCTCACGGCCCGTCGTCTCTCTGGTCTACAACGGCGGCCCCTCAGGCGCGCCTGCGCGAGGGCCTGGCGTTGCGCCATGAGGAGATGTGAACCCTCCCAGGGCGCACGATCCCTGTTCCCTACGTTTGCAGTGGTGATCAGGCTTTCCATGCGCGCGAATGTGGCTCCCCGCGAAGCAGCCCGCCTGGAGGCCTTGAAGAACTACCGCATCCTGGATACGGAGGCTGAATCGTCGTACGACGCCATCACCTACCTCGCCGCCCAGCTTTGCGACGTGCCGATCGCGTTGATCAGCCTGGTGGATGAGGAACGCCAGTGGTTCAAATCCAAGGTGGGCCTGGAGGTGAGCGAAACGAGCCGTGATGTGTCGTTCTGCGCGCACGCCATTCTCGGCGAGCAAACCCTCGTAGTGCGCGATGCCCGCGAAGATGAGCGCTTCCGTGATAACCCACTGGTGTGCAGCGAGCCGAACATCGTGTTTTACATGGGGGTACCGCTGAGCACACCGGAAGGCGCCAAGATCGGCACCCTCTGCGTGATCGACCGCCAACCCCGTGAACTCAGCGCCGCGCAGGTGCACTCGCTTGAAGTGCTGGCCCATCAGGTGGTGCTGCAGCTGGAGCTCAAGCGGGTGTCCGATCAGCTTGCGGCTGCCCTCGAGCGCATCAATGTGATGGAGGAGCTGATTCCGATCTGCTCCTACTGCAAGGGCATCCGCAACGACAGCGGCTACTGGCAGAGCGTGGAGGCCTTCATCAAGAGCCACGACAACGTGGAGTTCTCCCACGGTGTCTGCAACGCCTGCATGGCCCGCTTCTTCCCAGAAGTGGAGCCCATCCCGGGGGATCCTGCCGGGGATGCACCGGAAAGCTGACTGTGGGTGAGCCGAACCTGCGGCGCGGTCTAGACAGCCTGTAGGGCACCGGCGGCTGCGAGCTCCAGCTGGGCAAGGCCGCGCCTGTGAATCTCGCTGGCGTAGTCGGTCCAGGTGCCTTGGCCCCAGTAGCGGAAGCAGCTGGTTTCCAGCAACAACAGGTGCAGCAGGGCCTGCTGGTAAGGCTCGGTGGCGGTGACACCGGGATCCCTCGCCAGCTCAGGGGCAAACAGCTGGTGGAACTGAGCGCTCAGGCTGGTCATTGGTTCGAGCACATTGGCGTAGCCCTCCACCCAGCTGAGGTTGTTGGTCCAGGAGGCGCCGGCCATCGAAAAGGAGGAATCCCGGGCCTGGAGCTCGGCGATCGCAGCTTCAGTGGCAGCAGGGCTGGGCGGGCCGCTCAGCTGTTGCCAGAGCTTGTGCTGCTGCACCGCCTGAATCTGGGGGAACTGCTCGGAGGTCACCCCAGCCGCCTCCAGCAACTCCAGGTATTCCGTGCCGTTGATGGCCACCGTGTCCGCCTCGCTGCCCTTGGCACTGATGGTGCGGTGGGCCTGAAGGAAGGCGGGCGGAAACTCATTCATCATCACGCCACCGTTCTCGCCATCGGCGATCTGTGACACCAACGACGGCACCGTGCTGCCTCCCAGCACCTGCCGGCCCAGCCCCATCGCTTCATAGCAGGGCTGCATCTGACCCACCAGCTTCGTGTCGGAGCCCTGGGTTTTGATCAATGCCGTGATCGACAGTTCCTCCCCGCTGGAGTTGCGCGCCACCAGCAGATTGGGAAGCACCTTCTGCTCCTGGCTCAGGCCGCTGCCATCACGCCGTTCCACGCTGTGCTCCTGCACCAGCAGCCAGCGGTAGCCGCATTCCTTGAGCGCCTTCACCAGCTCATAGAGGGTGTCGGGATGGTTGGGCAGGTGCATCTCCGGTGGGGAGAATCCCTTCACCCGCTGCAGTGCCTCAGGGCCGAACAGGGCCTTGAACTGGTGCTGCCAGGCGAGGATCTGCAGCCTGAGATCGGGAATCGGGGTGGAGGGCGCCACTGCGTGGCTCCAGAAGGTGCCGAGCCACTCCACATGGGGCTGGAGGCTGGGGTCGCAGGCGAGCTTCTGCAGCGCCTCGATCACATCGACGCGGCCCATCTGACCCAGGCCCCAGAGCAGATTGCCGGAATAATCCAACATGATCCGTGGGTTGCAGCCCTCTGCAATCAGCTGGGGGAGGATGTCTGCCAGACGCCTATAGCACTGGGCAAAGGGTTCGGCGTTGTGGTTATCGCCTTCGCCCGGATGCTCCAGCATGTATTGAAGGTGGGAGATCAGCTCACCACCGGCACCCGCTGGAATCGTGGGTTGGTGCATGTGCAAGGCGCAGGCGAAGCCTGAGCGGATCTGCGCCAGGCTCAGGTTGCTGCGTGGCAGGAACACCGGGCCGGAATCCTGCACCAGGGCAAGGATCTCGGCTTCTGAGCCGGCGATCGGCGGCAGGATTGGGTGGCTCATTGTGATGGCTGCCGGCAGGGTCATCATCGTCGCGGCGGCCCGGGCTGGCCCCGGATGGCTCACGAATTGGTCGGGCACTGTCCATCCGATGTCCATCCGCTGTCCTTCCGCTGGTCTTGCGCTGTTCTTCCCCTGCTCACGCACTGGTCGGTCGCCAGCTGGTTCCTCGCCCCCCGCGCCAAGCTGGATCCGTCTGCGGCCGGCAATAGCGATGAGCGTGGAGGTGGCCCTGGCGATGGCGGAGCAGCAGGGCCGCTGGCTGCTGCAGCTGCGCGACGACATCGAGGGCATCGTGTACCCAGGCACCTGGGGATTGTTCGGCGGCCACCTGGATCCGGGTGAAACCCCGGAGCAGGCCCTGCGGCGCGAGTTGCGCGAGGAGATCCGCTGGGAGGCGCAAGACCTCGCTTTCTGGTTTCTGCACCGCAACCCACAACGCGACGCCCACTTCTTCCGCACCACCATCACGCTGCCCCTGGATACGCTCGATCTGCGTGAGGGACAGGATCTGACGCTGGCGTCCCTGGAGGAGCTGCGCACCGGTTCGATCTGGAGCCCCCGCCGCAGGGAAACGCGCCCGCTGGCCCCCTCGCTGCAGCGGGCGGTGGAGAAGCTGGTGGAGGAGGGCTGGGTGCCATGAAGCGACCTGGCCCTGAGCGGCTGCGTTGGGTGGGTGCTTCGTGGTCCAAGACTGCCAGGGCCAGAGCGGCATTGGCTGTGGCTCTGGTCACCGCTGTGGCGGGCTTGTCGCTGCATCGCTCGGATGAAGGCAGTGACAGAGGCACCTCCAGCTCCGCCGATCAGGAGCTGGCGGCCGAAGTGCAGCGCCGTTATGACGAGATGAAGCTGCAGCAGTTTCCCGGCCAGCCGGAGATCTCCGTGGGCGAATGGGTGACCCGCCCGAACGACCGGCCTGCGGTGCTGGTGGATGTGCGCGAACCGCACGAACGGCGCGCGTCGATGTTGCCGGGGGCGATCACCAGCGAAGAGTTCGAGCGCAACAGCGCCCGCTACCGTTCCTGGCTTGTAGTGCCGTATTGCACCATCGGCGTGCGCAGCGGCCATTACACCAGAACGCTCAGAGAGCGAGGGTTCGAGGCCCGCAACCTGGCTGGCAGTGCGCTGGCCTGGGCCCATGCGGGCCTGCCGTTCGAGGCCGATGGCAAGGCCACCCGCAGGGTGCATGTGTATGACGCTGGCTGGAATTTGCTGCCGCGTGGATATGAGCCCGTCGTCTACGGATTCCTAGCACTGCCGGGCGATGTTAGGCGTCCTGGTCTACCTAAAGAGATGACTCGCTGATGCGCTCGTCTAGGGCAACCACAGCATCTGCCCTTTTGCCCAGGCGGAGAGGGAGCGGCAGGTGCCCCTGCCAAACACTGGGTGTGTCGCTCAAGCCATGGATGGGCGCTGCTGTGTCCTAAAGCTGGGATCAAGAGCCTGACCCTTGCGTGCCGCTGACGTGGTTTCTCCTCGCTTGCCCAAGGTGCCCACGGGATCATGATGCCTACGGGAGAGCACTGGTCGGACCCGCAGTGCTGAAACTTGCTCGGAATTCTCGATCCAACTCAACGAGTGCTGGGGAGCGCCAGAGTCGAAGCCAAGCCTCGCGATCCCAATGAAACCATGCTCTTCGTGAACGATCACCGCCAACCGAATGGCATCTAAAAATGCATCGAATGAACGGAAGAAGTGAGAGAAAGCCCAGCACTGGCACTGGGCATTAGGATCGTCAGACAGAACTGCAATTGAGAGCCTTTCTGATCATATTCGAATCATATTCGAGTGCAACCGAGTTGAGATAAAGGCACTTGAAAGGAATTCAGGTAGAATCGAAATGCCCCAAGGCTTCCAACAAGCCAACTGAAGCCACCATGACATCAGTCATGAAAAAGGCCGAGCTCAAATGCCCTGCCTAAGTTCCTGACCGCAGGTGATAGTTTTTGGAATTCTGCCGACAGCTCACTCGGAACAGCCATCACCTCCTCTTCAGGGGCGCCAATGTCCTGATTGTGTTGATACACGAGCTGGCAGTTTGCAAAAAAGCCGTCTACGAGTGAAAGGCATGAAGGAAATTGCAGAGAGGATGCGCTTGAATGTGAACCATGTTTTCCTGAAGTCATGGTCTGCGGATGTAAACTATGGAACTTGATGCAAGCCCAATCTTAGGGCTTTCCGGGCTTGAAAGCCAGGTTGATACAGCTCTTCACGCAAGTAGCAATCGCCACAATTGCACCGCTGACTCAAATACTGCTCCTTCGCCTGTATCAAGAAGTAAGGAGCCATATCAGGGAAGTTGTGGTCAAAAAGTGGCAAGCGATACCTAAGTGCCCTTAGCAGGTTCGGCTTGCCCTTCTCGGTTCAGATTCAGCAAGGTTCGGCCTAATTCCAGCTCTTTGGAGCCATTTACCCTGCTTGATTCGATTCTCCATTGTCGTCCAGAGGAGCACACCCTTCGCTGGTCATGTCCTATCCAACAACTGATGATGGGCCAAGAACAGCATCGCTGAGCAGCGAACACCTTGCAGCTGTTCTTGGTCATTCCCCGCAGCCGGGTCTTCTGAAAGCCAAACGGCGGCCTCCTTTCATGCCGCTCTTGGGGTAGCGGGGCTCAACCAGATGGATCAGCGCCTGCCAGGGAACGACCGGCTCCATGTCGGCCAGAAACGTCTCGCCTTAGGTGCGCTTCTTTGCCGTGATCTGCTCGTAGTCTCCGAATCCAAGCGGCTTGCCGCCCGTGAACCCAGTGCTTACCTGCAATCACAGGGTCATCCTCCTGTGAATGGGGCGGATGTTCCTGAGTCTCTCTGGAGCAATCCACGTCCCGATTGCTCCTCCTCCCCCTCGCCACGCCATGCCTGAGGCCCCGCCGAATTCAGAGCCCGTGGTAGCGATTCAGTGGCCAGATGGCAGCACTACCAGCGCACCGGTGGGCAGTGATTGGCTGCAGGCAGCCGCCGCGGCCGGGGTGGTGATTCCTACCGGCTGTCTGGGTGGTAGCTGCGGGGCCTGCGAAATCGATGTCAACGGCGAGGTGCTGAGGGCCTGCATCGCCACCGTTCACGCCTGCGGCAGCGGCGTCCTGCAGGTGGAGCTGGCAGTCGATCCCTATTGGTGATCTTCTGCGGCAATCAAGCCGCCGCCCAGCAGCACCTCTCCGGCGTAGAACACCGCCGCCTGTCCGGGGGTGATCGAAAACTGCTCCTCGGCGAACTCCAGGCGGGCACGGCTGGGCCGGCCGGCGGCCGTGTCGGCGGCGGTGGCAGCCAGGGGAGTGAGCCGGGCCGCCACCGGAGCACTGCGATAGCGCACCTGCACCTCCAGATCCAGCGGCGCCTGGGGCGGATCGATTGACACCCAGTTGATCGCCCCGACCACACAGCCACCCCGGCCGGCCTCAGCCCGCGGCGCCACCACCACCCGGTTCATGGCGGCATCAAGGCGCACCACGTGCAGCGGTTCGCTCCAGGCCACCCCCAGTCCTTTGCGCTGGCCGATGGTGAAGTGCTCGATGCCTTCATGCTGGCCCAGCACCCGCCCATCGCTCAGCACAATCTCTCCTTGGCGCGGCGGCAGATAGGCATCCAGAAACGCCTTCATCGAGCCATGGTGATCGGCAAGGCAGAGGTCCTGGGATTCAGGCTTCCTGGCCGTGCGCAGCCCGTACCGCTCCGCCTCCAGCCGCGTGTCCGCCTTGGTGAGCTCCCCGAGCGGGAACACCAGCCGGCTGAGCACCTGCTGGGGCAGGTCGTAGAGGAAGTAGCTCTGATCCTTGCGCGCATCCAGCCCGCGCAGCAGCTGGGTACGGCCGCTCGGTTCGGGAGCGTGCCGCAGGCGGGCGTAGTGGCCGGTGGCAATCCGGGCAATGCCGCGTTCGCGCTCCGCCCACTCCAGCATCGGCGAGAACTTCACCTCGCGGTTGCAGCGGGAGCAGGGCAGGGGCGTGACCCCAGCGGCATAGCCCTCCACCAGAAACCCGACGATCTGCTCCTCAAAGCGGGCGCGCGAATCCACCACGTGATGCGGAATCGCCAGCTGTTCGCAGATCCCGGCCGCGTCCACCAGCCCTTCGGCACAGCAGGCTCCCTTGCCGCTCATCAACCAGAGGGTGAGCCCCTCCACCTGCCAGCCGGCCTCCACAAGCAGCGCCGCGGTGAGGGAGCTGTCGACGCCGCCGGAGAGCCCCACGGCCACCCGATGTTCCCCGGGCCAGCCGCGCAGGCGGCCGATCACAGCAGCGGCGGGGGCGGCAGGGGTGGCAGCAAGAGCGGCTGCGGTGGCAGAAGGCCCGTCAGGGGCGCCGGAGGTGGCGGGGGGAGAAAAGGCCAAGGGGAGCGGTGCCGCCGTCGCGAGTGCGCAGCGTCGGGGCCTCTCCATCATGAAGCGACGCGCCCAGCACGGTTGGGCCCCACCCTTCGAGTGCTGCCATGAGCTGTTGGCCCGCCCGTGACGCCGCCCACCTGCTGGTGGAATCCGCGCCGATGGCGGCGTTGGAGGAACGCCTGTTCGCCAGCGGGCTGCCGGTGGAGGCGTTGATGGAGAAAGCCGCCCTGGCGATCAGCCGGGCACTGCTGGCGCGGCCCGAGCTGCTGCGGGATGGCGTGCTCGTGCTGGCAGGGCCGGGCCACAAGGGCGGCGATGCTCTGGTGGTGGCACGGGAGCTGTACCTGGCCGGTGTCGCCGTGCGGATCTGGAGCCCGTTTGAACGCCACAAACCCCTTACCGAAGCCCATCTGCGCCATGCGGCCTGGCTGGGCATCGAACGCCTCGCGGCGCCACCCGATCCGGCGGCGACCGAGCTGTGGGTCGACGGCCTGTTCGGCATCGGCCAGCACCGGCCGCCGGAGCCCCGCATCGCCACCCTGCTGGAGCAGCGCCAGCGGCTGATGGGCGGTCGGCTGGTGGCGATCGATGTGCCCACCGGCCTCTGCGCCGACAGCGGCCGGCCGCTGGGCCCGGTGGCCGCCTGCGCCGCCATCACGTACTGCCTGGGCTTGCTCAAGCAGGGGCTGGTGCAGGACACGGCCCTGGCCTGGGTGGGCCAGCTGGAGCGCCTCGATCTCGGCCTGCCGGCGGCACTGCTGGCGGACCTGCCCGCCGATCAACCACTGGCACTGCTCGGCAGCGACCGGGCCACCGCTCCCTGGCCCCAGCGGCCCCAGGCGGCCGGCAAGTACGCCCGAGGGCGCCTGCTGGTGGTGAGCGGCAGCGCCGCCTACCCCGGAGCAGGCCAGCTCAGCCTGCTGGGGGCCAGTGCCAGCGGCTGCGGCAGCCTGCGGGCAGCCCTGCCCCGCGCCCTGGCGGAGCAGATCTGGCTGGTGCAGCCCCACGTCGTGATCAGCGCCGCACTTGAGGAGCGGGTCGGCGGCGGGCTGGCATTGGCGGGTCTGGCGAATCCCGGGCTGCTGGAGCGGCTGGATGCCGTGCTGGTGGGGCCCGGCATCGGGGGTGACAGGGAGAGCGACAGGGGGGCTGACAGCGATGGCGGCACCTGGGGCAACAACGGCGGCAGCGGTGGCAGCGGGGCTGGTAGCGAAGCAGACCAGAGATTGGAACACGGCTCTGCTGCCACGGCGGGCGGCGAGGAGCAGGGCTGGGAGGCGCTGCGCCGCTTTTCCGGCCTGGTGGTGATTGACGCCGATGGGCTCAACCGCCTGGCGGCCGGCGCCGCCGGTGCGCCAGAGGAGTGGCTGCGGGGCCGGGCCGGAACCACCTGGCTCACGCCCCACCAGGGCGAGTTCGCCCGGCTGTTCCCCGACCTGGCCGGTGAAACGCCGCTGCGGGCCGCCGCCACCGCCGCACAGCGGTGCGGTGTGAGCCTGGCCCTCAAGGGGGCCCGCACCGTGGTGGCCGCTGCCGATGGGCGGTGCTGGCAAGTGCTCCAGGCGGCCACCGCCGCCGCCCGGGCCGGCCTGGGGGATGTGCTGGCGGGGTACGCCGCCGGGCGAGGCGCATGCGCCGCCGCCGGGGACGGGGTGCTGTTGGCAGCGGCGGTGCTGGAGCATGCCGAGGCGGGCCTGACCTGTGCCCGGCAGCGAGGGGCAGGGCAGACCACGCCCCAGGAAGTGGCCGCCACCTTGGGATCTGCCGCTTGAATCAGGCGACAAATGAACGAATCGATCAATCAAACCGGCCTAATGTTTCCTTTTGCACGCAGAAAGTTGAAAGGTTGCTGAAATCACAGCCCCTTTCAAAAAACAGAGCGGATAGTGACGCCAATCAGCGGGCACAGGCTCCTCCATGACAGCCTCCAGCCTCCAGGGCGAAAAAAGCAGTCGGAGCCGCGGTGGGGATCCGATCAGCTGGTATCTCACCTCCATTGGCCGAGAACCTCTGCTCACCCCTGCCGAAGAGATCGAACTGGGCAATCAGGTGCAGGCGATGATGCAGCTCACCCAATCCGGTGAGCCCGACCATCCCACCGACCAGGAACGTCAGCTGATCCGGATCGGTCGCCGCTCCAAGCAGCGGATGATGAAAGCCAACCTGAGGCTCGTGGTCAGCGTGGCCAAGAAATATCAGGGCAAAGGGCTGGAGCTGCTCGATCTGATCCAGGAAGGCTCGCTCGGTCTGGAGCGGGCGGTGGAGAAGTTCGATCCCACCCGCGGCTACAAGTTCTCCACCTATGCCTTCTGGTGGATCCGCCAGAGCATGACCCGCGCGATCGCCTGCCAGTCGCGCACGATCCGCCTGCCAGTGCATCTCAGCGAACGGCTCACCGCCATCCGCCGCGTGAGCCTTGATCTGGCCCACAAGCTCGGCGCCATGCCCAGCCGCCGCGAAATCGCCGAGGCCATGGCGATGCCGCTCGAAGAGCTTGATGCCCTGCTGGGCCAGGCCCTCACCACCTCCAGCCTGGATGCGCCCGTGAACGGCGAAGAGGGCCGCAGTTTCCTCGGGGATCTGATCGCCGATCCCGCCAACGAGCAACCGCTCGATGTGGTGGAGCGTGGCATGCACCACGAACAGCTCAACCGCTGGCTCAGCCATCTCTCCGAACAGGAGCGCCAGGTGCTCGAACTCCGGTTCGGACTGCATGGCGACGAGCGCCACACCCTCGCCGAGATCGGCCGTCAGCTCGACGTTTCCCGTGAACGGGTGCGGCAGGTGGAACTGAAGGCGCTGCGCAAGCTGCGCAGCCTCACCCACCGGCTGCCCAGCCGCCTCTGAGGGCCAGCCCCTGCGGCCTCCCCTCGTTTACCACCCGGCCTACTCCGCGCCGCTGCCGAGCAGCCATCGTTTTCCGATGGCCAAATTCCGGCTGCTGCACGACCTGCTGCGCGCACGGGATCTGGCCCGGGACAGCCAGCTGCACCAGCCGCTGCCAGCGCCGCGTCGCTGGATCGAACAGGTGCATCCCCGCACGTATCACCAGGCGTTTGCCCGCAATCAGCTGAGTGCGGCCCAGCAGCGGCGCATCGGCCTGCCGGCCACGGCACCACTGGTGCGCCGCACCTGGTTGGCGGTAGGAGGCACCGTGCTCACCGCCCGGCTGGCCCTGCGCCATGGCGTGGCCTGCCATCTGGCCGGCGGCACCCACCACGCCTTCGCCGCCCAGGGCAGCGGCTTCTGCATCTTCAACGACTACGCCGTCGCTGCCCGGGTGCTGCTGGCGGAAGGGGCGGTGCGTCAGCTGCTGGTGGTGGATCTGGACGTGCATCAGGGCGATGCCACGGCGGCGCTGTTCGCCGAAGAGCCACGCGTGTTCACCTTCTCGGTGCACTGCGCCAGCAACTTTCCCCTGCACAAGCAAGCCAGCGACCTGGATCTGCCACTCGCTGACGGCCTCGAGGATCAGGCCTACCTGGAGACGGTGGGGGAGCACCTGCCCGTCCTGCTCGAGCGGCTCCGGCCGGATCTCGTGCTCTACAACGCCGGTGTGGACCCGCACCGCGACGATCGGCTGGGCAGGCTTTGTCTCAGCAGCGAGGGCTTGCTGCAGCGCGACCGCCTGGTGTTCGACGCCTGCCTCAGGCGAGGGGTCCCCGTGGCCAGCGTGATCGGCGGCGGCTACGACAGCCTGCCGGAGCTGGTGGAGCGCCATGGGCTGGTGTTCCGCGCCGCTGCTGAGCAGGCCCGCCTGCACGGGCTGTGAGCCCAGCAGGCCGCCAATGCACCTCTGCGTTGGGGCTGGCTAGCCCTCAGCGCCTCAGTCTTCAGCCCAGATGTAGCGGGTGAGTTCGGCGGGATCGGGCTCGGGCGCCGCGAGGGCGAAGCTGACCGCATCGGCCACCTCCGCGTCGATCTCCTTCTCGATCTCCTTCAGCTCATCGGCGCTGGCGAGGCCGTGGGACGTGAGGTGAGCGGCGAGGGCCTTGATCGGATCGCGCTGCGCCCAGAAGTCCTTCTCCGCCTCGCTGCGGAGCTCGTCGGGGTCGGCCAGGGAGTGGCCGCGGAAGCGGTAGGTGAGGCACTCCAGCAGGGTGGGGCCTTCGCCCGCCCTGGCCCGCTCCACCGCCCGCTGAGCCGCAGCGCGAACCGCCAGCACATCCATGCCGTCGACTTCCTCGCCAGCCATGCCGAAGGCGGCGGCTTTGCGCCAGATCTCCGGATCGCTGGTGGCACGGTCGTGGGCCATGCCGATCGCCCACTTGTTGTTCTCCACCACGAACAGGATCGGCAGCTTCCAGAGCGCCGCCATGTTCAGGCACTCGAAGAACTGGCCGTTGTTGCAGGTGCCATCGCCGAAGAAGGCAGCGGTGACCGCATCGCTGCTGGCATCACCGAGCGCGTCGCGCTTGTAGCGGCTGGTGAACGCCGCCCCCAGGGCCACCGGGATGCCTTCGCCGATGAAGGCATAGCCGCCCAGCAGGTGATGCTCCCTGGAGAACAGGTGCATGGAGCCACCCCGGCCCTTGCTGCAGCCGGTGGCCTTGCCGAACAGTTCACTCATCACCTCACGGGCCGGCACGCCGCAGCTGAGCGCATGAACGTGATCCCGATAGGTGCTGCAGAACCAGTCGTGCTGGGCACGCATCGCCTTGATCACGCCCGTGCTCACGGCCTCCTGGCCGTTGTAGAGGTGCACGAAGCCGAACATCTTGCCGCGGTAGTACATCTCCGCGCACTTGTCTTCGAACCGTCGACCCAGGGTCATGTCCCGGTAGAGGACCAGACCGTCGGCACGGCTCACCGATGTGGGGCCAGCCGTGTAAAGGGATGCGAGCCTTTCCGAATGGCTGCTGACAGGCTCGGCCGCCGGCGGGGCCGGGACAGCGATCTCCTGGGTCATGGCAGGGACAGCGGAACTTCTGACCGCTGACTGTACGGGGTCTGTTCCGCCCGCAGAGTCAAATTGGTTGCCTCTGCCTACACTCCCTGCCAAGCCCGTGCCGCGGGATTGCGAGTCGCCAGGGTTGGAACTGCCGATCGACCATTTCCAACTTCTGGGGGTGAGACCGGCCACTGATGCCCAGACGGTCTTGCACACCTTGCAGCACCGGCTCGACCGGCCGCCGGAGCAGGGTTTCACCGCCGCAGCCCTGGAGGCCCGTGCCGTGCTGCTGCGCGAAAGCGCTGATCTGCTCAGCGATCCGGAGCAACGCCAGGCCTACGAAGCCGAGCTCATGGCGCTCGACACCGAGGACGGCGCCCTGACACCGGGCCTGGACGTGCCGCCTTCCCGCGAGATGGGGGCCTTGCTGCTGCTCTGGGAAGCGGGGCTGGCCATCGATGCTTTCGATGCAGCCCGTCGCTGCCTGCAACCGCCGCAGGCGCCGGCACTGGGCAGCCACCGCGAGGCCGATCTCACCTTGCTGGCGGGGGAAGCCTGCCGCATGGGTGCCAGAGAGCTGCAGGGGCGCCGTCAGTTCGAGCGGGCGGCCCAGCTGCTTCAGGAGGGCATCACCTTGATGCGACGCACGGGCCGCCAACCGGAGCAGCAACGGCAGATGGAACACGACCTGGCCGATCTGCTGCCGTTTCGGGTGCTCGATCTGCTGCGGCGTGATCTGAGCGCCACCGACGAGCGCGCCGAAGGTCTGAACCTGCTGGAGATGCTGGTGGAGCGGCGTGGCGGACTGGAGGGTGACGGAGATCCAGCCCTACCCAGGAAAGACTTCCAGGACTTCTTCAAGCAGATCCGCCACTACCTGACGGTCCAGGAGCAGGTCGACCTGTTCAGCCGCTGGGCCAGCGGCAACGCCACCACCCCCGGCTCCGCCACCGCCGAATTCCTGGCCTGCCTGGCGCTCACCGCCTCCGGCTTCGCCCAGCGCAAGCCAGAACGCATCGCCGCCGCCCAGCTGCGGCTGGAGGCCAGCGGTCAGCCGGGCCTGCAGCCCTTCCTGGCCTGCCAGCATCTGCTGCTGGGGCGGGTGGCTACGGCGGAGGCCTGCTTCAGCCAGGGCGCTGATCCCGCCCTGCGCGCCTGGGCGGCTGAGCATGGGAGCGAACCGCTGGCTCAGCTCTGCGCCTACTGCTGCGACTGGCTGCGGCGCGATGTTCTCGCCGGATACCGCGACATCGAAATCGACCCTGATCTGGAGGCTTACTTCGCCGATCGCGACGTGCAGGCCTATGTGGAGCAGCTCGACCGGCGCCAGAACCGGGAGCTGCAGGGCCGGAGCCATGCCGGCACGGAAGCCATGTCTGCTGCTCCGCTCACCACAGCTCCGGTCCTCGACTCTCTGGCGTCCCGTGGCACGGCAGCTTCTTCTGAAGACCCGATGCGCTGGCCGGATCCACTGGAGCCCGCCGCTGACCCGGCCAGCCTGCCGCTCGAGAACTCAGACCCCTTCCGCACAGCGACAACCACCCCGGCGCGGTCCAGTGCCGCCCCCCGCCCCAGGCGCGCTCCCCTTGGCGCCGCCGGCTGGAAAGCTCTGCCCGGCTGGGGCCGCATGGCCGCGGCCGCCGTTCTGGTCAGCGCCTTCGTCGCCGCTGGCCTGGCAGGAATGATGGCCCTGCGGCCCTTGTCGCCCGCCAGCCCCGACAAGCAGTCCAAACCAGGAGTGGGCGCCACCGGCACCTCCCCCCCGCCAGCAGACACCCCCGCCAAGAGCCCCCCCGCGGCCAAGCCCCAGCCAGCCCGGGCGGCTGGCCCAGTGCCGCTCACCAGCGCCGAGCCGGATGAAAGCCAGCTGCGCGCCCTGCTGGAAGCCTGGCTGCAGACCAAAGCCGCAGCGCTCGATGGCCGAACCCCCGCCATCCCGCCCGCAGACCTGGCCCGGGAAAGGCTGGTGCGCGAACTGGCCGCCGAGCTACGCCGCAACCGTGCCCGGGGCGTGAGCCGTGAGCAGGTGACGACCGAGATCCAGGGCCTCCGTATCGACACCCGCACCCCCCGCCGGATCGCCGCCGCCGTGGACATCCGCTACAGCGACACGGCGCTCGACGCCCAGGGCAAGGTGGTCGATCGCACCCCTGCCACCAACTTTCGCAACCTCTACATCTTCGGCCGCGACGGCGAGGTGTGGAAGGTGGTGGGCTTCCGCCCGCTCTCCTGAGCCGCAGCTGAGCCCTTGAGCCTGAGCTGAGGCTGAGGGCGTGCAAGCGGCGCCGCCGATGCAGCGGCGGAAGGCCGGCCGGCATGTTTTTACGATCGGGTCACGATCCGCCGGTGCTTCGCCCCATGTTCGACGAACTTTCCCAGCGTTTCGAAGACGCGGTCAAGAGCCTGCGGGGCCAGGACAAGATCACCGAGAGCAACGTGGATGGGGCGCTGCAGCAGGTGCGCCGGGCCTTGCTGGAGGCCGATGTCAGCCTCGATGTGGTCAAGGGCTTCATCGCCGATGTGCGCGAGCGCGCCATCGGCGCCGAGGTGGTGCGGGGGGTGAGCCCCGATCAGCAGTTCATCCAGCTGGTGCATCAGGCATTGGTGGAGGTGATGGGCGGGGAGAACGCACCGCTGGCCCGTGCCGATCAGGCCCCAACGGTGGTGCTGATGGCCGGTCTGCAGGGGGCGGGCAAGACCACCGCCACCGCCAAGCTGGGCCTCCACCTCAAGGAACAGGGCCGGCGCGCGCTGCTGGTGGCCGCCGACGTCTACCGGCCCGCCGCCATCGATCAGCTGCAGACCCTCGGCAAGCAGATCGGCGTGGAGGTGTTCAGCCTGGGGGCCGATGCCCGGCCGGAGGACATCGCTGCCGCCGGTGTGGCCAAGGCGCGTGCCGAAGGCTTCGACACCGTGCTGGTGGACACCGCCGGCCGCCTGCAGATCGACACCGCGATGATGGAGGAGATGGTGCGGATCCGCACCGTGGCAGCGCCCGATGAGGTGCTGCTCGTGGTGGATTCGATGATCGGCCAGGAGGCCGCCGACCTCACCCGCGCCTTTCACGAGCAGGTGGGCATCACAGGAGCCGTGCTCACCAAACTCGACGGCGACTCCCGCGGGGGTGCGGCGCTCTCGATCCGCAAGGTGAGCGGCGCGCCGATCAAGTTCATCGGCACCGGCGAAAAGGTGGAAGCCCTGCAGCCGTTCCACCCGGAGCGGATGGCCAGCCGCATCCTCGGTATGGGCGATGTGCTCACCCTGGTGGAGAAAGCCCAGAAGGAGGTGGAGATCGCCGATGTGGAGCGTATGCAGAAGAAGCTGCAGGAAGCCTCCTTCGACTTCAGCGACTTCGTTCAGCAGATGCGCATGATCAAGCGCATGGGATCTCTGGGCGGCCTGATGAAGCTGATCCCGGGAATGAACAAGATCGACGACGGCATGCTCAAGCAGGGCGAGGCCCAGCTCAAGCGGATCGAGGCGATGATCGGCTCAATGACCGAGGACGAACGCAAGCAACCCCAATTGCTGGCGGCCCAACCCTCACGGCGGCGGCGCATCGCCGCAGGCAGCGGTCACACCCCGGCGGATGTCGACAAGGTGCTGGCTGATTTCCAGAAGATGCGCGGCTTCATGCAGCAGATGACCCGCGGCGGAGGCATGCCGGGCATGCCAGGGATGGGCGGCGGCATGCCCGGATTCCCCGGAATGGGGGGCGGCATGCCAGGCATGGGGGGCTTCCCCGGCATGGGCGGAGGGATGCCGGCCGCTGCCGGTGGGGGCACTGCTGGGGGGGCGCGCAAAGCCAACCGGCCGCCGAAAAAGCGCAAAGGCTTCGGCCAGCTGTGAGCAGCAGCCGGCCGCGCCTGTGGGCTGTGAGGGCTGTTGTACCGTTATGGACTGCCATCTTCACGACTGCGCCACGATGATCAAGCTCCGCCTGAAGCGGTTCGGCAAGAAGCGGGAAGCGAGCTTCCGCTTGGTTGCCACCAACAGCACATCACGTCGTGATGGGCGGCCGCTGGAGGAACTGGGCTTCTACAACCCCCGCACGAAAGAAACACGCCTCGACACCGAGGCGATCCGTGTGCGTCTGGGCCAGGGCGCCCAACCCACCGACACGGTGCGTTCGCTGCTGGAAAAAGGCGGCCTGATCGAGAAAACGATCCGTCCGGGCGAAACCGTCGGCAAGGCCAACCAGGCCGCTGCCCGCGAAGCTGCAGCCAAGCAGGCTGAGAAGGAAGCGGCAGAAGCCAAGGCCGCCGCTGCAGAAGCTGCCGCCAAGGAAGCCGCTGAAGCTGCTGCCAAAGCGGCAGAGGCTGCTGAAGCCGCTGCTGCCGCCGCCGCCGAACCTGAACCCACTGCTGCTTCTGCGGCCGCTTGAGGGCGCGCCCCATGACCGGGGCCGACACCTCCTCTTCGCGCACGCTCATCGCGCTGCCGAATCCATCGTCAGCCCTTGCTCTGGCTGGCGAAGCAGAAGCCACCCTGCACCACATCGAGGCGCTCACCGGCGTCTCCATGGTGCTGCGGGGTCTTGATCTGTCGATTCAGGGGCGCAGCAGCCAGCGCGAGCGGGCCGCCGCCCTCGTTGATTTGCTGCGGCCCCTCTGGCAAGAGGGCCAGGCCGTCGGGGCCGTGGATGTGCAAACCGCACTGGTGGCGCTCGACACCGGCCGCAGCGCCGAACATCGCGACCTGGGCAATGTGGTGCTGGCCCGCAGCCAGGCCGGCAAGCTGCTGCGTCCGCGCACCCTGCGCCAGCGCAGCTATGTCGAGGCGATGGAGCGCCACGACCTCACCTTGGCGCTCGGTCCAGCGGGCACCGGCAAAACGTTCCTGGCCACCGTCCAGGCGGTGCGGATGCTGACTGAGCGGCGGGTGGAACGGCTGATCCTCACCCGGCCTGCCGTGGAAGCAGGCGAACGGCTGGGCTTCCTCCCCGGCGATCTGCAGCAGAAGGTGGACCCCTACCTCCGTCCCCTCTACGACGCGCTGCACAGCCTGCTTGGGGCGGAACGCACCAGCGCGCTGCTGGAAAAAGGGGTGATCGAGGTGGCTCCGCTGGCCTACATGCGAGGCCGCACGCTGGCCGACGCCTTCGTGATCCTCGATGAAGCCCAGAACACCACAACAGCCCAGATGCGCATGGTGCTGACGCGGCTGGGGGAGAACTCCCGCATGGTGGTCACGGGTGATCCCACCCAGATGGATCTGCCGGCGGGCCAGCTCAGCGGCCTGATCGAGGCGGCCCAGGTGCTTCAGGGGGTCGAAGGCGTGGCGATCTGCGAGCTCACGGCGGCCGATGTGGTGCGCCACCCCCTGGTGCAGCGGCTGGTGACCGCCTATGCCAACCGCGATGCCAACGGGCCGGCACCCACAGCGCAACAGCGATTCGACGGCCAGCAACGCCGCCGGGGACCATGAACAGCAGAGAACGGCTCCGCATTCCCGCCGAAATCGCATTGGCGGCCCTTGTGGCCTATGTGCTCGGCTTCTGGTTCACCAGCCTGTTCCCTGGCTATCTGCCCAAGATCGGCGGCCTCTGGTCGGCCATCTCGGCGATCGTGGTCACCCAGTCCACCCGCAGGGAAACGACCTCCTCCGCCTCCCTGCGCATTCTTGGATCGGCAATCGGCGCGATCACCAGCGCCATCTACCTGACGCTGCTGCCCTTTCACCCGCTCGGCATGGCCCTGGCGATCTTCGCCACGGTTCTGCTCTGCGCCGTCGTCAACATTCCCAGCCACGGCCGCCTGGCTGCGATCACGGTGATCGTGGTCATGGTCACCGGCAGCCTGGATCCGAAGCTGAGCCCGGGCCTGAACGCCTTGCTGCGCTTCGTTGAATCCTGCATCGGCACGGGCGTGGCGATGCTGGGCGTCCGGCTCTGGCCAGGTCCCGTCGAGAAAGACTGAAGCAACCGTTCAGACGGCATGGGGAGATCCGCACCCCTCAGCAGGCGTGGACGCTCCCAATGACCGAAACCCGCTGGCAGGATGGATGGAGTTTCGTTCCACTGGAGCGCAATGCCGGCCAGCAGCAATTTTCAGCAAGCCATTCGTGAGGCCCAGTCGAGCGCCTTGGTTGGCCCCAATGTGGTCAACAAGGCTCTCCCCTATGTGGGCGGCGGCATGGTGCTCACCGCCGGGGGTGTGGTGGGTGGCCTGTCGATGATCGGCACCCCGCTGTTCATGCCCCTGTTCTGGGTGGCCCTGATCGGCAACTTCATCCTGTTCTTCGTCGCCCAGAACGTGGCGATGAAGGGCAACAACAGCACGGCGCTGCCGATCCTGGCGATCTACAGCCTGATCACGGGGTTCACGCTCAGCGGCATCGTGGCCATGGCCATCGGCACCGCCGGGATCGGCGCCATCGGCACGGCCGCCCTGGCCACCGGCATCACCTTCGTGGTGGCCTCAATGGTGGGCCGCCGCATGAGCGACAACCTGGGCCAGGCCCTGGGCGGTGTGGTGGGCCTGGGCATCCTCGGCCTGATCATCGCCATGGTGGTGCAGATCGTGGGCGGGATCTTCATTCCGGGCTTCGGTGGCAACGGCTTTGAGCTGCTGATCGCCGGCTTCGGCACCGTGCTGTTCGTGGGAGCCGCCTTCCTCGACTTCTACACGATGCCCCGCACCTACAACGACGACCAGTACCTGGCCGGCGCCCTGGGGATGTACCTCACCTATATCAACCTGTTCATCTTCATTCTGCGCTTGATCATTGCCCTCAACGGCGGCGGCCGGCGCGACTGAACACTGCAAAGTGTTGTGATCTGCCAGGGGGTTACCCCTGGCTTTTTCATGCTGACTTGCTCCGGATGAACCAACAAGGCGAGCCAAGACCTCCTCTAGGTGTGCAATTTTCTGCGCGAGAACGAGTATGCATTGCATCAAGCGAATCCAATAGCATGAGCTCCGATCCCATGAACTAGCTGCACAGAATCCACACCGTGTGCTGATCTGATGAATTCTCACCCTGCTAGAAATCCGATCCTCGTCATTCAGCAGGGGAAACCTGATGCGATGCATCCGCCAATCAGAGATACCTTTGTCCAGAAGCTAGGCACACATCAACAGAAAGCCAGCCCGAAGTGTCTTGTCGTTGTCAAGAAGAAGCGCCCTCGTATCAGCAGAATGAAAAAGGCGATTAAGCAGCAGCTCGCCCATCTGGAGCGTAACCTTGCCAGCATTGATTCCCTGATCGCATGTTGTGGCAACCTTCAGGTATGAGGAACAGTGTAGGTTGCTTCCCGGATCAAACAGTGAGCCATCTGCTAACCATGCATATCGGCCTCCGAATAGCAACCATTCTCAGGCCAGCGATTTGTCAGCACCATGCCTTCCAGTAAGCCAGGTTCCTTGCCACATCGTTTTCTGATGGTGGCCGCTGCCTCTGTGCTATTGGCTCCAGCATCCTTGCCTGCAGGATCAGCGACACAGGCCATGCAGATTCAAACGGAGCTCCTGCAACACTGCGGCGAGCCCATACAGGTGGAAGGCTACATCCTCGCCCCCGGGGATGTACTGGAACTGAGAATGCTCCATTCCTCGGCACAGCCCCTAGGTGGCAGCCTGGAAATACTCAGCGATGGCACTGCCTCGCTGGCCCTCATTGGTTCAGCCAAGCTCAGCGGCCTCACTCTGAGTCAAGCAGAGAGGTGGTTAACCCAACTCTATAAACAGGTGCTATTGCGGCCCGAGCTCACGCTGCGAATTGTTCGGATAAGCCCGTGCTTGCGTCGGGGTTAGGAGAGATTCCGAATCCAAGCAGGGTCATTGGCGCCAAGCGGGAGATGGTGCGAAAGACAATGACTCACTATGAACTAACCGAGCCTTTCCTTCGTGATATCAACGATTGAGAAGCCCGGCAGCATCACCCCATGAAGCGCGGATCTGCGCCAGGTGGCTTTTCACCTCAGCCTCAGAACGCCGAGCATAGGCGCAGAGGTCAAGCCTATCAAGCTCAACTTCGTTGAAATCCCACGCATCAACAGTCAGTATCAGGACAATCTCTGTTCTACCGGAACACCTTCCTGACCGCTCGAATCTTCACGCCATCAGCGGATGATGAGCCGAAGATTGACGATGGCAACCCTTTCGCCGAGACAATCACCATGACTGTGAGCTTGGCGGTCCGAGCTCTGGGGTACGTCCCTCTGCGGGGAAGCAACCACCCTCTCATGGACATCACTCGTATCGCAAAGGGGCCTAAGCACTGGTGCACCGAGGAGCGACGCTCAGATCATTCTCATCCGCCTCAATAGCACTCTGTAGCGCCAAACCCCCGCCATCGCCTACAACCAATGGGTGTGGTGTCCACTACCTTCAACTCAATTTTGCGTGAGGGTGACACCATTGTAAAGAATCGAAACCCCTCAGACAACGCGGTGGACACCCGGAACTAGGCAAGCCTGCCCAGAGGGCAGTTCATGGTGATCCATTCTTCTAATGACAACATCAACCCACGGTTCTGACAAGCGCTCATCTAGCGTCTCCTACCTAGGGTTGTCTGTAATGCAGAGGTCATGATGCAAAGCAATGCGATGGCCACTTTGCGGGTCATCTGTGTCACTACGCTCTTCCCGTTGGTCTGGATCACCCTGGCCATGATCAATGGCAGTGAGCGCCATGGGGTGAGCCAATTGGTTGACGTTCCCGCTAGGCCATTACCCGCAAAGCGCAAGCTCGTTGCAGATCATGCTGCGGCTATTCACGATTCGGTGCTGTCAGCACTGCTGCTGAATTCGTCCAGTTCCTCTCTCCCCAAGGAGCCAGCGTCGAATCGAAAGGAGGGCCCTTTCCTTCAGTCATCAAGCCCGAAAGAAGGCCTTGGACATAATCCATCCTCAAGCCCAGCGGCCGTGCCATCTGAACGAAGCGACAACGTCCTGGTTGCGTCTTCAAGAGCAAGGGAAGAAGGGCTCCGTGAACAGATTGGAGTTCCCCGGCCGGGCGTTTCGATCGGATTCAGCAAGGCTGATCTGCTGGGCGGTCCGCTCACCCTCGCCTCCTCACGCGAAGTCGTGATGCCGGTTCTTGCTAGGGCTCAACGTGCACACTGGGCAAGCAGCGGTGATCCACTAGCGCCACTGCCCGCCGAGTGGCGCACTCCCATGCGCCAGGCGGTAAACCAGCTCGTTTCTACCAGCAAACAGAAACTCACCGAACTCACTGCACAAGTTGTTCATCTTCCCTCAACCAGAGTTACCCTGATAGAACAGGTGCCTGTGGTAATCCACCACGACGGTACTGCCACTTTGCTGCGTGCGCCCCACAGTCGTGCAGCAATCAAAGACATTGAAGACTGGGCTGCACAACAGCCTGTACCGAATCAAGGCGCTCTATCCATCGCATTGGTAACCATCCACCCGTTGCGGCAATCGCTGCCATCCCCACCAAAGGCAGTGAATTCCCGGATTGATTCAAGGCTGCCACCTCCAGTCTCAGCGACCCAGGCCAGCTCTGTCAGGCCGCTCCAAGGGACTAGCTTTCCCATACCACCGCCCCTCCCAACAGAGGGCCAACGGCTGGCAAAATGAATTGGGGCCCGCCATGTGGCCATGCGAAGCCGCCGCTGACAAGCTCCCAGCAGCGCCTTTTCGCTCCATCACGCAGTTTCCAACCCCACGCCAGAACTCGACCCATTCACCACGTCATCAACGGGGAAAAGGTTGGCAGCCTGCTTGTGCTTTCCTAGCGGTGATCCCTCACGAGGTTGTTCATTCCTGCGGCTAAACAACACGCTGTTGGGGGATGGAGTCACCGGGATGTGGTCTGCTCGAAATCACCAAACCCGAGCTAACTGTTGCCCATGAGCCCCACCCATCCATCCCTGCTATCCCAGGACCCTTGCTTCGCAGTCGGAGTGGCTTTCCAGAGTTTCAACCAACCAATGATCCAAAGGACATCATTATCAGCAGATGTCCACAAGGGCGGAACGAGCGCCGTCCGCAGATTCAGAAACCACTGCGGTTCTCAGTGCCAGGCGAATAGCTCCTCAACCGCCTGCTCCGCGGCAATGAAACGCCCAAGCAAGGCCGAGGCGAAGCGAGGTCGTGGGGCAAGACTTGATCAAGGCAGTGGAACAGCCAGGGGAACGGCCAATGTGGCGCCGCCCTGCCCCCGGCATCGCCTGTCGCAGGGCGATGCAGAGGTCGTCCTCGAGGCCAGGTGACACTGCTGCGCGGCGTCGACGGCTGCCGGGCCGGCTGGTTGTGCGTGGAGCTGGGGCAGCAAGAACGGCTGGTGCGGGTGCGGCTCTGCCGCAGCGCCGTCGAGCTGTTCAAGGGGGCTGAACCAGCCATCACCGCCATCGATATGCCGATCGGACTGGGCGACAACGGGCCACGTCCCTGCGACCGGGCGGCACGGCGCTTCCTGCGCCAGCGGGGTAGCAGTGTGTTTCCTGCACCGGTGCGGGCCGTGCTCGCGGCCACCTCCTATGTACAGGCCTGTGAACTCTCGCTGGCCGCGCAGGGGCGCAAGCTCAGCAAGCAGAGCTTTTTCCTGCTGCCGAAGATCCGCGAGCTCGATGGGGTGTTGCGGGCGAATGCGCAGCTGGCCGCTGCCACGGTGGAGGCGCACCCTGAGGTGTGCTTCGCTCGCTGGAACGGCGACACGCCGATGCTCCATGCCAAGAAGACGGCTGCCGGCCGCGCCGAGCGGCTCGCCCTGGTGGAGGGTTGCTTCCCTGGCACCGTCAACCGCGTGCGGAGCCGATTTCTGAAGCGGGAGGTGGCCGACGACGACATCCTTGATGCCCTAGCCACTCTGCACACCGCCAGCCGTCTCGCCGACGGGTCAGCCGTGGCCTTTGGTGACGCTGACGTCAGAGACAGTGCCGGCCTGCCGATGCGGATCTGGGGATGAGCCAGGCCCACAACCACATACCCACCCCGCAGACCTGCGCCTAACCCCATCCACCTCTGACTGCTTCCTGCCAAAAAAAAGCCCCCGCAATCTGCGGGGGCTGCTGATCGATCGGTGCTCTTCAACCTGTCTTCAATGAAAACCTGTTGAAGAACGTAGGGGATCAGCCGATCGCCGGAGCGGTCAGGGCCACAGGGGTGGCTTCGGCAGACGCCAGGTCGAGCGGGAAGTTGTGCGCATTGCGCTCGTGCATCACTTCCATGCCCAGGCCTGCACGGTTCAGCACATCCGCCCAGGTGTTCACCACACGGCCTTGGCCGTCGAGGATCGACTGGTTGAAGTTGAAACCGTTCAGGTTGAAGGCCATCGTGCTCACGCCCAGGGCGGTGAACCAGATGCCCACCACCGGCCAGGCGGCCAGGAAGAAGTGCAGGCTGCGGCTGTTGTTGAAGGAGGCGTACTGGAAGATCAGGCGACCGAAGTAGCCGTGAGCAGCCACGATGTTGTAGGTCTCTTCTTCTTGGCCGAACTTGTAGCCGTAGTTCTGGCTTTCGCTTTCGGTCGTCTCACGCACCAGCGAGCTGGTGACGAGCGAACCGTGCATGGCCGAGAACAGGGAGCCGCCGAACACACCAGCCACACCCAGCATGTGGAAGGGGTGCATCAGGATGTTGTGCTCCGCCTGGAACACCAGCATGAAGTTGAAGGTGCCGGAGATGCCGAGGGGCATGCCGTCAGAGAAGGAACCCTGACCGAAGGGGTAGATCAGGAACACGGCGGAAGCAGCGGCCACAGGAGCGCTGTAAGCGACGCAGATCCAGGGGCGCATGCCGAGGCGGTAGGAGAGTTCCCACTCGCGGCCCATGTAGCAGAAGATGCCGATCAGGAAGTGGAACACCACCAGCTGGTAAGGACCGCCGTTGTACAGCCACTCATCGAGGCTGGCGGCTTCCCAGATGGGGTAGAAGTGCAGGCCGATGGCGTTGCTGGAAGGAACAACGGCGCCGGAGATGATGTTGTTGCCGTACATCAGCGAACCGGCGACCGGCTCACGGATGCCGTCGATGTCGACAGGGGGGGCAGCGATGAAGGCCACGATGAAGCAGATCGTGGCGGCCAGCAGGGTGGGGATCATCAGCACACCGAACCAGCCCACATAGAGGCGGTTGTTGGTGGAGGTGACCCACTCGCAGAACTGGCTCCATGCAGACGCGCCTTGGCGCTGCTGAAGAGTGGTGGTCATGAGAGCGTTGGGTGTGGCCCCCGAAGGGGTCGGTTAAGTAAGGCGAAAGCGTCGGGGGAACGTCCCCTCCGCAGGCCGGAGCCTTTCGCCTGACGCAATGTAACAGGACATTGCGGGATGTGTGGGGCGCTTAAGGTTTGGCTTCGGTTTTCAGCAGTGGCGGCGCAAGAGCGTTCACACAGGCGGATGAACAGGCAGCTGCACCGGCAGAGATGAGCATGCAGCTGCACCGGCAGAACAGAAGGCGAAGCCACGCGGCGATCCGCCGCAGCCGCGACCCCGTCGTGCGCTGGAGCCCCAGCGTCACCCTGGTGCCCACCCACGCCTGCTTCAACGCCTGCACCTACTGCAGCTTTCGCCGCCCCCCCGGCACTGCGCCACTGCTCACCACAGCTGAAGCCCGCGAGCAGCTCGCCCGACGGCCTCAGGCCAGCGAAGTGCTGCTGCTCTCCGGAGAAACCGCCCCCGCTTCTCCGCAGCGGGCCGCCTGGTTCGCCCGGCTGCTGGCGCTGAGCAGGGAGGCGCTCGCCATGGGGCGCCTGCCTCACACCAATGCCGGCCCGCTGTCGCTGCGGGAAATGGCGGCCTTGGGGCGGCTGAACCCCTCGCTCGGGCTGATGCTCGAAGGGCTGGGCCCCGCCTACGACCGTCTGCACCGGGCCGCCCCCAGCAAGCGGCTGGAGCGGCGCATCGGCCAGCTCGTGCAGGCCGGCCGGCTGGGCATTCCGTTCACCACCGGTCTGCTGCTGGGCGTGGGCGAAACGTCGGCGGATCGCCGCCGTGCGCTGGAGTTGCTGGCGAGGCTGCAGCGCCGCTGGGGCCATCTCCAGGAAGTGATTCTTCAGCCCTGGCGCCCCGATGGCGCGCAGGCCCGCCCGCTGGATGCAGCGGAGCAGGCGGCGGTGCTCGACACGATCCGGCTGGCGCGCCGGCTGCTGCCGCCCGAAGTGAACCTGCAGTTGCCCGCCAACCTGTGGCCGCTCGATGGCCTGGCGGACGCGATCGCTGCCGGCATCAACGACCTGGGCGGCATCGATGTTCACGATGTGATCAATCCCGCCTACCCCCAACCCAGCCCGGCCCAGCTCTATGCCCGGCTGGCGGCTGCCGGCTGGCAGCTGCGCCCGCGGCTGTGCGTGCAGCCCGCCTGGATCGCCTGGCTGCCGCCTGCCCTGCGCCGCCGGGCCACTGATCTTGAAGTGAGATTGTTAGCGTCCGACTTCGCCTGAACCGGCTGGACGTGCCGCACGCCACCACCATCGAACCTTCACCGGAACCTTCGCCGGGCCGGCCTGCCGATCACGCCGAAGGCCCCAATGGCGAGCGGGTGCTGCTGATCCGCTTGCCCTGCAATCCGATCTTTCCCGTCGGTCCGGTGTATCTGGCCGATCATCTGCACAAACGCTTCCCGCAGCTGCCCCAGCGCCTGCTTGATCTGGCGGCCCTGCCGGTGCTGGATGTGGAGCGGGTGCTGCTGGCCACGATCGACGCCTTCCGTCCCACCCTGCTGGTGTTCTCCTGGCGCGACATTCAGATTTATGCGCCGGTGGATGGCCGGGGCGGCAACCCCCTGCAGAACTCCTTCGAGGTGTTCTATGCGCGCGACCCGCTGAAACGCCTGCGCGGTGCCATCGGGGGGCTGCGTCTGATGGGGGAGTTCTATGGAGAGCTGTGGCGCAATCTGCGCCTGGTGCGCAAGGGCCTGGCCCGCTCCCGTCGCTATCACTCCAGCGCCCGCGTCGTGCTCGGCGGTGGTGCGGTGAGCGTGTTCTACGAGCAGCTGGGCCGTCGCCTGCCCAAGGGCACGGTGGTGTCGGTGGGCGAAGGCGAGCCACTGCTGGAGAAGCTGATTGAAGGCGTCTCACTGGATGGTGAACGCTGTTTTTTGGTGGGCGAAGAGCCCCGGCCTGGCCTGATTCACGAGCAGCCCGCCGGTCTGATCAAAACAGCCTGCGATTACAACTACATCGCTTCAATCTGGCCCCAGCTCGATTGGTATCTCGATGCGGGTGATTTCTATGTGGGCGTGCAGACCAAGCGAGGCTGTCCGCATAACTGCTGCTACTGCGTGTACACGGTGGTGGAAGGAAAGCAGGTGCGGGTGAACCCGGTGGCTGAGGTGGTGGCGGAGATGCGTCAGCTCTACGACCGCGGCGTGCGCGGCTTCTGGTTCACCGATGCCCAGTTCATTCCTGCGCGTCGTTATATCGAGGATGCCAAGGAGCTGCTGCGGGCGATTCAGGCGGAGGGGCTCAGCGATATCCGCTGGGCGGCCTATATCCGCGCCGACAACCTGGACGCTGAACTGGCTGAGTTGATGGTAGCTACGGGCATGAGTTACTTCGAGATCGGCATTACCTCCGGCAGCCAGGAGCTGGTGCGCAAGATGCGCATGGGCTACAACCTTCGCACCGTGCTGGAGAATTGCCGCCTGCTGGTGCGCGCCGGCTTCCGCGAAACGGTGTCCGTTAATTACTCCTTCAACGTGATTGATGAACGGCCGGAAACGATCCGCCAGACCGTGGCCTATCACCGGGAGCTGGAGCGGATCTTCGGCGTGCAGCAGGTGGAGCCGGCGATCTTCTTCATCGGCCTGCAGCCCCACACGCACCTGGAGCAGTACGCCTTTGATCAGAACATCCTGCAGCCCGGTTACAACCCGATGAGCATGATGCCCTGGACGGCCAGGAAACTGCTCTGGAATCCCGAGCCACTCGGCAGCACCTTCGGCCGGATCTGTCTGGAAGCCTTCGAGACGAACCCCGCTGATTTCGGTCGCACCGTGATGGATCTGCTCGAGCGCGATTACGGCACGGCCCCGTTGGAGGAGTCGCTGCATGCGCCGGTGGAAGGGCGCCGGGCCCTTGCTACGGCTGTCGGGTGATGATTTCTGGAGCGTTCAGTGGGATGGCGGCAGACGGCCGGACTCTCGACTCTCTTTCGCTGCATGGTCTCCAGGCTCCAAGTCGTCCATGACTTTGTTCCGCATCCTCGGCCCATTCTACGGCGCAGGTTTTATACCGGGGTGCTAAGTCAGCGCGCCGAAAGGGCTTGTTGAATCTGCTGGGGAATGGGTTCGCTCTCGCTGGGTCTTCCTGGTTGAGGAAGATCCAGCTGGCTGCCCCATCCCTTTCGACAGCCGGCTGCTTGAAAAGGCCTACAAAATCTTCCTTAGTGTGAGGCTCTATGTCGCGGCGCGCTGTTGATTCGGTTTGCGAACCGCCACAGTTTCAGTGTCACTTGAACGTCTAGTCCCCTACTTTCCTGATGCGTTCTCCATTCAATGCCCCGCTACGCTTTCGTCGAGCAGTATTCCGAGGAGGATTGCGGCGCTGCCTGTGTCGCGACCGTGGCTCGCCAGTACGGCCGGAATCTTTCTCTCGCGCGTGTGCGTGAGCTGGTCGGCACCGGCTCCCTCGGTTCCACTCTGTTGGGGCTGCGCCGAGGGGCCGACGCCATTGGCTTTCAGGCCCGAGCGGTGCGTGCCGAGTCCGACTTGCTTCGGCATCTCGACACCGTTCCCCTGCCAGCGATCTGCCACTGGAAGGGCAATCACTGGGTGGTACTCCATGTAAAGCGCAGGCAGAGCTACCTGATCGCCGATCCGGCTGTTGGGCTGCGCTGGTTGTCCGAGCGGGAGTTTCTGGAGGGCTGGAGCAACGGCGTGATGCTGCTGCTCGAGCCCGATCTCCATCGTCTGAGCCAACAGGAGGAGGCTCAACGGGCCCCCTTCCTGCGGTTCCTGAGGTTGGTGCTGCCCTATCGGGGCCTGCTAGTGCAGGCCCTGGCGATTAATGCGGTGATCGGTCTACTCGCTCTGGCGATGCCGCTGCTGATGCAGTTCCTCACCGACGACGTGCTGGTGAGGCGGGACAGCCAGTTGCTCACCAGCCTTGGGCTGGGAATGTTACTGCTGTTCGTCTTCCGCAACCTGATCTCCCTGCTGCAGGGCCATCTCGTGGGCCATTTCGCCCAGCGCCTGCAACTCGGGATGTTGCTCGAGTACGGCCATCAGCTGCTGAGGTTGCCGATGACCTATTTCGACAGCCACCGCAGCGGCGAAGTTGTAAGCCGAATCAGCGATGTCAACCGCATCAATGGTCTGATCGGCGATGTGGTGCTCGGCCTCCCCAGCCAGCTCTTCGTCGCCCTGGTGTCGCTCGCGGTGATGTTGGCCTACAGCCCTGCCCTCACGGTCGTTGCCTTGCTCGCATTCCTGCTGGTGGTGAGTGCCAATCTGCTGTTCCTGCCTGCGCTGCGGCAGAAGACCCGCCGTCTCATCGTGCAGTCCGCCGAGAATCAGGGGTTCCTGGTCGAGGCTTTCCGCGGAGCCCAGGTTCTCAAAACCACCGAAGCTACCCCGCAGGTCTGGGATGAATACCAGAGCAATTTCGGAACCCTGTCTCATCTGCGCTGGAAGACGCTGCAGCTGAAGTTGTTTGGCTCCAGCACCACCGAGCTTCTCTCCAACGTCACCACTCTGGCGCTGCTCTGGTATGGAAGCACTTTTGTCATCGCCGGCCGGCTGAGCATTGGCCAGCTGCTGGCCTTCAACGGCATGGGGTTCAACGTGCTGGAGTTCCTGGATTCGCTGGTGGCCTTCGCCGGCGACTTCATCACTGCTCAGGTGGTGTTCCATCGCCTCTCGGAGGTGCTCAATGGCACGGTGGAGGATCCCAAGGCCGCAACGAAGCCCTGGGTGGCGCTTCCACTGGGTTGTGAGATCCGCTGCCAGGATCTCGGCTTTCACCATGCCGGGCGCATGGAGCTGCTCAAGGATTTCGATATCACGATCCCGGGCGGCTTCATGACCGCATTGATCGGCGAGTCAGGTTGCGGCAAAAGCACCCTGGTGAAGCTGATGGCGGGTCTTTATCCGCCCCAGAGCGGCACGATTCACTACGGACCCTACGGGCTCAAGGACATCTCGCTCGAGTGTCTCCGGCAGCAGGTGGCGCTCATCCCACAGGATCCGCAGTTCTTCAACCGAACCATCCTGGAGAACTTTCGCTTCACCTATCCCGATGCCGGCTTCGATCAGGTGGTGGCTGCCTGTGATCTGGCCCTGGCCGATGAGTTCATCCGCGAGCTCCCCGACGGCTATCAGACAGTGCTGGGTGAGTTCGGTGCCAACCTCTCCGGCGGCCAGCGGCAGCGTCTGGCGATCGCCCGGGCGCTGGTGGCCAGGCCGCCGGTGCTGATCCTGGATGAATCCACAGCGGCTCTGGATCCCGGCTTGGAGCGCCGTCTGCTGGATCGGCTTCTGCCGCTGCGGCAGGGTCTCACCACCGTGATGGTTAGCCACCGACCCAGCGTGATCCTCCGCTGCGACTGGATCGTGTACCTGGAGCGCGGCAAGGTGAAGTTTCAGGGACGGCCCCAGGACCTGCGCGATGTGGAACCACTCACCCCCTATCTCCTGCCCGCATGAGCGATCCATCTCCTGTTGATCCGCCCTCGGCTCGGTCCATGCTGACGGTGTCGGCGGAGGCCCGAAAGCCTGAGAAACTCGCAGCGCGGCAGGTCGATGCCGGTCTGGTGCTCCGGCCCAGCACCAGCGAGGAGTTTCTACCTTCAGTGCGGCCGTGGGTGAGGCTTCTCGGTCTGGTGATGCTGGGAAGCTTCGTCAGCGCGGTCGGCCTGATGGCGGTCTGGCCCTACCGGGTGGTGGTGCGTGGAAGCGGCCAGATTCGCCCCACTGGAGAAACCAGTGTCATCCATGCCCCTTTGAGCGGCCGGGTGCGCAGCGTCGACGCCCGGGCCAATCAGACCGTGCGTCGGGGCCAGGTGATTGCGGTGCTGGATCCCGCCGACCTGGAGGGAAGGCGGGAGCAACTGGCCTCCAGCCGCAGCGCCCTCGAACGGGAACTGGAGGCCCTGCGCAGCCAGAACAGGGCGGCGGTGCAGGGTGCTGAGCTGCAGGTGGAGAAGGCCCAGGCCGCCCTCCAGCTGGCCCAGGCGGAGTTCAACCGCTTCCAGCTGCTGAGGAACAGCGGAGCGATCGCACCGCTCCAGCTCGATGAGAAGGCCGCCAACCTGGAGGTGGCCAGCTCCGACCTGGCCAAGGCCCGACGCGCCGTCGAGGAGGTGCGCTTTCGCGACAATGCCCAGCTCTCCAGGCTCGCCCAGGAGTTCGCCGCCAACAGCGGGGAACGCGCCCAGGTCAGCCGGGATCTGGGCATCACCCTGGTGCGTGCGCCTGTGGATGGAGTGCTCTTCTCCATGCAGCTGTTCAACCCCCAGCAGGTGGTCCAGCAGGGCCAAGAGCTGGCTCGCATCGCCCCCAGCGGCAGGGGGCTGGTGGCGAAGATGACCGTGGCCTCCGAAGATATCGACAACGTGAAGCCAGGTCAGCGGGTGGACCTTCGCCTTGCTGGTTGTCCTTTCCCCGATTTCGGCACCCTGCGGGGAACGGTGCGGTCTGTTTCTCCAGACGTGATCAGGCCGGCGGCTGCGCAGGCACCGCCTCAATCCCCAGCGCCATCAGCAGCAGGGACCTCGTCGGGATACGAAGTCACCGTGGTGCCGCACACCACGGTGATGCGATCCGGCTCAAGACGCTGTGACGTGCGTCTGGGAATGAACTTCACCGCGGACATCACCACGAGAATGGAAACGGTGCTGCGCTTCGTTCTGCGCAAGGGGAGATTCGTGCTGCCCACCTGACGATCGATCTTGCGACAAATTCCGAATCTCCAGGCTTAGATGATGTTCAGCTGAGCTTGAAACTCCGCAGAAATATCAACCCCGCCGGGCGGGGTCTCAGATACCTCAAGGGCGGTCTCTGCACTCACGTCGGCAACGCCGGGGCGGCTGATCGCCAACCCGGTGACAGGTCTCGGGCATGTCTTGGAGGGATCTGATAATCGATCCCTTGGGAGGTCTTGGCGGGATCTTTATCCGAAGTCCCGTCCCCCTGTCGGCCAGTGAAGCGGCATCGAGTCCTTGTCAGACCCCGGCGCTCTGTGCATCGGACAGCAGGGTGAAAATCATTGAGGATGGAGGTGGGGAGTGCGAGTCAACCGGACAAAAAAGAACGGAACCGTGATGAATCGATCGGGCGACTGCTTCAACGGAGTGGCAATGTCCTGCTGGAAAGCCATCAAGGCTACAAAGCTTTCTGACGACCATTCTCCATTTCTGCAGCAGTCGTCAGTCATGGTTCAAATGTTCACCGGGGCGCTCAAGGACATGTCTTTGCGAATGATTGCTGGATGACTGACCATCCTTGCGCTGCGGTTCGCTTGGTTGGAGGTATTGATTCATCCTGGAAACAAGCGATCGGTTGTGATCCAGGAACGGTATCCACCACGCCATCAACCCGGTTCACGTCTCTCTGTAAGGGAGCCCCAGGCCAGCAGTGCCCCCAGCCCCAGCCAGCCGATCAGGCCTCCGATTGGATTGGGCACCTCCCCCCCGGGTCCCACCAGCCAAGCCGGCGCCTCAGGCGCCAGTTGCAGCAGCCCGGTCTGGAGCACGAACCAGCCGCCCACCAGGCCGCCATGCAGGCCGATCGCTCCCCACAGCACGCCCCCGTCACTGCGTCGCTGCAGGGCCAGAGCCAGCCCCAGCAGGATCAGCCCGCCCAGCAGTCCGATGGCTCCCGGGTTGCCGGCCCGGTACCAGGGATGCACCAGGGCGAACAGCGCAGCCTGCAGCAGCAGGGCGCGGCGGCGGCTCAGCTGCAGGGACAGCTCACCCCAGAGCCAGCCGCGGAACAGCAATTCCTCGGCGAAGCCCACCCCCAGCAGCAGGGCCAGGGCGTTGAGCAGCTCGCCGGCCTTCAGATCCAGCTGCCACGCAGCCTGTCCGCTGGTCAGCAGCACAGCGGCTACCAGTGCCAGCAGCAGGGCGGCCTTGGCCAGTCCGCCCAGGAACGCCCGCACCGCCATCAGCGGTGTCGCCACCACCCCGAGCCGCCGCCAGGGATGGGTGGCGCCCCAGCTGCGGCGCAGGCGCCAGGGCAGGCTGAACAGCAGGAGCAGCAGGGCCACCACCAGCCCGGCCAGGTCGATCTGATCAGGCCGCAGGCCCGGCGCCAGCCATTGCAGTGGCCGCGCCGTCAGCCAGCCCACGCCGTAGAGCACAGGAACGTAGAGCAGGGTGCCGAGGCCATGGGGCCGGCGGCTCTGCTGTTCCGGTGTGGTCAGCGGCGCGGGAGCCAGGGGCTCCACTACGCCTCCGGTTCGATCGTGCTGGTGAGACCCTTGCCCTTGAGGGTTTCGCTGTAGAACTCCGCCGGCTCCAGATCGCAGACGATCACCAGCCCCACGCCGGTGTTGTGGGCTTCCAGCATCACGGCGATGGCGTCCTGCTCGCTCAGGGAGGGCACCACCTGCCGCAGGGTGGACACCACGTACTCCATCGAGTTGACAGGGTCGTTGTGCAGCAGCACCCGGTAGCGCGGCGAGGGCTTGCGCACCCGCTGCACCTCCTTGTCGATCACCGCCGCACCCCCGGGTGATCGGCCGGGGGTTTCAACCGCCTGGGGAAGGGTCATCGCCAAAGGAGGAACAACGGCAAGGGGACGGGGTGACGAGCGGCGCGCAGCCAGAAACGTGAGGTTCGAATTTAGGCAACTCCGGCGGAAGCAGGCACCAGGGAGGCGCGAGCGATGCGGGCCATCGCCTCCTCCACGTTGGCGCGGCTGTTGAAGGCTGAAAGGCGGAAGTAGCCCTCGCCTGCGGCGCCGAAACCGCTGCCCGGGGTGCCCACCACGTTGGCCTCCTCCAGCAGACGGTCGAAGAAGGCCCACGAATCGAGGCCGGCGGGGGTCTTGAGCCACACGTAGGGGGCCTGCTCGCCGCCATACACCTGCAGACCGGCCGCCGCGAGCTCGCGGCGGATGATCGCCGCGTTCTCCATGTAGAAGGCCACCAGAGCCTTCACTTCGGCTTGCCCTGCGGCGGAGTACACCGCTTCGGCGCCCCGCTGCACGATGTAGCTGACGCCGTTGAACTTGGTGCTCTGCCGCCGGTTCCACAGCCCCCAGAGCTCCACCGCTTCTCCTGCGGCGGTGGTGCCCATCAAGCCGCGGGGCACCACGGTGAGCGCGCAGCGCGTGCCGGTGAAGCCGGCGTTCTTGGAGAAGGAGCGGAACTCGATGGCGCAGTCGCGGGCCCCCTCGATCTCATAGATGGAGTGGGGCAGCTCGGGGTCCTGGATGAAGGCCTCGTAGGCAGCATCGAACAGGATCAGGGCGCCCGTGGCGCGGGCATGGTCGACCCACTGCTGCAGCTGGGCCCTGGTGGCCACAGCGCCGGTGGGGTTGTTGGGGAAGCAGAGGTAGATCAGGTCCACCGGCTGCTCGGGCAGCGGGGCGATGAAGCCGTTGTCGGCCGTGATCGGCAGGTAGGTGAGGCCGCCGTACCGGCCGCTGGCGTCAGCCTCACCGGTGCGGCCCGCCATCACATTGCTGTCCACATACACCGGATAGACGGGGTCGGTGACGGCGATGCGGTTGTCGGGGCCGAGGATGTCGAGGATGTTGCTGCTGTCGCACTTGGAGCCATCGGAGATAAAGATCTCCTCGGCATCGATCGCGCAGCCGCGGGCCTGGAAATCGTGGCGGGCGATCGCTTCGCGCAGCCACAGGTAGCCCTGCTCCGGGCCGTAGCCATGGAAGCCTTCCGCCGTGCCCATGGCGTCGATGGCGGCCTTCATCGCTTCGCGGCAGGCTGCAGGCAACGGTTCGGTCACATCGCCGATGCCGAGCCGGATCAGGGGGGCGTCGGGATGGGCCGCTGCGAAGGCCTTCACGCGCCTGGCAATCTCCGGAAAGAGATACCCGGCCTTGAGTTTGAGGTAGTTGCCGTTGACCTGAACCACTGCTGCCGCCGCCAATGTCGCTGGCAGGCATCCTGCTACGGCGCCGCACGCGCTGGAAGCAGCACGAGTGCAACGCCGCAGGTCACCGCTGCGACAGGCCCCTGCTGCAGTTGCCCCGTTTGCTTGCCCAGCCCTGCCCCGCACGCACCAGCAGCTAGCTGCGGGCGCTCCTTGACAGCTGCCTACGATCAGCCTGCGGCCTGCTGAGCGTTCAGCCATGACCATGGCGACTTCGTGTGGTTCCGCTGCTGCCGCGACGCCCACCGCCATCGCCGCGACCCCTCCGCTGCCTCACGGGCGCGTCGCTTTCGACCAGCTGGTGGACAGCACCATCGCCCGCCCCGCCCGTTACCTGGGCAACGAACGGGGCGTGCTGCCGCGCGACTGGGACAGCGCCGGTGCCCGCTGGTGTCTCACCTATCCCGATCTCTACGAGGTGGGCGCCAGCAACCTCGGCCACATCATTCTCTATTCGATTCTCAATGCGATCCCAGGCCAGCTCTGCGATCGCGCCTACCTGCCGGCGCCCGACCTGGCCGAGCGCCTGCGCCAGCAGGGCCAACCCCTGTTCGCTGTCGAAAGCCGCCGCGCCCTGGCCGTCTTCGACATCCTCGGCTTCAGCCTCAGCTACGAGCTGGGCGCCACCAACATCCTCGAGATGCTGGATCTGGCGGGATTGCCACTGCGGGCCGCCGACCGGGGCGACCTGCCGCTCAACGACCCGGCAGCCCCACCCCTGATCTTCGCCGGCGGCCCCACCGCCACCAGCAATCCCGAACCGTTCGCCGCCTTCTTCGATTTCTTCGCCCTCGGCGACGGCGAGGAACTGCTGGCAGAGATTGGCCTGGTGGTGGCCGAGGCCAAGGCCGACGGGCTGAGCCGCTCAGCGCTGCTGGCTGATCTGGCCCAGGTGCCCGGCGTCTACGTGCCGGCGCTCTATGCCCCGGGCCCCGATGGTGTCACCCTTCAGCCGCTGCGGCCGGAGCTGCCGGCGCGCGTGTTGCGGCGGGTGGCCACCCCCATGCCCCACTACGGCATGGGCCTCGTTCCCCACATCGAAACCGTCCACGACCGGCTCACGATCGAGATCCGCCGCGGTTGCACCCGGGGCTGCCGGTTCTGTCAGCCCGGCATGCTCACCCGTCCGGCCCGCGATGTGGAACCCGAGGCCGTGATTGAAGCGGTGGAGGAGGGCATGGCCCGCACCGGCTACAGCGATTTCTCCCTGCTGTCGCTCAGCTGCTCCGATTACCTCGCCCTGCCTGCGGTGGGCGTGGAGCTGCGCAACCGCCTCTCCGAGCACAACGTCAGCCTCACGCTGCCCAGCCAGCGGGTGGACCGCTTCGACCAGAACATTGCTCACATCCTGGGCGGCACCCGCAAGGCGGGCCTCACCTTCGCCCCGGAAGCCGGCACCCAACGCCTGCGCGACATCGTCAATAAGGGGCTGACCGACGCGGAGCTGCTGCGCGGCATCCGCACCGCCATGGAGAACGGCTACCGCAAGGTGAAGCTCTATTTCATGATCGGCCTGCCCGGGGAAACCGACGCCGATGTGATCGGCATCGCCGACACCTGCCGCGCTTTGCAGCAGCAGTGCCGCGATCTGGGGCGGCTGGAGCTAAATCTCACGATCAGCAACTTCACGCCCAAGCCCCACACACCCTTCCAGTGGCACAGCGTGTCCACAGCGGAGTTCCGGCGGCGCCAGGAGCTGCTGCGCCGGGAGCTGCGCACGCTCAAGGGCATCAAGTGCAATGTCACCGATTCGCGCCTGTCGGCGATGGAGGATTTCATCGGCCGGGGCGACCGGCGCCTGGCACCGGTGCTGGAGGCGGCCTGGCGGGCCGGAGCCGGCATGGATGCCTGGTTCGAAACGATCGACCGCACCCACGCCGCCTGGACCGGGGCGATTGAGGCCGAGGGACTGGGCGGCCGCTACCGGGCGCTGGAGCTGGGGGACTGGACGGCCACCGGTGCCTTGAGCGGCGCTGATCTGGAGGCCTTCTGCGCCCAGCCACTGCCGTGGGATCACGTGGATTCCGGTGTCGACAAGCGCTGGCTGGCCGAAGACCTGCAACGGGCCCTCGCTGCAGTGGTGGTGCCGGACTGCTCCTTTGAGGGTTGCAGCAGTTGCGGCGTCTGTGGGCCGGAGTTCGGCCACAACGTGGTGGTGGCGCCTCCACCGATCCCTGCGGCGCAGCCGCCGCGCAGCCCCGCCAGCGAACGGATCCAAAGGCTGCGCTTCGGCTTCAGCAAGCGGGGCTCGCTGGCACTGCTGAGCCATCTCGATCTGGCCCGCGTGCTGGAGCGGGCCCTGCGCCGCAGCCAGCTGCCGGTGAGTTTCAGCGGCGGTTTTCATCCCCTGCCCCGGCTGCAGTTCGCCCTGGCGCTGCCGCTGGGTGTGGAGGCGGAAGGTGAATGGCTCGATCTGGAGTTCGCTCAGGTCTGTCCACCGGAGGAGGTGCTCGCGCGGCTGCAGGCCCAGCTTCCACAGGGTTTCTCCCTGCACTCGGTGCAGGAGGTGCCCCTGGCGGGCCCGGCTCTTTCCCAGCAACTGGCGGAGGCCCACTGGAGCCTGCAATTGCTCCCGGAGGTCGCCGCCGGCGCAGAGCCCGGGATGGCTCCGTCCACCGACGACTGGCACCGGGCGATCGAGCATCTGTTGCAGTCCGCCACCCTCCCCTGGCGGGACAGCGACAAGAAGGGCCGCCCCCGCGAGCGGGACTGCCGCCCCTGCCTTATGACGCTGGAGCTGCTGCCAGCGCCGCAGGGCGCTGACAAAACCTCTCGTGTCATCACGGACCCTGCGTCAGTGACACTCCGCCTGCAGGCCCGCATCGATGCCCAGGGCCGCAGCATCCGCCCCGATCAGGTGCGCCAGTGGCTGGTGGAGGCGCTCGGCCAGCCCCTGCGTCTGGGCCCCTGCCTGCGTGAACGTCTGATCCTGGCGCCGCCGGCCTGAGGGCCAAGGCCTGCAGCGGCAGGTCGCCCTCAACAGCAGCCAGCCACGCTGGCTACCCCCTCCTGCGAGCCACAGCAGCGATGCACTCCTGCGAACCAAGGTGAACGGCTCGGGGCCGAGATCCAGCGGCAGAAGGGCCTGGGGTTGGCGCGTGCTAATTTCACCTCAGACGGCAGATCCGTCTGTGGCTTTCGATCCACAGCCGCATCGTCTATGGCCCCCGCTCCTGCGGCGTGTTCGCCGTAGTCACACCCAGCAGCAACCGGTCCGTTCCCGTTCCGGCAGCTCGGGCGTCAACGGAGGCTGAACCTCCAGAGCTTGCTCCTCAAAGGCTTTTTCTTCCGTCTCATTCTGCTGATGCAGCAGACGGTCGGCTTCTCAGCACGATCGGCTCATCGCTTCATTGCTTCAGGGGGTAATCCCCATCCCATGGCAGGGCTTCTCCGAGCCACCCTCTTTCCTCCATGCCCCAGCAGATCGTCATTGCGGAGCAACTGCGCATCGCCGCGGTGCTCAACGACGAACGCGTCGATCAACTGATCGTTGCCCAGGGTCGCTACCAGATCGGCGACGTCTACGTCGGGCGCGTCGAGAATGTGCTCCCCGGCATTGATGCTGCGTTTGTCAACATCGGAGAGAGCGAGAAAAATGGCTTCATTCATGTCACCGACCTCGGCCCACTGAGGCTCAGGAAGGGTGCTGCCGGCATCACTGAACTGCTCGAGCCACGCCAGAAGGTGCTGGTTCAGGTGATGAAGGAGCCCACCGGCACCAAGGGGCCGCGTCTCACGGGCAATCTCACGCTGCCTGGCCGCTACCTGGTGCTTCAGCCCCATGGCCAGGGGGTCAACATCTCCCGGCGGATCAGTGCCGAGAGCGAGCGCAACCGTCTGCGGGCCCTGGGTGTGCTGATCAAGCCGCCCGGCGCCGGCCTGCTGGTGCGCACCGAAGCTGAAGGCATCAGCGAGGAGCTGCTGATCGATGATCTCGAAGCTTTGCTGCGTCAGTGGGAGGGCATCCAGGAAGCGGCGGAAACGGCCACCCCGCCGGCGCTGCTCAACCGCGACGAAGACTTCGTCCATCGGGTGCTGCGCGACCTCTACAGCCCCGAGGTGCAGCGCGTGGTGGTTGACACCCAAGCGGCCGTCGGCCGCGTGAACGCCTTCCTCGGTGCCGATCAGGCCAATCTGCTGGTGGAGCACCATGTCGAAAGCACCGACATCCTTGAGCACCACAAGATCAACGCCGCAATCCGCGATGCCCTCAAGCCGCGCGTCGATCTGCCCTCCGGCGGGTCGGTGATCATCGAGCCCACCGAGGCGCTCACTGTCATCGATGTGAACTCCGGTTCCTTCACGCGTTCCGCCAATGCACGGGAAACCGTCCTCTGGACCAACTGCGAAGCGGCGGCTGAAATCGCGCGTCAGCTGAAGCTGCGCAACATCGGCGGTGTGGTGATCATCGACTTCATCGACATGGAGTCGCGCCGCGATCAGCTGATGCTGCTCGAGCATTTCACTTCGGCCGTGCGCGACGACGCCGCCCGACCCCAGATCGCCCAGCTCACCGAGCTTGGTCTGGTGGAACTCACCCGCAAACGCCAGGGCCAGAACATCTACGAGCTGTTCGGTCGCGCCTGCCCCAGCTGCGGTGGCCTCGGCCACGTGGCCGTTCTCCCCGGCAAGGACACCCTCCAGCCCCTCGCCACGGTCACCGGCCTGGTGCGCTCCGCTGCCTCCGCCCGCGCCGAGGCGCCCAGCCCCTCCGCGCCCGAGCCCAGTGGCCGCCGCCGTGGTGGACGCGGTGGTCGCGGTAGCCGCAGCGGCAATGAGCTGATCGAAGTCACCCCCGTGCTCGTCTCCATCGACGACGAGCCGGCCGCTCCCCGGGTGGTGGAAGCACCGCTGAGTGCTTCTGAAGGCGTCAGCCGCCGCCACGACCCCGAGCTGGTGGCTGTCCCCATGGACGACGACCAGGAATTCGTCTACGGCTGGATGGGCCTCAACCCCGCCCTGCTGCTGGAGTCGCCCCCTGCCGGCGACAACGTGGTCGTCCGGGTCGTGCGCCCCGGCGAATCAGAGGAGGCGGTGCTCGACGCCGCTCGTCAGCAGCTGTCCGGCTCAGGCTCCCGGCGGCGTCGCCGTGGCGGCCGTGGCGGTGGCGATGGCGCCGCTGCCCCCCGCACCGCTGCCGACTACCCCAGCGATGCTCCCGCCCCCGTCGTTGTTTCAACGGCAGAGACCGGCACAGACCGTTGGAGTTCCACCCGCGATCCCGGTGATGCCGTGATGGTGGAAATCACCCCGCTGCCGATCGACACCGACCGTTCTCCCGCAGTCCACACCACCGTGATTGAAACCACGGTGCTGCAGGTGCCGATCACCCGCACCGTCGGCCGTGCCACGCCCGCCGCCGTGAGCATCACCGACCACCCGGCTGCCGCTGTGGCCGCTCAGAGCGAGCCAGATCCCGCCCCCGAAACCCCTGCCGACGACCCGGCCGGTGAGCCCCGCCGCCGCCGCCGCCGTTCTTCGGCGGCGGTCTGAGCCCAGCGCCTGCCCGCTCTCCACGGCCCGTGGGCGCCCACCCTGGTAGAGGAGCGGCAGCAGAGCCGCAGCTTCCAGCCGATCCCTATGTCCAGCATGATCCCGGTGTCTGCGCAGGGATCGATGAGGTTGGGCGGGGCAGCCTGTTCGGGCCCGTGTTCGCCGCCGCCGTGGTGTTGCCGGCATCCGCGCTGCCGCCTCTGGCAGCCGCCGGACTCACCGACAGCAAGGCCCTGCGGCCGTTGCAGCGCCGCCGGCTCCTGCCCTTGATCGTGGAGGCGGCGGCGCAGTGCGCGCTCGGCCAGGCCTCGGCTGAGGAGATCGACCGTCACGGCATCCGCTGCGCCACCGAACTGGCCATGCTGCGAGCGCTGCACCGGCTGGCAGCGCCGCCCCGCCTCGTGATTGTCGATGGGGTGCTGCCGCTGCGCCTGTGGAGCGGGCCACAGATCACCCTGGTGCGAGGCGATAGCCACTGCCTGTCGATCGCCGCTGCCAGCGTGGTGGCCAAGCAGGCCCGCGATGGCCTGATCCAGCGGTTGGCCGGCCGCTTCCCTGGCTATGGCCTGGAGCGGCACGCCGGCTATGGCACGGCGTTGCATCGCCAGGCCCTGCGCAGGCTCGGGCCCACGCCGCTGCACCGGGCCTGCTTTCTGGGCAAGGTGCTGGCCGGCACCGACTGGCCGCCGCTCCGTTGAATGATCAGCCCCGGGCCTCTTCTGTGAGCTGTGAGCTCTCTGCCGCCTCTGTGCAGACCGCTATCGCCTCTGGAAAAGGCCACTGACCACTGCCTGCCGTACTGCCTGCCGTCTCTGCGAAGCCCATGGCTGCCGGTAGCGGGTTCAGCGGGTTTCGCACCACTGGCTGAAATCACTCAGCAGGTTCTGCCCCACCCGCTTGCGCATGCCCAGCAGGATGCCGCTGAGCAGTGACCGGCCGGTGGCCTCCAGCACGCGCGGCGGGATCAGCCCCAGCACGGTGGGGCGGCTCACGCGCACGCCCAGCAGGGCTTCGCCTTCCAGGCCGCCGTCGTTCACCGCCAGCCAGGATTGGAGCGTGAACTCGAAGTCGTCCACGGCTTCGAGTCCCACGAGGCGGCAATCGAGGGCTTCCAGCTCCAGCCGCCCCGGCTCCCGTTGGGCCTGCAACTGCACCACCGGCTGCACCTGCAGTTGGAACACCTTGAATCCGCTCACTTCGTACTGGTAGTGGCCAGGACTGAGCGGCGTCAGCTGGCGCGGTTCCAGCAAGGCCCGGATCACCCGCTGTTCGTCATCGAGGTAATCGGCCAGCTGCTCGGCCTGCCCGTGAACCGGCAAGGTGAGCTGCTGGCTGGCGCTGAAGGCCAGAGACATCGCCTGGGGAGGCCGGCGGAGGATGATCCTATCCACCGGTCTGCGCTCCCTTTCCCCCATGCGTCTCGCCTTCCTCGGACCCGCCGGCACCTACGGAGAACAGGCGGCGCGCCAGTTCGCTGCCCTGGAAGGCTTCCAGGATCCGGAATTCGTCCCGCAGGGCAGCATTCGTGCTGTGGTCAAGGCCCTCGCCGACGGTGGCTGCAGTGCTGCCGTGGTTCCGGTGGAGAATTCGGTGGAGGGCGGCGTCACCGCCTGCCTTGATGTGCTCTGGGAGCACTCCGACCTGCAGATCCGCCGGGCGTTGGTGCTGCCGATCCGCCATGCCCTGCTGGGCAGCGGTCCGATCGACCGGGTGAGCGAGGTGCTCTCCCATCCCCAGGCCCTGGCCCAGTGCAGCCAGTGGCTGGCGGAACACCTGCCCGATGCCCTGCAGCTGCCCACCAGCTCCACCGCCGAAGCCGCCCGGCTGGTGGCAGGCAGCCGCTTCCGCGCAGCGATCGCCTCGCGTCAGGCGGCAGGGGAGCACGGGCTCGAGGTGCTGGCCTATCCGGTCAATGACGTGATTGGCAACTGCACCCGCTTCCTGCTGTTGCAGAAAGAGGGGGGTCCCGCCGAAGGCAGCACCCATTGCAGCCTGGCGTTTTCGCTGCATGCCAACAGCCCGGGTGCGCTGCTGGAGGCGCTCAGTTGCTTCGCGCATCGCCAGCTGAACATGAGCCGAATCGAGTCGCGGCCGTCCAAACGTGAGATGGGCGAGTATCTGTTCTTCGTGGATCTTGAGCGGCCTGCGGCCGGTGAGGCGCTCCAGCAGGCGATCGAAGAGCTCAGGGGGCTGTGCCAGCACCTGGCTCTGTTCGGGGCCTATCCGCTCACGAATCTCGCGGAGGAGGAGCGCTCGCCTGCTGGTTAGCCAGGGCTGCCGCCGCGGGCGTGGTGTCCGGCCCGCGGCGGCAGCGGAAGACACCGAACGCCATCAGGCCATGGCGAAAGGCCCAGTCCATCAGCAGCAGAGTGGGGGTTTCGCGTATGCCCTGCAGCACGGCGGCCGGACCCAGCCCCAGCACGGCGCCCGGCCGGCGAACCCCTTCCAGGATCGAATCGATCCAGGAGGGCAGGGTGGCGCGGGTCCAGTCGTCGGTGTCGGTGTGAGCGCCGCCGGCATGGACGCTCAGCTCCAGGTTGCGGCGAAATGAGGGGATGCTCGCGAATTCCGGGTGGGCCCACTGATCCAGGAGCTGACGCATCACCCAGCGCTCCACTGCGCTGAGCGCTCCGGCGGAGGGATCACGGCGGTTCCAGTCGGCCACCGCCAGCAGCCCACCGGGAGCCAGCACGCGCAGCAGTTCATCGGCGTAGCGCTGCTTGTCGGGCATGTGCGGCCCTGCCTCCACACTCCACACCGCAGCAAAGGCCCCATCCGGGAGGTCGAGATCAAGGGCATCCATCACTGCAAACCGGCAGCTGAGGCCCGCTGGGGTGAGCTGACGGGCCCGCTCCACCTGCGCCGGGCTGATGCTGATGCCCAGCACTTCAAAGCCGTAGTCACGGGCAAGGATCCTGGCGCTGCCACCGATGCCGCAGCCCACATCCAGCAGCCTGGAGCCAGGGGGCAGCTGATCCAGGCCACTCCAGCGCACCAACTCGTGCACGAAGGCCACCTTGGCGGCACGGAAGTCGGCCCGATGCGGTGGGGTGCCGTAGTGACCGAGGTGCACATGATCGCCCCACAGCCGCTCCAGCAGCCGGTCTTCCGTCCAGCGGTCGTAGGCCTCCGCCACGGTGGCAGTGCTCTCGAAGCTGCGGTTGCGCCGCTGCCACACCACGAAGGCGCCCGCCAGCACGGCCACAGAAGCCACAGCCGCCAGCGCGGGGAGGGGAAGGCCGGCCATCAGGAGGGATCCCTGGGGGGCTCACCCAGATCCTTGAAGGTGTCCTTGAGGACCGTGCGGGCCGCAAGCTGGCGGCGGGTCTGGTCGAGCAGGGCGAATTCCTGACGCAGCCGCTCGCCGGTGTCGGTGAGCTCCAGCAGGCTCTGCTGGTGATCGGCCACGGGGCCGCCCAGATGGGAACCGATCCAGAACGAGAGCTCCCGTGGCAGGTCAGGCAGATCGTTGGGCAGGCTGCTCGGCCGCCCCACGAGCTTGCCCGTGAGGTCGACCACATCCCGCAGGGCCTGGGTCACGTTGCCGGCCAAGGCGTTGAGAGTTTCCGGGCTCTCGTCGGTTTCGTCTTCGATCCAGCTCACCATGCCCACCCGGAACGGGGCCTCCCGCACCACTTCGAGCACACGGAAACGCTGCTGCCCCATGGTCACGATGTTGCTGCGATCGTCTTCCTGGGTCTGGCACTGGAGGATTTCCGCGCAGCAGCCCACAGAAGCCATCTTCTTTTCCTGTGGGTCCCAGCGGATCACCCCGAAGCGGCGATCTGTCTGCAGGACCGTTTGCAGGAGCATGCGGTAGCGAGGCTCGAAGATATGCAGCGGCAGCACTTCCTGCGGAAACAGCACCACATCCGGCAGGGGGAATAGGGGGAGTTCCCTCACGGCCAGATCAGTCACGGATGGGTGGGTGGAGAAAGGGCTGGAAAAACGGATGGAAGGGAGCAGAAGGCCTGAAAGGGCCGGTGCCCGGGTAGCTTTGCCAGAAAGAAGCAGCGAGGAGTGTTTTGCCTCGATGTTCGAAGAAAACAACACGGCAAGGGCTGGCGCTGGCTGCGCCGGCCCTGGCAGCTCCTGAAGCGCCGGGCAGCCTGACGGAGCGATTCTAGAAAAAACAAAGCCCGCCGGGGAAGCGGGCGGGGGCGTCAATGGGGCGCAGGCAGCAGCAAGGGGAAGCGAATTCTGGGGCAGCCTGGGCCACCCCATTCACGAACAGCCAAGCGTGTGCAGGGGCGGGGCCGATGCGGCTCAGAGCTTGACTTCGATATCGACGCCACTCGGGAGATCAAGCTTCATCAACGCGTCGATCGTTTTCGAGGAAGGGCTGTAGATGTCGATGATGCGGCGGTGGGTGCGGGTTTCGAAGTGCTCACGGGAGTCTTTGTCCACGTGGGGTGAGCGCAGCACGCAGTAGATCTTGCGCTTGGTGGGCAGGGGGATGGGGCCGATAGCCGTGGCGGCGGTGTGATCGGCGGTTTCGATGATTTTTTCGCAGGAAAGATCCAGCATGCGGCGATCGAACGCCTTGAGACGGATGCGGATCTTCTGCTGAGCGATGGCGGTGGACATGGGGAAATGCGGGTGAGGCATCCGCCAGCAAGAACGCTGCCGGTGCAGAAAACGATGAATCAGGCTTGAAGCCTGAATTGCCGAGGTGCGAGTGGCCTGAAAGCCGGAAGGGGCAAGCCGAGGGGGGAGAAGCCTGCGCGCAGGCACGCCCCCCAAGGCCAAGACCCTAGATCAGGATCATTCCACGATCTTGGACACCACGCCCGCACCAATGGTGCGGCCGCCTTCGCGGATGGCGAAGCGCATGCCCTGCTCAATCGCCACCGGGCAGATCAGCTCGGCGGACATCTTGATGCGGTCACCGGGCATCACCATCTCCACGTTGGTGCCGTCGTCGGCGGTGAAGGCCGTGATCTGGCCGGTCACGTCGGTGGTGCGGATGTAGAACTGCGGGCGATAGCCGGCGAAGAAGGGGGTGTGACGGCCGCCTTCTTCCTTCTTCAGGACGTAGACCTCACCTTCGAACTTGGTGTGGGGCTTGATCGAGTTGGGCTTGACCAGCACCATCCCGCGTTCGATGTCTTCCTTCTGAATGCCGCGCAGCAGCAGACCGACGTTGTCGCCCGCCATGCCTTCGTCGAGCAGCTTGCGGAACATCTCGACCCCGGTGACGGTGGTTTCGCGGGTGTCCTTGATGCCGACGATCTGAACGGTTTCGCCCACTTTCACCTTGCCGCGCTCGATCCGGCCAGTGGCCACGGTGCCACGACCGGTGATCGAGAACACGTCTTCGACAGCCATCAGGAAGGGCTTGTCGATTTCGCGCTCGGGTTCGGGGATGGATTCATCCACCGCGTCCATGAGGTCAAGGATCTTGTCGACCCATTCGTTGTCACCCCGGTTGCCTTTGCCGCCCCCTTGGATGAACTCGAGAGCCTTCAGAGCGGAGCCGGCCACGATGGGGATGTCGTCACCCGGGAAGTCGTAGCTGCTGAGCAGCTCACGCATTTCCAGTTCGACGAGCTCGAGGATTTCCTCGTCGTCGACCATGTCCTTCTTGTTCAGGAACACCACCAGGGCGGGCACGCCCACCTGCTTGGCCAGCAGGATGTGCTCCTTGGTCTGGGCCATGGGGCCATCGGTGGCGGCCACCACCAGGATGGCGCCGTCCATCTGGGCGGCACCCGTGATCATGTTCTTCACGTAGTCCGCGTGACCCGGGCAGTCGACGTGGGCGTAGTGACGGCCTTCTGTCTCGTACTCGACGTGGGCGGTATTGATGGTGATGCCCCGTTCCTTCTCCTCAGGAGCACCGTCGATGTCGTCATAGGCCTGAGCTTTCGCTTGGCCAAGGGATGCCAGCACGTTGGTGATGGCGGCGGTGAGGGTGGTTTTGCCGTGGTCAACGTGGCCGATGGTGCCGATGTTGACGTGAGGTTTGTTCCTCTGAAACTTCTCGCGAGCCATTGAAGGAAAGAATCGGGGGTGTTGGTTGGGGGTGAGAGATCAGGAATTGCCCTGATTCTTGGAGATGATGGCCTCAGCCACATTGCGAGGAACTTCCTCGTAATGGCTGAACTCCATCGAGAAAATACCCCGACCCTGGGTCATGGATCGGAGCTGGGTGGCGTAGCCGAACATCTCGGCCAGGGGCACCTTGGTTTGGACTTTGGATTGTCCGTTGTCGATGGACTGGCCTTCGACCTGCCCGCGACGTGAGGAGAGGTCGCCGATCACCGAACCGAGGTAGTCCTCGGGGATTTCGACTTCCACCTTCATCATCGGCTCAAGGAGTACAGGATTGCACTTCTTGACGCCGTCCTTGAAGGCCATCGAACCAGCGATCTTGAAAGCCATCTCCGAAGAGTCGACATCGTGGTAGGACCCGTCCACCATGGTGACCTTCACATCGATCATCGGGAAACCGGCAATCACGCCGGACTGGCAGGTTTCCTTCATGCCGTTTTCGGCAGGACCGATGTATTCCTTCGGCACGATGCCGCCGACGATCTTGTTGACGAACTCAAAGCCGGAACCGGGCTCACCCGGCTCCATTTCGATCACCACATGGCCGTACTGGCCTTTACCGCCGGTCTGGCGGGCGAATTTGCCTTCACCTTTGGCCTTGCCGCGGATCGTTTCGCGGTAAGACACCTGCGGAGCGCCGATGTTGGCTTCCACCTTGAACTCCCTCAGCATGCGATCCACCAGGATTTCCAGGTGAAGCTCGCCCATGCCGGCGATCACGGTCTGGCCCGTTTCGGGGTCGGTGGAAACGCGGAAGGTGGGATCTTCCTCAGAGAGGGATTGCAGTGCTTTGGAGAGTTTCTCCATGTCGCCCTTGGTCTTCGGCTCCACCGCCACCGAGATCACCGGTTCTGGGATGAACAGGGATTCCAGAATGATGGGCGCACTCTCCACGCAGAGCGTGTCGCCGGTGGTGGTGTCCTTGAGGCCGAGAACGGCCCCGAGATCACCAGCGCGCAGTTCGTCAACTTCTTCGCGATCGTCTGCTTTGAGCAGGATCAGGCGGGAGATCCGCTCCTTCTTGTCTTTGGTGCTGTTCATCACATAGCTGCCCTTCTGCAGCACCCCGGAATACATCCTCACGAAGGTGAGTTTGCCGTAGGGGTCGGCCATCACCTTGAAGGCCAGTGCGCTGAAGGGAGCATTGTCGTCGCAGGGACGGTTGGACTCGGTGCCATCGGGCAGCAGGCCGGTGATCGGCGGAACGTCCACCGGTGCAGGTAGGTAGTCGACGACTGCGTCGAGCACCAGTTGCACCCCTTTGTTCTTGAAGGCGGATCCGCAGAGCATCGGCACCAGGCCGTGCTTCACCACGCCGACGCGAATGCCCTTGACCAGCTGCTCGTCGGTGAGTTCGCCGTTTTCAAGGTAACTGTCGAGGAGCTCCTCATCGGTTTCGGCCACCGATTCCATGAGCTTGCCGCGCCAGAGTGCGGCTTCTTCCTTCATGTCGTCGGGGATGTCTCCCTCGAGGATGTCGGTGCCGAGATCGTTCGTGTAGATGATCGCCTTCTGGCGCACCAGGTCGATGATGCCCTTGAGTTCTCCTTCTGCTCCGATCGGCAGCTGGATCGGTGCCGCGTTGGCCTTCAGGCGGTCCTTGATCTGGTCGTAGACCTTCAGGAAGTTGGCACCCGTGCGGTCCATCTTGTTGACGAACACGATGCGGGGCACGTTGTAGCGATCGGCCTGCCGCCACACGGTTTCGGACTGGGGCTGGACGCCACCCACGGCGCAGAACACAGCCACCACCCCATCGAGAACCCGCATCGACCGCTCCACTTCAATCGTGAAGTCGACGTGGCCGGGGGTATCGATGATATTGATGCGGTTGTCCTTCCAGCTGGTGGAAATGGCCGCCGCAGTGATGGTGATGCCGCGCTCCCGCTCCTGCTCCATCCAGTCGGTGACGGCGGCGCCATCGTGCACCTCGCCCATCTTGTGGACGACACCTGAGTAGAAGAGAATCCGCTCGGTGGTGGTGGTTTTGCCCGCGTCGATGTGGGCGGCAATCCCGATATTTCTGACGCGTTCCAGGGGGTAGGCGCGGGCCACGAGCTGAGGTCTCCGAAGGGTGATCGACAAAAATGCGGAGTAAGTGTAAGGGTTAGCTCTGGTGTGCCGGGATTCCGCGATCCAGGCAGAGCCGGTGAACTCAGTAGCGGTAGTGGGCGAAGGCTTTGTTCGCTTCTGCCATCTTGTGGGTTTCCTCGCGCTTGCGCACCGCGCTGCCGGCTTCGTTGGCCGCGTCCATGAGTTCACCTGCCAGCTTCTGGGCCATGCTGCGGCCGTTGCGGGCGCGCGAGAAGTTGACCAGCCAGCGGAGAGCCATGGCGGTGCCCCGCTCCTGCCGCACTTCCATCGGCACCTGGTAGGTGGCGCCACCAACGCGGCGGGCGCGCACTTCAACCAGGGGGGTGGCATTGCGCACGGCGGTTTCGAACACTTCCAGCGCGTCGGCGCCGGTGCGCTCGCTGATCAGCCCGAAGGCATCAGAAAGAATCCGCTGTGCGGTGGACTTTTTGCCGTGCTTCATCAGCCGGGCCACAACCATGGTTGCCAGCCTGCTGTTGAACTGGGGGTCGGGGAGAACCGGGCGCTTCTCGGCAGCGTTGCGGCGTGACATAAACCTGAGGAGAGGGAAGCGGGAAAGGGAAACGAAGAGGCAGGACTCAGGCCTTGGGAGCCTTGGCGCCGTACTTGGAGCGGCTCTGGCGGCGATCCTTCACACCGGAGGTGTCGAGGGTGCCGCGGATGATGTGGTAGCGGACCCCGGGCAGATCCTTGACCCGACCGCCGCGGATCAGCACGACGGAGTGCTCCTGCAGGTTGTGGCCGATGCCGGGGATGTAGGCGGTGACCTCAAAGCCGGAGGTGAGCCGCACGCGGGCCACCTTGCGAAGCGCCGAGTTGGGCTTCTTCGGCGTGGAGGTGTACACGCGGGTGCACACACCACGGCGCTCGGGGCAGGCCCGCAGCGCTGGGGATTTGGTCTTGCGGGTGAGGCGTTGCCGCTCGGAGCGGATCAGCTGCTGGATCGTGGGCATTGAGGGCCGGAGAGATGGGTCGGACGTCCGACCGTTTTCCACAATCCGCCACCTTACTTTGTCGTGGCACCCCGACGCCCTTGACGGCTGAAGGCGGCTCCGCACGGGCAGCACGCCACCCCCTCGCCCGGCCGGATCAGAAACCCGCCACCGCTGAGATCGCCGCGGTAATCAAGGCTCAGGCCGGCCAGCTGGCCGATCTGGTCGGCGGGTGCATGCAGGGTGAGGCCATCGGCACGGGCCACAGGGGTGCCGGCCAGATGCCCCGGACGCAGGCGGATCACCCACTGCTCGCAGGTGCCCTCCACCAGATCGAGGTGCATCAGCCCCGGCGTGCCGGCCACAGCGGCCTGGCGACCGAGTTCGGCGGCGGCTGCCGGCGTCAGCTGCACGGTGAGGCCTCGGGGCATTGGGAGAACTCAGCAAGGATGGCCTGGTGGCCTTCACTCTGGCAGCGCCCCGACCCTGCCGAGCTGTCCGGCCATGGGAGGCTTCCGCGCCGCATGCAGGTTCCAGACCGGAGCCTGCGGGTATGCGGTAAGCCCGCGTTCAGCAGCAGCCCACCGTTACGCAACAGCTCGCCGTTAGGCAGCGGTCTCAGGGGGAGCTGGCTGTGGAGCCCTCTGAGGCGTCGGCGGCGCGAGAGGGGTCACGAGGCACCAGACCCAGGCCGTTGTGGATGCGGGCGGCCACCCCTCGGCCCTGCACCGACAGGGTGCCGGAGAGCATCAGGCCGGTGGAGCTGCCGCCATCGAGGTTGAGCGCATCGCGCAGGCCCAGCTGCTGCAGGAGCTGGGCCGTTTCCCGCAGGGTGGGCCCCGCATGCTCGACCCCCTGGAGGGTGAGGAGCCAGATCTGAGAGCCATCGCTGGCGATCACCGTGCGGGGCGCCCCCTGCTGCAGGAAAGCGGCGCTGAAGCCTTCGGCGCTGCCATTGAGCACGGTGCGCCCGTTCAGCAGCAGCAGCGGACCACCCCCGAGCACCGAGCGGCTCTGGCCGAGCGGATGGGTCGGCTGGCTGCTCAGGCTCAACCGGCTGCCCACGTCCCACGGCGGCACAACCCCGCCCCGCCCCACCAGCAGCACGTCCTCGGGGCCAAGAGCGATGCCCTGTTCCAGCTGGGCACTGTTGAACTGCTGCCGCACCACGCTGCCGTTGAGCAGCAGGGCCGTTTCCCCGCCGCTGATCGCCCGATAGCTTCGCCCCCATTCAGCGGTGTAGCGCGCCAGGCCTCGCTGCACATAGCCACTGTTGAGGGCCATCACCGGCAGGCGCTGGCCGCTGCCGTCACTCACCCATTCCGTGAGGCTCAGCCAGCCGAACTGCGGTACGGCGCCGTCCTGCCAGCCCATGGCCCCCCGGTTGAGGATCGGTCCTGAAAGCCAGCGCCCGTCGTCTTTGAGGGCTCCCAGGGGCAGACGCCGCACCCGGTTGAAGAACCCGCCGTTGATGGCCACCAGGGCCTGTTCCTGCCCTGCCAGCTGAGGAAGGGAGGTGAGGCCTTCCATCCCCTCGGCGCTGGTGAGCAAGCGCAGCTCCACGGGGCTGCGGCGGGGATCGAGCCGCACGCTGTTCACCAGCATGCGTCGGTTGCCGAGGGCGCGCACCTGTCGCTCCACGGTGATGCCCTTGTTGAGCAGGGCCTGCAGCTGGGCGGTGCTTGGCGCGGTGGCGCGCACCGGACCCGGCGCAGCACCGGCCAGATCAAGCACCACGCGGGCCGGCCCGCCCAGGGTGAGCACGGCCCCGGGTCCGCTGGCCGGCAAGGCGATCGTCAGGCCGTCGCTGCCGGGGCGCGCCTGCAGGCCGAGGGATTGCAGCTGGGCCAGCTGGGCCGGGGTGCTGCGCAGCGCCATCTGCAGTTCGCCAGCCTCTCGCCGCACGAATGCCGGGCCGCTGAGATCGAGCACCACACGCCGTACGCCCGAGCTGGCGATCGCCCCCGGCGAGGACACCCGGATCTGCTCCAGCGTGGCCGCCGGCAGTTCCAGCCGCAGGGTGCCTCGCTCCTGCCGCTGCCAGCTCACGCCGGCATCCAGCAGCAGGCGGCTCACATCCACGGCCACCTCGTCGTCGAGGCTGCGCTGAGCCCCGGCAGGCACCAGCAGCGTGCGGCCGAACCACTCGAGTTCCAGGCCTCCCTGTGTGGACGAGCGGCTGGTGAAGCCCAGCTGGCCCTCCAGCACTTCCAGGGGCAGCCACAGCTCCAGATCCCCCCGGCTGGCGGAGCCCCGCTGCTCCCAGCGAGCCGTCTGCCGGCGGCCGTTGATCTCCAGGCGCTGGCCGGTCTCAACGGTGGATCCTTTGCCGAACCGTTGCGGCAGGCGCTGAGGTTCGAGGGCCGGGGGCGGCGGAACGGGCGGCGGCCACCGGTTCTGCGCCCCCGCTCCCGGAGCGATGAGCAGCGGTGCGGCGCAAAGGCTGCCGCTGACGAACGCGCTGCCCAGCAGCAGCACACGCCTCAGGCCGCCGCTCACCTGGATGGCGCCAGACCCAGCAACGGCTTCCCGCCTGGCACGACGGCGGAACAGCGGCAATGGCGAAGGCCTCGGCATCAGGCCAGCTTCCGTTGGTGGTGAACGCTAACCCCGTGGGCCTGTCTCTAGAGTTCCCCTTCCTCAAGGAGCGGTCAATCCCGCAGTTCGGGTTTGCCGCCGGTCACCGCAGGTCTCTCCTGGGTTATGCCTCACTTCTCCCGTCCCGTCTGGCCCCATTGCGACAGTCCGGCGCCTGAGGCCGTGGCGGGCGAGCGCGATGCCTGCGGCGTTGGCTTTCTGGCCCAGCTCAGCGGCGAGGCGAGTCATGCTCTGCTCGCCCAGGCCCTGCATGGTCTCCACTGCATGGAGCACCGCGGTGGCTGCGGTGGCGACGGCGATTCCGGGGACGGCGCCGGCATCCTCTGTGGCATCCCCTGGCCCTACCTGGAAGCGGTCTGGCCCGCCGCCCGCAGCGAACACGGTCGGCCCCGCGGTCTGGCGATGCTGTTCCTGCCCGCCGAGGCGGAGCGCCGAGCCGTGGCACGCGCCTTCTGTGAGCAGGCGGCCGCCGGCCTGGGCCTGCGCAGCATCGGCTGGCGTGAGGTGCCTGTAGCGCCTGAGGTGCTCGGCCCACTGGCCCGCCAGACCGCCCCCGCGATCGAGCAGTGGCTCGTGGAAGGCGAGGTGGCTGGCGATGCGCTCGAAGCCCTGCTCTTCCGTTGCCGCCGCCGCGTCGGGGATCTGGTGCGGGAAGCCTGGGGCCCCGGCCCCAGCGATCTCTACTTCGCCTCCTTCAGCAGCCGCACGGTCGTCTACAAGGGCATGGTGCGCTCCGAGGTGCTGCCGGCGTTCTACGCCGACCTGCGCGATCCACGCTTCGCGGTGAGCTTCGCCGTGTACCACCGCCGCTTCAGCACCAACACGTTGCCGCGCTGGCCCCTGGCGCAGCCAATGCGCCTGCTGGGTCACAACGGTGAGATCAACACCCTGCTGGGCAACATCAACTGGGCTCACGCTGCCCAGTCGCACCTCGATGCGATCTGGGGCGACGCCGCCAACGACCTCAAGCCGGTGGTCAACGCCGCCTTCAGCGATTCCGCCAACCTCGACGCCATGCTCGAGCTCATGGTGCGCAGCGGTCGGCCGATCACCGACAGCCTGCTCACGCTCGTGCCCGAGGCGTTCCGGCAGCAACCGGAGCTGGAATCACGGCCTGCGATCCAGGCCTTCTACGACTATTCCGCCTGTGTGCAGGAACCCTGGGATGGCCCGGCCCTGCTGGTGTTCAGCGATGGCCGCAGCGTGGGTGCCACGCTCGATCGCAACGGTCTGCGCCCCGCCCGCTACTGCATCACCAGCGACGGCCTGGTGGCGATGGGATCGGAAACCGGCGTCCTGGAGATCGACGAAAGCCGCATCATCGAAAAGGGCCGTCTCGGCCCCGGTCAGATGCTCGCCGTCGATCTCGAGCAGGGCCGCCTGTTGCGCAACTGGCAGGTGAAGGAGGAAGTGGCGGCCCGCCATCCCTACGGCGCCTGGCTGCTGGAGCACCGCCGCTCGCTCGACAGCCGGCCCTGGATCACCGAGACGAGCCTGGGGGCCCTCGACCTGCTGCAGCACCAGACCGCTTTCGGCTTCACCGCCGAAGACTTCGATCTGGTGATCGAGGACATGGCTGGCCAGGGCAAGGAGCCCACGTATTGCATGGGCGACGACATCCCCCTGGCGGTGCTGTCCTCCAAGCCCCACCTCCTTTACGACTACTTCAAGCAACGCTTCGCCCAGGTCACCAACCCGCCGATCGATCCCCTGCGGGAAGAGTTGGTGATGAGCCTGGAGATGCACCTCGGCCGCCGGGGCTCACCGCTGCGGCCCGAGCCCGGTTCTGCCTCGGTGCTGCATCTGCAGTCGCCGCTGCTCAATGAGGCGGAGCTCAAGGCACTGCCGGAGCAGGGCCTGGCCACCATCACCCTCTCCACCCTGTTGCCGGTGGAAGCGGGGCCGGCCGGCCTCGGCGATGCGGTGCAGAGGCTCTGCCAGGAGGCAGAGCAGGCCGTGCGAAACCAGGCCGAAATCCTGGTGCTCTCCGACCGCTGCGGCGCTGGCATTTCGCCCACCACTTCCCACATCCCGCCATTGCTGGCTGTGGGTGCGGTGCACCACCACCTGCTGGGTCTGGGCCTGCGGCTGCATTGCTCCCTGGTGGTGGACACCGCTCAGTGCTGGAGCACCCATCACCTGGCCTGCCTGATCGGCTTCGGTGCCAGTGCTGTGTGCCCCTGGCTCACCTGGGAAACCACGCGCCACTGGCTGCAGCTGCCCAAGACCATCTCTCTGATCGAGCGGGGGCGGCTGCCCGCCATCGATGCCGCTGCAGCCCAGGCGAATGTGCGCCAGGCGCTGGAGGCCGGTCTTCGCAAGATCCTCTCCAAGATCGGCATCTCGATGCTGGCCAGCTATCACGGGGCTCAGATCTTTGAGGCGATCGGCATCGGCGCCGACCTGATCGAGCTGGCATTCCGTGGCACCACCAGCCGGGTGGCGGGCCTCACCCTGGCGGATCTCGCCAGCGAAACCCTCACCTTCCACGCCAAGGCCTTCCCCGAACTCCATCGCACCAAGCTGGAGTTCATGGGCTTCGTTCAATACCGCACCGGCGGCGAATTCCATCTCAACAGCCCGGAGATGGCCAAGGCCCTCCATGCCGCCGTGGCGGCGGGCCCCGGCTACGACCACTTCTCCACCTACCGCACCCTGCTGGAGAACCGTCCGGTCACCTCCCTGCGCGACCTGCTCGAGCTCACCCCCGCCCTCCAGCCGCTGCCCCTTGATCAGGTGGAGAGCGCCGAAAGCATCTGCTCCCGTTTCTGTACCGGTGGCATGAGCCTCGGGGCCCTCTCGCGTGAGGCCCACGAAGTGCTGGCGGTGGCGATGAACCGGATCGGCGGCAAGAGCAACAGTGGCGAAGGGGGCGAGGATCCCGCCCGCTATCACCCGCTCCACGACGTCGACGCCGGCGGCCATTCCCCCACCCTTCCCACCATCGGTGGCCTGCGCAACGGCGACACAGCCTGCTCCGCCATCAAGCAGATCGCTTCCGGCCGCTTCGGTGTCACGCCGGAGTATCTGCGCAGCGGTACCCAGCTGGAGATCAAGGTGGCCCAGGGCGCCAAGCCCGGCGAGGGCGGCCAGCTGCCCGGCCCCAAGGTGGATGCCTACATCGCCTGGCTGCGCAACAGCAAACCCGGCGTCGCCCTGATCTCACCGCCGCCGCACCACGACATCTATTCCATTGAGGATCTGGCCCAGCTGATCCACGACCTTCACCAGGTGCATCCGGCCGCGAAAGTGTCGGTGAAGCTCGTGTCTGAGATCGGCATCGGCACCATCGCCGCCGGTGTGGCCAAGGCCAATGCCGATGTGATCCAGATCTCCGGCCACGACGGAGGCACGGGTGCCTCGCCGCTGAGTTCGATCAAGCACGCCGGCAGCCCCTGGGAGCTGGGTCTGTCGGAAGTGCACCGCAGCCTGCTGGCCAACGGGTTGCGCGACCGGGTGCTGCTGCGTGCCGACGGCGGCCTCAAGACCGGTTGGGACGTGGTGATGGCCGCCCTGCTCGGTGCCGAGGAATTCGGCTTCGGCTCGGTGGCCATGATTGCCGAGGGCTGCATCATGGCCCGCGTCTGCCACACCAACAATTGCCCCGTGGGTGTGGCCAGCCAGAAGGAGGCGCTGCGCAAGCGCTTCACTGGCATCCCCGAACACGTGGTGAATTTCTTCGCCTACGTGGCCGAGGAAGTGCGCCAGTTGCTCAGCGTGCTGGGCGTGGCGCGGCTGGAGGAACTGATCGGCCGCAACGACCTGCTCCAGCGCCGCGCGGTGCAGCTGGTCAAGACCAGCTCGGTGGACCTCTCCTGCCTGCTGGACACGGTTCCCCACGCCGGCGACCGTTCCTGGCTGCAGCACGAGGCGATCGCGCACGGCAATGGCCCCATCCTCGAAGACACCCTGTTGCAGGACGCGGAGGTGCTGGCGGCGATCGAAGGCCATGGCCAGATCCAGCGCCAGCTGCGGATCCTCACCACCGACCGCAGTGTGGGAGCGCGGGTTGCAGGCGAAATCGCCGCGCTTCACGGCAACAAAGGGTTCAACGGCCTGCTCGATCTCCGTTTTGAGGGTGGGGCCGGCCAAAGCTTTGGTGCCTTCCTGTTGCGCGGCATGCAGCTCACCCTGGTGGGCGATGCCAACGATTACGTCGGCAAGGGCATCAACGGCGGGCGGCTCGTGGTGGTGCCTCCTGCCGGTGCGGCCGATCCCGGCGCCCAGGTGATCCTGGGCAACACCTGCCTCTATGGCGCCACCGGCGGCGAGTTGTTTGCGCTGGGCCGCGCGGGCGAGCGCTTCGCCGTGCGCAACAGCGGCGCGGTCGCTGTGGTCGAAGGCAGCGGCGATCACGCCTGCGAATACATGACCGGAGGCGTGGTGGTGATTCTCGGCAGCACCGGCCGCAACGTGGCCGCCGGGATGACCGGTGGTGTGGCCTTCCTGCTCGACGAGCACGACGGACTCGCCGCCCGGCTCAACCCGGAGATCGTTTCGATGGTTCCGCTGGACACCCCCGAGCAGGAGCAACTGCTCAAGCCATTGCTGGAGACCCACCTCGAGCTCACCGGCAGCCGCCGGGCCGCCGAGGTGCTTGCCAACTGGCCTCAGTGGCGTCCCCGCTTCAAGGTGCTCGTTCCCCCCAGTGAGCTGGCCACCGTCGGTCTGGCTGAGGGCCGCGTCACGGTGCCCGCCTAGGGCCCCACTAGCTCAGCGTTGCCACCAGGGGCTGTGCTGCACCGCCAGCCCCGGTTTCCTTGCCGAGGTTGGCGTCGCCGCGTGGATGTTCCCGCATCAGCCGCCTTACCTCCCCGGCGTGGTAGCTGCTGCGGGTGAGCGGTGAGCTCACCACCTGCAGGAATCCCAGCTCCCCTTCGCCCTGCTGGCGGAAGGCTGCAAAGGTGGCAGGCTCCACGAACCGCTGAACGGCCAGGTGTTTCGGCCCTGGAGAGAGGTACTGGCCGATCGTCACGATGTCGACGTGGTGCTGGCGCAGCTCGGCGAGCACGTCGAGCACTTCGGCGTCGGTTTCGCCCAGACCCACCATCAGGCCCGATTTGGTGTACGTGGCTGGCCATTGGTCGTGAACCCGCGCCAGGAGTTCCAGCGAGCGGCTGTACACCCCCTGAGGACGCACCTGCCGGTACAGACGCGGCACCGTTTCGATGTTGTGGTTCAACACCTCAGGCTTACCTGCCATGACGGCGGCAAGGGCCTCCCAGTTGCCGCAGAGGTCGGGGATCAGCAGCTCGATGGTGGTGCCGGGGGAGCGCTGACGCACGGCGGCGATGCAGGCCACAAACTGGCTGGCGCCGCCGTCGTCGAGGTCGTCGCGGTTCACCGATGTGATCACCACATGCTGCAGACCCAGCCGCGCCACGGCCTCGCCCAGCCGTGCCGGTTCGGTGGGATCCAACGCCCGCACGCTTCGGTCGAAATCGATGTCGCAGTAAGGGCAGGCGCGGGTGCAGCCCGGCCCCATGATCAGGAACGTGGCCGTGCCACCGGCGAAGCACTCGCCGATGTTGGGGCAACTGGCTTCCTGGCAGACCGTGTTCAGCTTCAGGTCGACCAACAGGTCGGCAACCGCGCCGATGCGCTCCCGTTGCGGGGCTTTGACGCGCAGCCAGTCGGGTTTGAGCTGCGACACGGACCCACGCCTGAACAGCCCATGAATTTAGGGGCCCCGGAGCGGCGATCGCCTATCCTCTCCCCATCGGGATGTAGCGCAGCTTGGTAGCGCACTTCGTTCGGGACGAAGGGGCCGCAGGTTCGAATCCTGTCATCCCGACTTTCAACTTCACAGCGTCCGCGGATTTCGCCGCGTTGGCACGGTCAAGGGCAAGATCAACCGTGGCTCAGGCCAGATCAGCCCCGGGGTAACCGCGGGGGGTCACCATGCGGCCGTCCTGAATCCGTGTGGTGCTGTTGCCAATCAGCACCAGCGTGAGCATGTCCACCTCCGCCACCGGCAGGTCCGCCAGCCGGTGCAGGCTCACCTGCTCGTCCTGCCGCCCCAGCTGCCGGGCCAGGGCCACCGGCGTGTCGCCGCCCCGCTGTTCGAGCAGCAGGGCGCAGGCCCGGGCCAGTTGCCAGTCGCGTCCGCGCGAACGCGGGTTGTAGAGGGCCACCACGAAATCCCCCGCAGCTGCCCCGCGCAGGCGGGTTTCGATCGTTTCCCATGGGGTGAGCCGATCGCTCAGGCTGATGGTGCAGAAATCGTGCATCAAGGGGGCTCCGGCGCGGGCGGCCGCCAGCTGCAGCGCGGAAATGCCCGGATGCACCGTGAAGCCGGGGCGGGCCTCGGCCGGCAGGGCCAGCCAGAGCTCCAGCGCCAGCCCGGCCATGCCATAGATGCCACTGTCGCCCGATGACACCAGTGCCACCGTCAGGCCTTGCATCGCCAGCTCCAGCGCCTGGCGGCACCGTTCCCGCTCCAGGGTGAGCTGGCCGTCGCAGCGCAGCTGATCAGGCCGACGCAGTGGTTCCAGCAGGTCGAGGTACAGGCCGTAGCCCACCCAGACCGTGCTCGCCGCCAGTGCGGCACGGGCATCGGGAGTGAGCAGGGCCAGCTCGCCAGGCCCGCTGCCGATCAGATGCAGCCGGCCCCGTTGCGGCGCCCACTGCTCGGCGGCGGCCGCGACCGCCACCGTGGCGGCCCCGCGTTCGTCGCTGCGGCAGCGTTCGATGCGTTTGGCCTGGCGCAGGCAGCCCCCGGGTCCGGCGGCCAGCAGCGCTGCCGCCTCCGCCACGCTGGCCGTGCCCATCTCCCGCGCCACGGCCGCCGAAGGGGTCGGCACCGGCACAACGGCGAGCTCGGCGGCACTGAACAGCCGCAGCGGCCACTGGCGCTCAGCGGCCAGTGCCAGCAGTGCCGGCTCATCCCCTTTGCGGTCGGCGCTGCACAGGCCGGCGACGGCCTCCGGTGCCAGCCCAGCCTCCTGCAGCGCCGTCAGCACCGCTCGCTCCAGCAGGGTGAAGCTGGTGCCGCGCTCGCAGCCCACCCCCAGCCAGAGGCTGGGAGGGTGCCAGCGACAGCCCATACCCAGTTGATCGCTGATCACCAGCACAGGAGCTGCCGGGTCGGGCACGTCGCTGAGCTGCCGGGCCGCCTCAAGCTCGCGCCAGAGGGGGGAGCCGCTGGTCTGCTGCACCAATGGCTGCTCCCCCCTGGCCGCTGCCTGCATCAGGCCATTCCAGTCGCCGCTGCCGCGCCGCCATCCCCACGCGGTGCCGAAGCCATCGAGGGCAAGGCGGCCGCTGCCGCTGCTGGCGCCTGTCAGCACGGCCTGGCCGCCCAGCAGGGCCGCCACCTGCTGGCTCAGACGCTCTGCCCCGGCGCAATGGCCGCCCAGCAGCGGGATGGCGAAGCGTCCGGCCGGATCCACCACCACCACCGCCGGATCCTGGCTTTTGCCCTGCAGCAGTGGTGCGATCAGCCGGGTGATGGCGCCGCAGGCACCCACAGCCACGAAGGACCGGCTGTTGCCCCACTCCCGCGACAGATAGGTGCCGCCGGCTTCCTCGGGGCTGGCGATGTCCTGCACCAGCCCGGCCTGGTGCAGCCGCTGAAGCAGGGGCTGGCCGGCAGGACTGAGGCTGAGTCCCCGGCAGGGCAAGGGCAAGGCGTCAGGCGTGGGGTCGTTCATGCGCCGAACCTGGCACGCCCGATCGCCGGCGATTCGCCCGCATCGGCGGAGGGGCCGGCTGTCGGTCCGTCGTCGGCATCGCTTTCGCGAGGTGCACCAGGGATGGAGACAATCCCATCGCCAAGAGCTGGCGGGTCTTCCGGCTCGTGTTCTGGTTCGATTTCGGGCCCAGGTGTGTTACCCGTTTTGAGCTGAGTTTCGATTTCGGCTTTGGCCTGACGTTCAGGTTGGCTCTCGAGCTCAGGTTCAGGTGGGGGGGCGTCCTTCTCGGCGATGGATGCTGCCCCCACCTGCTCCCCGTCTGCGAGGTCGGCAGCGGAGAGCGCAGCAGTGTCAGAAGGAGCGGCGAGGGTGGCAGGTTCCGGCTCCTCCGCCTCCGCTTCTGCTTCCTCCTCCGCAGTTCTGGCGCTGGCGCCCGAGTTGTCGCCCGGATCCTGCGGCCCAGGAGCAGAAGATTGCCCAGAAGCAGATGACTGCCCCAGTGGAAATGGCTTCCCTGGTGGCGCCGGCGGATTGGGCGGCGCCGGCTCTGCTGGGGAGGTTCCGACCGCTCCGCCCAGCAGGGCCTGCTTCAGCTCAGCGTCATTGAGGGGAGTGGAGGGCCAGCGCGATGGAGCCCCAGCCGTGAGTGTCACCGCCCTCACCAGGGAGTTGAAGGGTGCATTGAGCGGGTCGCCCCTCCCATCAAGCAGTTCCAGCTGGATGGCGTTTTCCCCGCTGGTCAGTCCCTTCAGCCAGATCGGGGTCTGACGGTCCACCAGGAAGCTGTCGCCGTTGAGGGTGATCCGCAACCTCCAGCTGTCGTCGCCGTCGCGCAGGTGTTGCAGGGGGGCATCGAACAGCAGCCAGTCGATCAGCACCGGTTCTGCCTGGATCAGGTCGAAAGGAATGGCCGGAATCAGCTGGGGGCTGGCGGGTTGTGGCACTCCCAGGGGGTTGGCGGCGGCGCGGTGCAACCGGATCTGGGTGCTGGCGCCGGGCGCTTTCACCGCTTCACCCCAGGGGTAGGCGGCGTAGACGCTGATCCGATGGCTGCCTGGAGTGAGCGGCTCCATCGGCACCTTCACTGTGCGCGGATCGGCGGAGTCCTCCTCGCTGCGGCTGGCAGGCATTGCACCGACCCGGATCGGTGTCTCCTGGTCGCGCTGCACCACCAGATGGGGGCCGGGAGCGTCTGGGTTGGTCCCCGCCAGCGGCCAGTCAGCCACACGCAGCTCCAGGGTCCAGGGGTCGGCGGGAAGAACGGTGTCCGGCGCCGGCGCAACGATCGTCAGCTGCGGGCGATGGGCGCTGAGCACCTCCTTGAGTTGCTCAGTCGGGCGGGGCGGCGCGACTTCGCGCACGGTGCCGCTGGCAAGCGGAGCCGGTGCAGCGGTAGGCGGAGGTGAGCCGGCGTTTCTCCAGCCCCAGCCTCCGCTGAGCAACACGGTGAGGCACAGCAGGCCGGCGCTGATGGTCCGCCCCAAGGCGCGTGAACCCCGCAAGTGCGGCAGCTTCCGGGCAGGCAGGCTCGCCATGACCATCTCGTTGCTCCTGCCCTGACGACGGCCTGGGCATTCTGCTGGCCCATTGGTGAGCGCAGAATCGATGCCGCCCTGAGGACTTGAATCAACGCTCCAACATCCGGAATTGCCGGATAACAAATGGGGGCTTATCCCAGGCATTTCAATGACAAGAATCGGGCGGGAGAGCCCAGTCCCAGACAGGAGAGCCAGGGGATTGAACCTTTGTTACTTCCTCGGCAAACGGCCAGAAGCTCGCCCCTATACTCTCGCCAGCGGTCCCCTCATCGGGGCCCTTGCCCCAGTCGTGGCAACGGGTTTTGGCTTTCGCCACGCCCCTGCCCTCTGGAGTCAACGGCATGGCGGATTCCGATCCGCGGTGCTGTTCGGCCCGCCGGCCAGGTGCCTGCACCCGGCCGGAGCGGTGGACCTCCACCTCCACCTCGACCCCGTCCCTCGAGGAACGTCTCGATGACCATCAGCCCACCAGAGCGTGGGAAAACGGCGAAGGCCATGGTTGACCGGAACCCCGTTCCCGTCGACTTCGATGTTCTCGGTAAGCCCGGGCACTTCGATCGCACCCTCGCCAAAGGTCCCAAAACCACCACCTGGGTTTGGAACCTCCACGCCAACGCTCACGATTTCGACAGCCACACGAGCGACCTTGAAGAGGTCTCCCGGAAGATCTTCAGCGCTCACTTCGGCCATCTGGCCGTCATCTTCATCTGGCTGAGCGGCGCCTTCTATCACGGTGCCCGCTTCTCCAACTACACCGGCTGGCTGGCCGACCCCCTGCACGTCAAACCGAGTGCTCAGGTGGTCTGGCCCATTTTCGGCCAGGAAATTCTCAACGCCGATGTGGGCGCCGGCTTCCACGGCATCCAGATCACCTCAGGTCTTTTCCACGTGTGGAGAGCCTGGGGTTTCACCAGTGAGTTCCAGTTGCTCTGCACGGCAATCGGCGCCTTGGTGATGGCCGGTCTGATGCTCAACGCCGGTGTCTTCCACTACCACAAGGCAGCCCCAAAGCTGGAGTGGTTCCAGAACGTTGAGTCGATGCTCAACCACCATCTGGCCGGTCTGCTCGGGCTGGGGTCCCTGTCCTGGACGGGTCACCTCCTGCACGTGTCCCTGCCGACCACGGCCCTGATGGATGCCATGGATGCCGGCAAGCCGCTGGTGCTCAATGGCAAGACCATCGCCTCGGTGGCGGACATTCCCCTCCCCCACGAATTCCTCAACCAGGACCTGATCGCTCAGCTGTTCCCCGGTTTCGGAGCGGGCCTTTCCGCCTTCTTCACGGGCAACTGGGCCGCCTACAGCGATTTCCTCACCTTCAAAGGTGGGTTGAATCCCGTCACGGGCAGCCTCTGGATGACCGACATCGCGCATCACCACCTGGCGATCGCTGTCCTGTTCATCGTTGCCGGCCACCAGTACCGCACCAACTGGGGCATCGGCCACAGCATCAAGGAGATCCTTGAGGGTCAGAAGGGCGATCCCCTGCTGTTCCCCGCACCCAAGGGTCACGACGGCCTGTTCGAGTTCATGACCACCTCCTGGCATGCCCAGCTGGCGGTCAACCTCGCGCTGTTCGGTTCGCTCACGATCATCGTGGCGCACCACATGTATTCGATGCCCCCTTATCCCTACATCGGCATCGACTACGCCACCCAGCTCTCGCTGTTCACGCATCACATGTGGATCGGCGGATTCCTGGTGGTGGGTGCTGGCGCTCACGCGGCCATTGCCCTGATCCGCGACTACGACCCTGCCCAGCACATCGATAACGTGCTTGACCGGGTTCTGAAAGCTCGTGATGCCCTGATCAGCCACCTCAACTGGGTGTGCATCTGGCTTGGCTTCCACAGCTTCGGCCTCTATATCCACAACGACACCATGCGTGCCCTGGGCCGTCCCCAGGACATGTTCAGTGACACAGCCATTCAGCTGAAGCCCATCTTCGCTCAATGGATTCAGGGCCTGCACGCCGCTGCAGCCGGCACCACTGCGCCCAACGCGCTGGCCGGTGTGAGCGAAGTGTTCAATGGCGCTGTTGTTGCTGTGGGTGGCAAGGTGGCTGCCGGCCCGATCCCCCTGGGAACGGCCGACTTCATGGTCCACCACATCCACGCCTTCACGATCCACGTCACCGTGCTGATCCTGCTGAAGGGTGTGCTTTACAGCCGCAGCTCCAGGCTCATCCCCGATAAGGCGAACCTGGGCTTCCGCTTCCCCTGCGACGGCCCCGGCCGTGGCGGTACCTGCCAGGTTTCGGCTTGGGACCATGTGTTCCTCGGCCTCTTCTGGATGTACAACTCCATCTCGATCGTGATCTTCCACTTCAGCTGGAAGATGCAGAGCGATGTGTGGGGCACGGTGAATGCGGACGGCAGCGTTCAGCACATCACCAATGGCAACTTCGCTCAGAGCGCCATCACCATCAATGGCTGGTTGCGCGATTTCCTCTGGGCGCAGGCCGCTCAGGTCATCAACAGCTACGGCACCTCTTCCAGTGCTTATGGCCTGATGTTCCTGGGTGCTCACTTCGTCTGGGCTTTCAGCCTGATGTTCCTGTTCAGCGGCCGCGGCTACTGGCAAGAGCTGATTGAGTCCATCGTCTGGGCTCACAACAAGCTGAAAGTGGCTCCGGCCATCCAGCCACGTGCTCTGAGCATCACTCAGGGTCGTGCCGTGGGCGTTGCTCACTACCTTCTGGGCGGTATCGCTACCACCTGGGCCTTCTTCCTGTCCCGACTCATCGCGGTCGGCTGACCTCACACCTGACCTTTCCCAATGGCAACGAAATTTCCTTCGTTCAGCCAGGGTCTGGCACAGGACCCGACGACCCGCCGTATCTGGTACGGCATCGCCACGGCTCACGACTTCGAGAGCCATGACGGGATGACCGAGGAGAAGCTTTACCAGAAGCTCTTCTCCACCCACTTCGGTCATCTGGCCATCATTGGCCTCTGGGTTTCCGGCAACCTGTTCCATATCGCCTGGCAGGGCAACTTCGAGCAGTGGGTCGCCGATCCGCTGCATGTCCGTCCCATCGCTCACGCGATCTGGGATCCTCACTTCGGCCAAGGGGCCATCACCGCCTTCACTCAGGCTGGTGCTACCTCTCCGGTGAACATCGCTTATTCCGGCCTGTACCACTGGTGGTACACGATCGGAATGAAGACCAACGCCGAGCTTTATCAGGGTTCCATCTTCATGATGATCCTGTCGGCCTGGGCCCTGTTCGCCGGCTGGCTTCACCTTCAGCCCAAGTTCCGGCCTTCCCTGGCCTGGTTCAAGAACGCTGAATCCCGTCTGAACCACCACCTGGCTGTTCTGTTCGGCTTCAGCTCCATCGCCTGGACCGGTCACCTGGTCCACGTGGCGATTCCCGAAGCCCGCGGTCAGCACGTCGGCTGGGACAACTTCCTCAACGTGCTGCCCCACCCCGCCGGTCTGGCTCCGTTCTTCACCGGCAACTGGGGTGTGTATGCCGAGAACCCCGACACCGTCAACCAGGTGTTCGGTACCGCTGAGGGATCCGGCACCGCGATCCTCACCTTCCTGGGCGGCTTCCACCCCCAGACTGAGGCGCTCTGGCTCACGGACATTGCCCATCACCATCTGGCGATCGGCTGCATCTTCGTGATCGCCGGTCACATGTACCGGACCAACTTCGGAATCGGTCACTCGATCCGCGAGATCCTTGATGCTCACAACCCCCCCAAGGGCACCCCTGGTGACCTCGGCGCTGGGCACAAGGGCCTCTACGACACCGTCAACAACTCGCTCCACTTCCAGCTCGGTCTGGCCCTGGCTTCGCTGGGTGTGGTCACGAGCCTGGTGGCGCAGCACATGTATGCCATGCCGTCCTATGCGTTCATCGCCAAGGACTACACGACGCAGGCTGCTCTCTATACCCACCACCAGTACATCGCCATCTTCCTGATGGTCGGTGCCTTCGCTCACGGTGCGATCTTCTTCATTCGTGATTACGACCCCGAAGCCAACAAGAACAATGTTCTGGCTCGGATGCTTGATCACAAGGAAGCTCTGATCAGCCACCTCAGCTGGGTCTCCCTGTTCCTCGGTTTCCACACCCTCGGCCTCTACGTCCACAACGACGTGGTCGTGGCGTTCGGAACCCCCGAGAAGCAGATCCTGGTGGAGCCCGTGTTTGCCCAGTTCGTGCAGGCTGCCTCCGGCAAAGCCATGTACGGAATGGATGTGCTGCTCTCGAACCCCAGCAGTGCCGCCAGCCTGGCTTCGGCCAACATCCCTGGTGATCACTTCTGGCTCGATGCCATCAACGGCAACACCGATGTGTTCCTGCCCATCGGCCCTGGCGACTTCCTTGTGCACCACGCCATCGCGCTTGGCCTGCACACCACCACCTTGATCCTGGTCAAAGGTGCTCTGGACGCCCGTGGTTCCAAGCTGATGCCCGATAAAAAGGACTTCGGCTACTCCTTCCCCTGCGACGGCCCCGGCCGTGGCGGCACCTGTGACATCTCTGCTTGGGACGCCTTCTACCTGTCGGTGTTCTGGGCTCTGAACACGGTGGGTTGGGTCACCTTCTACTGGCACTGGAAGCACCTGGCGATCTGGCAGGGCAACGTGGCTCAGTTCAACGAATCCAGCACCTATCTGATGGGCTGGTTCCGCGACTACCTCTGGCTCAACAGCTCCCAGCTGATCAACGGGTACAACCCGTTCGGGTCGAACAACCTGGCCGTCTGGTCCTGGATGTTCCTCTTCGGTCACCTGGTGTGGGCCACCGGCTTCATGTTCCTGATCTCCTGGCGCGGTTACTGGCAGGAGCTGATCGAAACCATCGTCTGGGCACACCAGCGCACCCCGCTCGCCAACCTGGTGGGCTGGCGTGACAAGCCTGTCGCTCTCTCGATCGTTCAGGCCCGTGTGGTCGGTCTGGCGCACTTCTCCGTTGGCTACGTGCTCACATACGCAGCCTTCTTGATCGCATCCACCTCCGGCAAATTCGGCTGACCCTGCGGCCAGCCTGATCTTCGAGGGACGATCCTCCTTCACCCCCGGGTATACCCGGGGGTTTTTTCATGTGCCTCACTTCCGCAGTTGCGCACGGCTGGCCATGGTGGAGAGCAGCCTGACCGACAGCCCTACGGCCTCGTCCTGGCAATACCCCATGTGTTCAGTTCAGTTCAGTTCAGTTCAGTCCAGTTCCGTTGAGTTCAGTTCAGTGCGGTGTGGTCCAGCGCTGTCCTGGGATGACCAAGCACTGTGAGGGCCGATGTGAGGGGCGACCCGCCACGCACTGAGGACCATGGACCCAGCAGCCTTCAGCCGCACGCGGCTCCACTCAGTTGCATGCATCTGGATTCATCTGCAGCAAGTCGGGCCGGACGTTCGTTGGTCTCGTGATGGAGGAGCGTTGAGTGGGAGAGCCGAGGCGGGTTTCGAATGAGCGTGGCGGACGTCCGGTCTGCGTTTGTTCAGCTCCGCATCTTGACAGCCTTGTTTGTATCAGCCTGTTGCACGATCAGCTTGCTTCCCATCAGCTCGGTCTTCTACTGGTCTTGCTTGGGAAGATCCAGGCAGTATCGCGCCAAGACAGAAGTGCGAAAGTCGGGGCTTCTCCTGGCCAAGTCTGGCCGGCCGGGAAGTTCTTTTCAGGGCTGGTTCAGTTTTCGGGGTCCACCTCAGGGTCATGAGTCTCCAGCCCCGGACCATCCAGGCGCCTGGGGTCTCAGGACCAATCCCTTGCTCTCAGCCTTGCCGGGAATCGGTCGCCGCTGATGTGAGTTTTCGCTGGGGCCACCACTTTCTTCCCTCCAGCAGCTTCATCTCCAGGTACATCACCGGCACCACGAACAGGGTGAGCAGCGTGGACACCAACAAGCCGGAGAACACCACGGTGCCGATGCTGATCCGGCTTGCTGATCCGGCGCCGGTGGCGAACACCAGCGGCAGAAAACCAACCAATGAGGACACCGCGGTGAGGAGAATCGGTCGCAGGCGACTGATGGCCGCTTCTTCGATCGCTTCTCTCAGGCCAACTCCCTGCTGGAGCCGCTGGTTGGCGAATTCCACGATCAAGATCCCGTTCTTCGCTGCCAGGCTCACCAGCACCAGCAAGCCCACCTGGGCATACACATCCAGGAACAATCCTCGGCTGGCCAGGCCAACGAGCGCCCCGAGCATGGCGAGTGGCACGGTCACAAGGATGATCAGGGGGTCGAGAAAGCTCTCGTAGAGACCGGCCAACACCAGGTAGACCACCACCACGCCGAACACGAACAGCGTCAGCGTTTTGCCGCCCGCCTGCTGTTCCTCGCGCGCCAGCCCCACCCACTCCAGATCCGTCAAGGCGTTCCCCATGTCCTGTTGGATGGCTTCGAGGCGAGCGATCGCCTGCCCGGTGCTGAGCCCGGAGCGCGGCACGGCCTGAATCGTGATGGACCGCGACAGCCGGCTGCGGTTGATGGTGGTGGGGCCCGTGGACTGCTCGATGCGCACAACCTCACGCAAGGGGATCAGGTCACCGGCGCTGCTGCGCACCTGCAGGGAAAGCACATCATCTGCTGTGTTCCGACTGCTCCCGTCGAGCTGCACCACCACACGGCGCACACGGTCACTCTCGAAGGTGTCGTTCACGTAGCGGCTTCCGAAGCTGGAGCCCAGCGTGTTGACCACGGTGTTGAGCTCAACCCCCAGCGAGGCCATGCGCAGCCGGTCGGGCAGTAGCCGAAGCAGTGGGGCGTCCGCGCTGAAGCGCGTGCTGACCCGCTCAAAGTCGCCGCTGGCATTGGCGGCTGCAATGAAGCGGCGGGTTTCCTGCTCGAACGCCGCCAGGTCAAGCCGTCCCGCACTGACGTCGAGCATTTCCAGCTCCAGACCCCCTTCGCCACCGAAGCCGCGCACCGTTGGCGGCACGCTCACCTGCACCGCCGCGTCTGTGATCTCTGCCCGCAGCCGCCGTTCCAGCCGTCGGGCCACCGCCACGTTGCTGTTTTCACGGCTGGTGCCCCGTTCGCTCATCTCCTTGAGCCGGATGAAGAAGATGCCGCGGTTGGGGGCGCTGTCGCCGAAGGAACGCCCGGCATAGAAGTTGGCGATCCGAACCATCGGCTCTTCCACCACCCGTTCCCGCACCTTTTCCAGCACGGCTTCTGTGGCCTGGATCGAGGCACCACCCGGCAACATCACCACGCCCCGGATCTGGCCCTCGTCTTCCTGGGGGATGAATCCGGTGGGCAGTTGCCCCAGGCCCCAGACCGCCAGCACGATGCCCCCCACCAGCCCCAGCAGCACGAGGCGCCGGCGACGAAAGCTGCGCTCGAGGGCACGACCGTAGTGATGGCCAAGGCGCTCCATCCACACCTGCGGCTTGTGCAGCAACCTTCTGAGCCGGGCCGGCTCCTGCCAGCCATGGGCAAGCAGCCAGGCCGCCGCCACCGGTGTGAAGGTGAGCGCATTGATCGTGGAGAACAAGATCGTGGCGCTGATCGTGATCGCGATCGGTTGGTAGAGCCGGCCGACGCTGCCGGCCATGGCCAGCACCGGCAGAAACACCGCCACCAGCACCAGCGAGGTGGCGATCACAGCTCCGCCCAGCTCCTCCATGGCGTTGCGTGCGGCCATCGCCGGTGATTCGCCCTGCTCGAGTCGCCGGCTGATGTCTTCACTCACCACGATCGCGTCATCCACCACAAGTCCGGTGGCCAGCACCATGCCGAACAGGCTCAGCGTGTTGATCGAGCTGCCGGTGACCCACAGGAGGCTGAGGCTGCCGATCAGGGCCACCGGCACGGCCACGGCCGTGACCACCGCCAGCCGGCTGTTGCCGAGGGCCAGCAGCAGCACCACCAGCACCAACACCACAGCGTCCCGCAGGCTGGCGGTGGTGAGGTCGATGCTTTCCCGCACGGTGTCGGCCACATCGACGATCCGCTGCACCTCCACCCCGGGTGGAAACTGATCGGCCAGCCGATCAAGGCTGGCATTGACGGCATCGCTCACTGCCAGGGCGTTGCTGCCATCGCGCTGGAAGATCTGCACGGCCACCACCGGATCCCCTTTCAGGTTCATGCCGGTGCTCTCAAAACTCTCGAGGTCGAGATCCACCCGCCCCACGTCCTTGAGCAGCACGACGCCACCATCGGCGGTCCGGCTCACCACCAGTTGCTCCAGCTCGCGCACGCTGCGCAGGCGCCCTTCCATCTCCAGTGGCAGGGTGATCTGCTGGCCGGGGGGGCTGGGGGCGTCGCCCACCTGACCGAGAGCAGCCAACACGTTCTGCTCGGCCAGGGCGCGCTCCACATCAAGAATGGTGAGCTGACGCTTTTCCAGCTCCACCGGATCCAGCCACAGCCGGAAGGCGAGATCCGCCCCGCCGAACGCGGTGACGTTGCCCACGCCCGGAACCCGCTGGAGAGAATCACGCAGCTGTTGATCCACCCAGCCGCTCAGGAACGACGGCGTGTACATGCCTTCCTTGGCGCTGAAGCCCAGCACCATCAGCAGGTCGTCGGAGCTGCGGCGCACCTGCACCCCCAGCCGCGACACCTGCGGGGGCAGCTGACGGTTCGCCAGCGTGGCTTCGTTCTGGGCGTTGATCTGGTTGAGCTCGGGATTGCCGCCCTCAAAGGTGAGCGTGATCGTGCTGCCGTTCGCCGAGCTGCTGGAACGGATGCTTTCGAGGCGCTCGAGGCCGTTGAGCTGGCGCTCCAGCGGGGTGGTGACGCCCTGCTCCACGGCGAGGGCGCCGCCGCCGGGGTAGCTGGCGCGCACGCTCACCCGGATGGGTGCGATCGGTGGCAGGTTCTCCACCTGCAGGGCTGGCAGGGAGATCGCTCCCGCCAGCAGGATCAGCAGGGTCACCACCAAGGTGAGCACCGGCCGGCGCAGAAACGGACCAGACACCGACATGGACCCGATCCCGCAACTCAAGCCTGTCGTTCAACAATCCTTACAGAAACTGCCCCCGCTCCGGTGCCGTTTCGGCACGTGCCAGGTTGCTGGCGCTGCTGCTCCTGCATCAGAGCCAGTGCCGACCTGATGCCAACCTTGGTTCTGGCCATGAAAAAGCCCCGCCTGGGCGGGGCTTCAAGGTGAACGCTGAAGACTCAGCGCATCAGTTCACACTCCAGACGCCACCGGCGAGGTTGGTGAGCGGAGCCACCAGAGCGGTACCGGCCAGGAACCAGGCGAAGGCGGCGCCGCCGCAGCCACCGAGCCAGAAGCCGCTGGCGAACTCAGCCCAACCGGCCTTGGTGAAGAGGTCTGCGGGGGGATTGTCGATCGTGGCGTCGGGGGGCTGCACGTTGGGGCCGGTGCCGGCGGTGCCGTAGATCGACAGGCAGACCGTGAGGATCGAAACCAGACCGATCGTGGCCAGCAGGCCGGCGGTGCTGGCGTACTCGGTGAGACGCAGCGGCCCGGTGAGGGCGAAAGGCCCATAGAGGAAGAAACCGTGGGCCATGCCCACTTCCAGGCCACGCCGGTTGGGGGACAACGCCGGACGGTAGGCGGGCAGCGCGTTCAGGAACGCCTTGGTGAAGTAGCTGCTGTTGATCGGGGTGGCCAGGTTGCCGACGGTGGGGTCGGCGACGGGGTGGACGGTCATGAGGTGAAGCGAGCGAAGGGGAGGCGAACGGGCGGAGCGAAAGACCGGCGGGCGTTGACCCGTGCACCGGTTCAGTCGCGGGCTTCGATCACGTTGAACAGCAGGGCCATGGCGACAGCAGGACCGAGGATTCCCACCAGAGGCACGAACACCGACGGCAGCCAGGCAGCTACGAATTCTCCAGTCATGGCGTGGGCCAATACAGCAACCGCCGGTACTGTAAGGATCGCTTTCGGCCAGGCTCAGAAGCCTGCACAGGGCGACATAAAAGTTCAATCCGGCAGGGACAAACCCATCGCTCAGGGCGGGCCCACCGCTGCGGCCAGCTCAGCGCCACGGGGCCCCTTGAGGGTCTGCCGCACCCGGTAGATGGGCCGCCCCTGGCTTTCGTGATACGTGCGCATCTGCAGCTCCGCCAGCAGCCCGAAGCAGAACAACTGGATGCCGGCCACGATCGCCAGTACCGCCACCAGCAGCAGGGGACGATTGCCGATATCGGCATCGAGGAAAACCTTCTCGCCCAGCAGGTAGAGGCTGATCAGCAGGCCCACCGCTAGGGAGGCCAGCCCCCCGAACCCGAACACGTGCATGGGACGGGTGAGGAACCGCTTCATGAACCAGACCGTGAGCAGATCCATCAGCACCCGGAAGGTGCGATCGATGCCGTATTTGCTGCTGCCGAAGCGCCGTGGATGGTGGTTCACCTTCACCTCGGCGATCCGGGCGCCCTCGATGAACGCGAGCGCCGGAAGGAAGCGATGCAGCTCGCCGTAGAGGTTCATGTCGGCCACCACTTCACGGCGGTAAGCCTTGAGCGAGCAGCCGTAATCGTGCAGGCGCACCCCGGTCACCCGCGCGATCAGCCGGTTGGCGATCAACGACGGCAGCAGCCGTTGCACGGCAGCGTCCTTGCGCAGGTGCCGCCAGCCGCTCACCAGGTCGTAGCCGTCCTCCAGCCGCTCCAGCAGCAGTGGGATATCGGCCGGATCGTTCTGCAGGTCTCCGTCGAGGGTCACGATCATGGCGCCGGTGCTGGCATCGAAACCCGCCGCCATCGCAGCGGTCTGGCCGTAGTTCCGCCGCAGCAGCACGGCCACGAGCTCCGGCACGCGCGCGGCCAGCCCGGTCAGCACCTCAGCGGTGCGGTCGGTGGAGCCGTCGTCGACGAGCACCAGTTCGAAGGGCCGCCCCAAGGGACGCACGGCGCGCAGCACCTGCTCCACCAGCGGTGGCAGGCTTTCTTCCTCGTTGTAGAGGGGGATCACCACCGAGAGCTCCAGCCGGAGGGGCGCGCTCATGGGGCTGGCGGAAAGAGGTGAGCCTGCAACTTACGGGAGTGGGCTGCCGTCATGGCAGTGGACCACCCTGCCGGCGCCCCGCAGTTCCCGGCGGTAGTGGCTGGCCACCGGATGCGTGTCCCAGGGGGCCAGCTGGTCGATGCCCAGACCGTTGCGGCCGTGGTCGCGTCCGGAGCTGTGCAGATAGCGCCCGGAGCCCAGGTGCAGTCCCACATGGGTGCAGCGTTGCGGACGGCCGAAGAAGATCAGGTCCCCCGGTCGTAGCAGCGTCAGGGTGGAGGGGCTCACCGCCACCGGCTGGCAGAACCGTTCCTGTTGATAGGCGTCACGAGGAATCCAGATCCCCGCCTGGGCAAACGCGCTCTGGATGAACCCGGAGCAGTCGTAGTGGGGGCCGGTGGTGCCTCCCCAGAGGTAGTGGTTGGGGTGGGCGGCAGCGCCGGCCGCAAATGCCAGCACCTCAGGTAGCCGGGCCTGGATCGCTGCCGCCGTCAGCAGCCGCGGCAACGGACGGGCTGCCGCTTCCGCCCTGCCGGCCAGTTCACCCGCGTCCAGCCAGCAGCCGTAGCCGTCTTCGAGCAGCCGCACCCGCAGCCTTCCCTCCGGCGGCGTTGCTGCCTGGAGCACCTCCAGGCAGCGCCCTGCCGCGGCCTGGGTGGCGAGTCCCGCCCCGCTGGGGCGGCTGTACCCGTCCAGCGGGGCCAGCAGGCGCCAGCGGCTGCCTGTTACCAGCAGTTCCGCCGCTGCGGGAGTGCCTAATCTCACCATTGCTGTGGCCGACATCGATGGCGTTCTACCGCCCGGATGGGGCCATGGGCACGATCCTGCAGGAGCGGCTCCGCGAACTGGAAGGGCAGGCCCGGCCCGGTCTTGCCGATCAGCTGGCCGTCACCTGGCTGCGGTACGAGACCTCCTTGATCGGCCAGGCCGATGGGCTTGATCCGGCGACGTTCTGGGCCCTGCCGCCGGCCGGAGCGAGCTGGGCGGGCGGCCGCTCCGTCTACCCCGCCAGCGTGGTGAAGCTCTTCTATCTGGCGGCGGCGGAAGCCTGGCTGCAGCGCCAGTTGCTGGAGGAGTCGCCGGAACTGCGGCGCTCCCTCGCCGACATGATCCGTGACTCGAGCAACGACGCCACCGGCTATGTGGTGGACATGCTGACCGGCACCACCAGCGGTCCGGACCTGCCTCCGGCCGCTCTGGACGCCTGGATGGCGCAACGTCAGCTGGTGAACCGCTGGTTCGCCCGCTTGGGCTGGCCCGAGATGGAGGCCTGCAACCTCTGTCAGAAGACCTGGGGCGATGGTCCTTACGGGCGTGAGCGCCAGTTCTACGGACCCGATCGCGCCAACCGCAACCGGCTGAGCAGCGATGCCACTGCCCGCCTGCTGCATGCCGCCATGGCGGGCGCCTTCGTATCGCCACTGGCGAGCGCCCGTATGCGCGAGCTGCTGCGGCGTCCTCTCGATCCAGCGCTGCGGGCGGCGGATCCGGAGAATCAGGTGGACGGCTTCCTCGGTGAAGGGCTGCCGCTGTCCGCCCGGCTCTGGAGCAAGGCGGGCTGGATGAGCCAGGCCCGCCACGATGCTGCCTATGTGGAGATGGAGGGCCATCGTCCCTTTCTGCTGGTGGTGTTCAGCGAGGGGTCCGAGCGGGCGCAGGATGCACGCCTGTTGCCCCAGCTGGCTGCCGGCCTGCTGAAAGCCAGCGCCGTGGATCCAGAGGTGCGGCCTGCCGATGCAAAGGGCGCCACTGACCAGCAGCGCCAAGGCAGGCCCACGCTTCAGTGAGCAAGGAGCAGCGCGGGAGCTGCAGAACCAGGGAACGGAGAGGGAGGGATTCGAACCCTCGACAGAAGTTGCCTCCTGTAACTCCTTAGCAGGGAGCCGCTTTCAACCACTCAGCCACCTCTCCAGGGGCTGGCAAAGCTTATCAGCGCCTGTGACAGGCCTCCTCGGGACGGAGCCGCGGTAACCGATGCTTGAAGCCGCAGAGGACCTCCCAGGGGATGGTGCCGCAGGTGGCGGCCCAGTGCTCCGGACCGATGCGAATGTCCCCGTCGCAGCCCAGCAACGTCACCACCGATCCCACGCGCAGCTCGGGTTCGTCGGTGGCATCGATCAACAGCTGATCCATGGTGATCGCACCCACCTGGCGCAGCCGATGGCCCGCGAACAGCACCTCCATGCGGCTGGAGAGGGAGCGCGGCACGCCATCGGCGTAACCGATCGCCACCACCGCCAGGCGGCTGGGCCGCGGCGCGCGCCATTGGTGGCCGTAGCTCACCCCCACGCCGGCTGGGACATCGCGCAGCAGGGTGACCCGGGCACGAACCCCCATGGCCGGCTCCAGCTGCACCTGCGTGGCCAGATGGGGGGCAGGCGCATGGCCGTAGAGGGCCAGGCCGACCCGCACCAGGTCGTAGTGGAGGGAAGGCCCGCGCAGGCTGCCGGCGGAGTTGGCGAGATGACGTAGGCCGGTGGCCAGCCCGCGGTTCGCGGCCTGGCACAGCACGCATTCGAACCGCTCCTGCTGCTGGCGCGTCAGATCGGAGCCGCCGGCGTCAGGGGCATCGGCATCAGCGAGATGGGAATACAGCCCGGCCACCTCGAGGTGGTCGAGGTCATGCAGCGACTCCAGCAGCTGGGCACCCACGCGCCAGTCGACCCCCAGCCGGGCCATGCCGGTGTCGAGCTTGAGATGCACCTCCATACGGCGACCGGTGCCTGCCGCCAGGCGGTGGCTCAAGCTGGCCTCCTCCAGCGTGCTGATCGTGGGCATCAGCTGCCAGTGCAGGCAGCTGTGAAGCTCTTCGGCGCCCACCAGATTGCCCATCACCAGGATCGGTGCCTTAACTCCCCGCTGCCGCAGATCCACACCTTCCTGCAGGGTGGCCACCCCGAGTGAGCTGGCACCGCCGGCCAGCGCCGCCTGCGCCACGGGCAGGGCGCCATGGCCATAGCCATCGGCCTTGACAACGGCCATCAACGCGCAGCCGGGGCTGAGAAAGCGCTGCAACCGGCTGGCGTTGCGCTGGATTGCCGCAGCATCCACCTCCACCCATGCTCGCTGGGTGGGATGCAGACCGCAAGCGAGCGGGGCGTCGGTGGTGGAGGGAGTGGCGGAGGGGAAGGAAGGAGCGTCGGAAGCGGGAATCATCCGGGCGAGGGCGTGGCAGGGAGCCGCGTAGAGCGAACCTGGAGCGGATCTGAAGCAGGACCAGAAACTCCCATTAGCATGCCGCCACGCAGGAGGTCTGGCATGCCTCCCCTCGACAGAGCGTCGTGAGCCAGGTTCTCGTACTGAACGCCTCCTATGAGCCGTTGAACATCACTACCTGGCGTCGTGCCACGGTGATGGTGCTGAAGGGGAAGGCGGAAGGCCTCGAACACGACAGCAGCCGCATCCTGCGGGACGATCTGCTGCTGCCATCGGTGATCCGGTTGCGCCAGTTCGTGCGCGTGCCCTTCAAGGAGCTGCCCCTGACCCGCCGCAATGTCTTTCAGCGCGACGGCCATTCCTGCCAATACTGCGGCTATCAGGGCGATCAGCTGTCGATCGATCACGTGATCCCCCGCAGCAGAGGAGGGGGCGACAGCTGGGAAAACGTGACCACCGCCTGTCTGCGCTGCAACGTTCGCAAGGGCAACCGCACCCCGCGCGAGGCCTCCATGCCACTGGCAAGGGTGCCGCGGCGGCCCGTGAGCACCCTCTACTTCGAGGCCACACGCCAGATCCGCTCCGGCCGTCGCGAGTGGGCCAAGTATGTGATCGGGGCCTGAAGCCGGCGCCAGACAACGGACCTCCCGCTGATGGGCCAAGCAGCCCATCAGTGTTCACGCCGCTGCGTCAGCCGCCAGCTGCTCCAGTTGCCGGCGTTGATCGGCGGCGATGCAGGCTGCGATCACTTCGCCCAACTGGCCCTGCAGGACCGCCTCGAGCGCGAAGTTTCGGCCGAGCCGGTGATCGGTCACCCGGTTGTCTTTCACGTTGTAGGTGCGGATCTTTTCGCTGCGGTCGCCGCTGCCGACCTGGGCCCGTCGCTGCGAACTTTCGGCTGCGGCCGCGGCCGCCAGTTCACGCTCCAGCAGCTTCGCCCGCAGGATCGCCAGAGCCCGTTCCCGGTTCTGAAGCTGGGAGCGCTCCTGGGTACAGAAGACGCGAATGCCGGTGGGTTTGTGGAGGAGATCGACGGCGGTCTCCACCTTGTTGACGTTCTGTCCGCCGGCGCCTCCTGAGCGGGCCGTGCTGATTTCCAGGTCGCCGGGGTCAAGCTGCACTTCCACTGGATCCGCTTCGGGCATGACGGCCACGGTGGCGGTGGAGGTGTGCACCCGCCCCTGCGACTCGGTGGCGGGAACCCGCTGCACCCGGTGCACGCCGGCTTCGTACTTCAGCTGGCTGTACACCCCATCCCCACGGATCGAGAGGATCACCTCCTTGTAGCCACCGAGATCGGCTTCAGACGCGCTGACGGGCTGCACCTGCCAGCCGAGCGTCTGGGCATGGCGTTCGTACATCCGGGCCAGGTCCCCGGCCCAGAGCGAGGCTTCGTCGCCGCCGGCGCCGGCGCGGATCTCCAGCATCACGCTGCGCTCATCGCGGGGATCGCTTGGCAGCAAGGCGAGGGTGAGGCGTTCCTCGGTGGCACCGATCCGGGCCGTCAGGCTCGCCAGCTCTTCCTGGGCCATCAGCTCCAGTTCAGCGTCGCCGCGGCTCTCCTTCAGCAGTTGGCGGGTCTGGGTCCACTCTCGCCGCAGCTCGTTCCAGCAGGCGTAATCGAGCACCAGCGGTTCGAGCCGTGACCGTTCGCGGGCCAGGTGCTGCAGCTGGGCCGGATCGGCGGCCACCGCCGGATCGGCGAGTTGCCGCTCCAGGGTGGTGAAGGTCAGACGGACGGCTTCCAGACGTTCGGCGAGGAAGGCAGGGTCCATGGCAGCGGTGGCGCGCTCAGCAAAAAGCCGGATGCCCTGGAGCATCCGGCCGTGGGTGTGAAATCAGCACGGTGCCGGGTGGGAGGCCAGACCGGCAGGGTCTCAAGCGTCGGCTGCAGGGGTTTCGCTGACTGCTTCGGCCGCCGGTGCTGTGGCTTTCTTGGCGCTGTCGGTGCTGGCCATGCCGTACTTGCGCATGAAGCGGTCGACGCGACCTTCGGTGTCGAGGATCTTCTGGGTGCCTGTGTAGAAGGGGTGATTGCCGCTCCACACGTCGACGTTGAGCTCGGGATGAGTGGAGCCGGTGGTCATCACCACCTCTCCGTTGCAGATCACCTTGGCATCGGGGTACCAGGTGGGATGGATGTCGCTCTTGGGCATGACGTGGATCAGCGCTTGGAGAACTGGGGAGCCTTGCGGGCTTTCTTGAGGCCGTATTTGCGACGCTCCTTGGCCCGGGGGTCGCGGCTCAGGTGGCCTTCGGTCTTCAGCGGTTTGCGGTTGTCTGGGGAGAGATCACAAAGCGCACGGGCAGCCCCCTGCTTGATCGCATCGGCTTGCCCAGTGAGGCCGCCGCCTTTGACGTTGACCAACAGGTCGTAGTCGGTGGACAGCCCGAGGGTGTCGAGGGGTGCTTTGACCGCAGCGAGGTAGCTGGGGTTGTAGTTCAGGTAGTTGTCGCCGGGGCGGCCATTGATCGTGATGGCGCCGGTGCCGGGCACCACGCGCACACGGGCGACGGCTGTCTTGCGGCGGCCGGTTCCCCAGTAGACGACGCGATTGGTGGAGGTGCTCATCGTGCGGAAGCGGAAGGATCGAGGGCCAGGGGCTGGGGCTGCTGAGCGGCGTGCGGATGCTCGGCACCCTTGTAGACCTTCAGCTTGCGGAACATCTGCCGCCCGAGGGCGTTGTGGGGCAGCATCCCCTTGATCGCCTTCTCAACGATGCGCTCAGGGAGGCGAGCCTGCAGGGCGGCGAAGGTTTCGGTTTTCATGCCGCCGGGGCGGCCGGAATGGCGCCGGTAGATCTTCTGCTCGGGCTTGTTGCCGCTCACACGCACCTTGTCGGCGTTGACGACCACGACGAAATCGCCGGTATCAAGGTGAGGGGTGAAGGAAGGGCTGTTCTTGCCGCGCAGCACGCTGGCCACCTCGCTGGCCAGACGGCCGAGCGTTTGATTCTCTGCATCAACCAGGTACCACTGGCGATCAAGGGAATCAGGAGAGGGGACGGAGGTCTTGTTCATTGCACCGGCAGGCCGGACGGAGGGATTGCGCCATCCCGCTGAATGGGGGGGCTGGACAGGAGGGAGGTGGCCCTGTTGTCTCCGCATGGAGAGAACGTTGAGCCCATCGCTGATCCGGAGCCTAGACCGTCGCCTTCTCCAGCTCCTGGGTAAATCCCTTGGAGGCGGCCGCGAAAGGCCCGCTGGACTTGGTTTCAGGAGCTGGGCGAAAGAGGCGAAAACTCCGGCGGATCCTGGCTTCTCAACCTGAATCGCGGTTGGCAATCATACCATGCGCTCATTGGGAAGATTGGCTGTGGGTACCCAACCCGCAGCAGGCAGAGACCCTGGGGCGGTGCCGCTTCCTTCACCTCAGCGCGCGCTCCGGTGCGCCAACGGTGCTCGAACTGCTCCAGGCTGAGCCGGCCCTCCCCGAGAGCCACAAGCTGGCCCAGCACCAGGCGCACCATGCCGTACAGGAAGCCACTGGCCTGGATCTCCACGGTGATCAGGTCACCGTCGCGCTCAAGGCTCACATCCTGAACGGTGGTGCGGGCATGGGGGCGGCTGCTCCCGGCCCGCTGGAAAGCGGCGAAGTTGTGGGTGCCGAGCATTCCTTCCAGCGCAGCACGCATCCGGTTCTCATCGAGCCGGTGGCGGTAGCGATGCCAGGTGAATGGCGCCAGGAAGAGGTTGGGAGTGCGCCCGTTGTAGAGGGTGTAGCGGTAGCGCCGGTAGGTGGCGGAGAAGCAGGCGTGCCAGCTCTGAGGCTGCTCCGAGGCGGCAAGCACGCGGATGCTCGCAGGTAGGCGTCCGTTCAGCGCGGCGGGCCAGCGGTGGGCAGGAATCGGGCCTGTGGCATCGAAATGCACCACCTGACCTGCGGCATGAACACCTGCATCGGTGCGGCCTGCCGCAACTGTGGAGGGTGAAGGTGGGGGCTCAAGCGCAGCAATGGCCTGGTCCAGGGTGCTCTGAACACTGGACTGATGAGGCTGCCGTTGCCAGCCGTGATAGCAGGAGCCCTCGTACTGAAGACAGAGGGCGATGCGGCGCGGCGTTGTCAGACCAGCTCGATGATGGCCATCTCGGCGTTGTCGCCGCGCCGGGGCACCGTGCGGATGATGCGGGTGTAGCCACCTTGGCGGTCGCCGTAACGCTCCTGGGCCTTGTCGAAGAGCGAGTGGACCAGTTGCTTGTCGAAGATGTAGCCCATGGCCCGGCGGCGGGCCGCCAGGGTGCCCTCCTTGGCCAGGGTGATCATGCGCTCGGTCTCGTCACGCAGGGCCTTGGCCCGGGCCTTGGTGGTGGTGACGCGGCCTTCGCGAATCAACTGGGTGGTGAGTCCGCGCAGCAGTGCCTTGCGTTGGTCAGCTGGGCGACCAAGAAGGGGGACTCGGCATTGGTGGCGCATGGTTCCGGGGTGGTGTACGTCGAAGGGGAGAGATCGCGCAGCGAAGCGGGGTCTAGGCCGTGGTGCGGCTCTGGGGCAGAGAAATGCCGATGCGCTCAAGGGCTTCGATCACCTCGTCGGCCGATTTGGAACCGAAGTTCTTGATCTCGAGGAGGTCTTCGTAGCTGAAGCCCATGAGATCGGAAACCGAGTTCACCTGGGCACGCTTCAGGCAGTTGTAAGCCCTCACGGACAGGTTGAGTTCTTCCAGAGGGATCTGGCTTTCCGCAGAGGGCTCCGGCTCCACGCCCGGCTCGTCGTCGATGGTGAGGCTGGCCAGCGGCTGGAACAGGGCAATCAACTGATTGGCGGCCTGGGCCATGGCGTCGTCGGGGGTGATCGCGCCGCTGGTGTGGATCTCGAGCCGCAGCCGCTCCCGCGCCGAGCCGCCTTCGCCGACAGCGGTTTCGTCGACGGTGTAGTTCACCCGCCGCACCGGCATGAACACGGCATCGATCTGGAGCAGGTCGATGGCGCTGGTGTCTTCGTTGTGACGGTCGACGGGGCGATAGCCCACACCCCGCTCCACGTGCACTTCAAGCTCGAGGCTGTGGCCTTCCGCGACGGTGGCGATCGGCCGTTCAAGGTCGATCACCTGAACCTGCGAGGAGAATTGCAGGTCACCGGCGGTAACGGTGGCGGGGCCGGTGGCCACAAGCCGGCCGATCTCAAGATCGCGGCTGCGGCTGCTGACGACCACTTCCTTGCAGTTCAGCAGAATGTCGAGAACGTCTTCGCGGACACCCGGCACCGTGGCGTATTCATGGTTCACGCCGGCGATGCGCACGGCCGTGATCGCACTGCCTTCCATCCCACCCATGAGCACCCGACGCAGGGCGTTGCCCAGGGTGATGGCCTGGCCGCGATCGAGGGGCCCGATCACAAAGACGCCCGTCTGGGAGCGGTCTTCGCCGATCTGATGCTCGACGCGATCGATCTGATACTGATGCACGGCCTGAAGGTGGTGAAGAGGAATGCCCGAGGGCTTGGAAGTGAAGCGACTCAGACCCGGCGGCGCTTGGAGCGCCGGCAACCGTTGTGAGGCAGCGGGGTGACATCACGGATCAGGGTGATCTCAAGACCTGCCACCTGCAGAGCACGAATGGCGGTTTCACGGCCAGATCCAGGCCCGCGCACCAGCACTTCGATCTGCCGCATGCCCTGCTCGAGGGCGCGGCGGCCGGCAGCTTCGGCGGCCGTCTGGGCGGCGAACGGGGTGCCCTTGCGGGCTCCCTTGAAGCCACTGGCCCCGGCAGACGACCAGGAAATCACCTCGCCAGCGGTGTCGGTGATCGACACGATGGTGTTGTTGAAGGTGCTCTGGATGTGTGCCACGCCGTTGGGCACATTCCGCTTGGTTTTCTTTGCGCCGGTTTTCTTGGCTGGCTTCGCCATGGACAGGGGCCTGGGGTAGGGGACTGGGAAGGACTGACGCCGATGAGGCGCTGGGCGAGAGGATTACTTCTTCTTGCCGGCCACGGTTTTGCGCGCGCCGCGGCGGGTGCGTGCGTTGGTGCGGGTGCGCTGCCCACGGACCGGCAGGCCCATGCGATGGCGGCGGCCACGAACGCAGCCGATGTCCTGCAGACGCTTGAGCGCCATGCCCTCCTGACGGCGCAGGTCGCCTTCGAGGGTGAAGGATTCCGCTGCGGCGCGCAGTTTCTGCACGTCAGCGTCGTCAAGGTCTTTCACCCGGATGTCCGGGCTGACACCGGCCTTGGCCAGGATCTTCTGGGCACGGGTCAAGCCGATGCCATAGACGTAAGTGAGAGAAATCTCAACCCTCTTGTCACGAGGGATATCGACACCGGCAATCCGAGCCACGAAGAAACGATTCAGTTGGGCAGAGGGGAGCCCAGCCACGGTGGGCTGGGTGGTGCGCCCAAGAGGGCGCAGATGAATGAGGCGGGAACAGCGCAGGTCAGCCCTGGCGCTGTTTGTGTTTGGGGTTGGTGCAGATCACCATGACCCGGCCATGGCGGCGGATCACCCGGCACTTGTCACACATTTTCTTGACCGAGGCACGCACCTTCATGAGCAGCGGTGCTCCAAATTTCCAAACAGACAACGTACCACAGCGCTCAACCCACAACAGCGGAGATTCGCTCGGCAATCGCCTCGACCGTGCCAGTGGCCTCGACGGAACTGAGCAGCCCCTTGGCGCGGTAGTACGCGATCAAAGGCTCCGTCTGATCGCTGTAGACGACAAGACGGTTGCGGATCACAGCTTCGTTGTCGTCGGCGCGGCCGCGTGCCAGCAGGCGCTCCACGAGGGTTTCGTCATCGAGGGCCAGGAGCACCACCAATTCGATCGGTTGGCCGATCTCCTCCAGCAGTTGCTGGAGGAGATCGGCCTGGGCCAGGTTGCGTGGGAAACCATCGAGCAGCCAGCCGCCGTTGCAGCAGGTCAGACGGGCACGAACGATCGCCAGCACCAAGGTGTCGCTGACCAGTTCGCCACGGGCCATCACGGCCTCCGCTTCCTGGCCGAGCGCACTGCCCGCAGCCACTTCGGCGCGCAACAACTCGCCGGTGGAGAGGTGCAGGAGGTTGTGGCTGGCCGCGAGACGCTCGGCCTGGGTGCCCTTGCCGGCTCCTGGGGGGCCGAGAAAAAGAATGCGCTGCTTCATGGAAGGGGGCGGATGAGCGGAAACCAGAGAAGGGGCGGGGGAGTGGCGATGACCTGGGGAGCCCTGGAAGGGGTGGGACGCGTCACTGGCGCACCATCCCCTCGTAGCGCTGCGAGATCACGTAGGTCTGGACCTGCTTGGCGGTGTCGATCGCAACGCCCACCAGGATCAGCAGGGAGGTGGCCCCCAGACCCTGGAAGGTGCGCACCTGCGTGGCGCCCTCCACAGCCGAGGGAATGATTGCCACCGCACCGAGAAAGAGACCCCCGAGGATGGTGAGCCGGTTCTGCACGCCACTGAGATAAATGGCAGTGGCAGAGCCGGGACGCACACCCGGAACGGCTACACCGCTGCGCTTGAGGTTGGTGGCGATGTCGACCGGATTGATCGTGAGGGTGGCGTAGAACAGCGAAAAGCCGATGATCAACGCGAAGAACAGCAGGGCATAAAGCCATGGCGTGCTGCTGTTGGGGCTGAGGTAGCCGGCCAGCTGGATCAGCCAGGGGGCGCGGGTGAGGTTGGCGATGGTGAGGGGCAGGAACACCACGGCTGACGCAAAGATGATCGGCATCACCCCACCGGCATTGAGCTTCAAGGGCAGGTAGCTCTGACGCGCGGAAAGGGGGGTGTTTTGTCCGACCTGACGCTTGGCGCTCACGATCGGGATGCGACGGCTGCCTTCCTGCACGAAAATGATGCCAACGATCGTGACCAGGAAAATCAGCACCAGCACCACGATTCCGCCCACGGTGGCCCGGTCGCCGCTCTGGGCCAGCTCCACGGTGGAGCCAAGGGCACGCGGCAGCGTGGCCACAATGTTCACAAAGATCACCAGCGACGCTCCCTGGCCGATCCCCCGCTCGGTGATCACTTCGCTGATCCACATCACCACCATCGATCCCGCCACAAGTGCGAGGGAGGTCTGGATGACGAACACAGGAGCGGACACTCCCGGGATGGCGTATTGCCGCAGGATCAGGGCGAAGACCGTGCTCTGCAGGATCCCCCAACCCAGTGCCACATAGCGTGTGATCTGAGCGATCTTGCGCCGGCCGGCTTCCCCTTCGTTCTTCTGGAGGTCCTCCAGCTGGGGCACCGCCGCCGTGAGGAGCTGAAGAATGATCGAGGCGTTGATGAACGGCAGGATGCCAAGCGCGAACACACCAAGGGTGGAGATGCCCCCACCCGTGAAGATGTCGAGGAAGCCGATCAGCTGGCCGCCCTGCTGGATGAACTGCTGGAAGGCCACCCGGTCGATGCCGGGAACGGGGATGTAAATCCCCAGGCGCACCAACAGCAGCAAGCCAAGCGTGGTGAGCACCCGGTCACGGAGACCCTTGGACTGGATCAGCTGGGTGAGGATTTCGCCGGCGCTGGGATTGCGCCCCCGGCTAAGGAGCATGGTGTGTTCTCAGGCGGTGGGGAGGCAGAAAGGAGACGCTGCGGAGTGACACGAAAGCCGCCTGCCGTTCCGCAGGACGGTGGCAGACGGCTCTGAGACCAGGAAACCCCACCAGCATGGCTGGCGGGGTGTGGAGATGGGGTCAGGTGAGCTCGCAGGTTCCACCAGCGGCTTCGATCTTTTCACGGGCAGACGCAGTGAAAGCAGCAGCCTGAACGGTCAGTTTCACACTGAGATCGCCGTCGCCGAGGATCTTCAGAGGGTGCTTGGGGCTGGTGACCAGCCCTTCTTTCACCAGAACATCCAGGTTGACGGTGCTGCCGGCCTTGAGGCCCGACAGCTTGGCCACGTTCAGCACGGTGAACGACTTGGGGTTCACCAGTGGGAAGTGCTTGAGCTTGGGGACCCGCCGGTAGAGCGGCATCTGGCCGCCTTCAAAGCCGGGGCGGGTGGGGCTGCCGGAGCGGGACTTCTGTCCGCGCATGCCGAAGCCGCAGCTGGCACCCTGACCGGCGGCGATGCCGCGGCCTTTGCGGAGCTTGCGGCGCCGGGCACCGGCCTGGGGCTTGAGGGACTGGAGAGTGTGGGTCATGGGGCTCAGGAGTAAATCTGCTCGAGGGAGATGCCCCGTTCCTTGGCGGTTTCCTTGTGGGTGCGGAGCGCCTGCAGCGCCTCGATGGCGGCGCGGGCATTGTTGAGGGGCGTCTTGCTGCCCAGGCGCTTCGCCAGCACGTTCTTGATGCCCGCGAGCTCAAGCACGGTGCGGATGGAGCCGCCTGCGATCACGCCGGTGCCCGGGGCGGCCGGGCGCATGAGCACGCTGGCAGCGCCATCGACCCCACGGCTCTCGGTGGGAATCGAGCTGGTGCGGGTGAGCGGAACCTTGACGAGGTGCTTCTTGCCGTCGGCCACGCCCTTGCGGACGGCACCGATGACATCGCCGGCCTTACCGACGCCCACACCCACCTGACCGCGTTCGTTGCCGACCACGATGATGGCGCGGAAGCTCATCTTCTTACCGCCTTTGACGGTTTTGGAGACCCGGCGGATCTGGACCACACGCTCCTGCCATTCGGAGTCGCGCTCCTGACCGCCGCGCCGCCCTTCACCACGGCGACCACCGCCGCTGCCGCCGCGACGATCGCCGCCTTTGCCGCCACCGCCACCGCGCCGCTGTTCGGGCTGGCCTTCAGCCGCCGCTGGCACGTCGCTGGACTGGATCGTTTCGTTGATTTCGGTCATGGTTGGATCCGGTTCAGAACTGAAGGCCCGCTTCACGGGCAGCGTCGGCAAGGGCCTTGACACGGCCGTGATAGAGGTTGCCGCCACGATCGAACACCACCTGTTGAATGCCTTTGGCGAGGGCACGTTGGGCCACCAGTTGACCCACGGCCACGGAGGCATCGCAGGTGGAGCTGGCGGTCAGGCTGGTGCGCAGATCTTTGTCGAGCGTCGAAGCGGCACAGAGCGTGCTCTGTGCGTCGTCGTCGATGACCTGGGCGTAGATGTGATTGTTGGAGCGGAACACAGCCAGCCGCGGACGGGCGGCGGATCCGGTGAGATGGCGACGCAGACGGCGGTGACGCTTCTGGGTCTGGGCTTTGCGGGAAACGGTGGACATGGGAGTGGAGGGGTGGGACGCTCAGGCAGGCCTCATTTCTTACCGGTTTTGCCGGCCTTGCGCAGAATGCGCTCGCCCTCGTACTTGATGCCCTTGCCCTTGTAGGGCTCAGGAGGACGAATGGCGCGGACCTTGGCCGCTTCGTTGCCGACCAGTTCCTTGTCGAAACCGGAGACCAGCACCTGGGTGTTGCCCTCCACGGTGAAGACGATGCCTTCGGGGGGCACCACTTCGACCGGGTGGCTGTAGCCGGCGCTCACCACGAGCTTCGTACCCTGAACTTGGGCCCGGTAGCCCACGCCCACGATTTCGAGCTTGCGGGTGAAGCCTTTGCTCACCCCTTCGACCATGTTGGCCACCAGCGTACGGCAGAGTCCGTGGCGCTCCCGCGAGCGGCGGGTGGCTGTGGAAGGGGCAACAACGAGCGTGTTGTCTTCCTGGCGAATCTGGACACCTTCAGGGAGGGTGCGGTTCAGTTCGCCTTTGGGCCCCTTGACATGGACCGAGAGGCCGTTGAGGCTCACGGTCACCTTGTCGGGGATCGGGATCGGTGCTTTACCAATACGTGACATGAATCAACTCCCTTTTCAGTAGATGTAGCAGAGGACTTCACCGCCGACACCCTGCTTACGGGCGTCACGGTCGCTCATCACACCCTTGGAGGTGGAAATGATCGCGACGCCGAGACCACCCAGCACCTTGGGGAGTTGACGTGTGTTCTTGTAGATCCGCAGACCCGGCTTGCTGACGCGCTTGACGGAGCGGATCGTGGGTTGACGATGCTTGCCGCTGTATTTCAGCTCAAGAACGAGATGCCTTTGCACCCCTTCACCTTCTTCGCTGATCTGGGCAATGAACCCTTCCTGCTGCAGCACTTTGGCGATGCTGTGCGACAGGCGGGAAGCAGGCACCTTGGTGGTCTGATGCTTTTTCTCACTCGCATTACGAATGCGGGTGAGCATGTCTGAAATCGGGTCGTGGTTGGCCATGTTGGGGGTCCGAAGAGGGCTCAGTTGCTGCGGAACGGCATTCCCATCTCGCGGAGGAGGGCCCGGCCCTCTTCGTCGTTACGGGCACTGGTCACGATGGTGATGTCCATGCCCCGGATGGCATCGATCTTGTCGTAGGAGATTTCCGGAAAGATGATCTGTTCCCGGACTCCAAGGGTGTAATTCCCCCGTCCATCGAAACTCTTGGGGCTCACACCGCGGAAATCGCGGATGCGGGGCAAGGCCAGATGGATCAGGCGCTCGAGGAAGGCATACATCCGGTCACCACGAAGGGTGACGGCGACGCCGATCGGCATGCCCTGGCGGATCTTGAAGCTGGCGATGGCCTTCTTGGCACGGGTCACCACCACCTTCTGACCGGTGATCGTGGCCAGTTCAGCGATCGAAGCCTCAAGGGCCTTGGCGTTCTGGGCGGCCTCGCCGAGACCTCGGTTCACGGTGACTTTCATCACCTTGGGAACCTCATGAATGTTGGAGAGGCTGAGATCCTTCAGCAGCTTGGGCTGGATCGTCTCCCGGTAGCGCTGTTTGAGTGACATGGCGGGGTGGGGGAAATTCGCTTCTGGGCGTTGTCAGAAGGCGGACAGGAACGGGGAGTGCAGGGACGGGCGGGGGAGGTGACTCCATGGCCGAGGCCACCGAATCGAGGATGTGCTCAATCGAGCAGTTCGCCGGTCTTGGTGAGGCGGCGCTTCTTGGTGCCGTCGGCCTGGATGGCAATGGCGACACGGCTGGGAACGTTCTGGCTGGTGGAGAACACCATCACATTCGAAGCATGCACAGAGGCTTCTTCCGTGACGATCCGGCCGGTTTCGCCTTCCTGGGTGGGCTTCACGTGACGGGTGCGCAGGTTGATCCCCTGCACCACCACGCGGTTCTCGTAAGGAAGGGTGCGCAGGACTTCACCGGTTTTTCCCTTGTCCTTGCCAGCGATCACCTTGACGGTGTCGCCTTTGCGGATGCGCATCTTGACCCGCTTGGCGGGCCGTGGCTGGGGTGTTGCGGCGGCCATTTCAGATCACCTCCGGGGCGAGTGACACGATCTTGGTGAAGTTGCGCTCGCGCAGTTCACGGGCGACCGGACCGAACACACGCGTGCCCTTCGGGTTGTTGTCGTTGCCGAGGATCACGGCGGCGTTGTCGTCGAAGCGGATCGAGTTGCCCGTGTCGCGGCGCAGCGTGGCGCGGGTGCGCACCACCACAGCCTTGACGACGTCCGACTTCTTCACCCCCATGTTGGGCATGGCGTCTTTGACGGCAGCGACGATCACATCGCCGACGTGGGCATACCGGCGGTTGGTGCCCAGCACACGGATGCACTGGATGCGCTTGGCGCCGCTGTTGTCAGCGACATTGAGGAAGGTTTCCTGCTGAATCATGGTGTGACCTCCTCAGCTCGCGCCGGATGGGGTGAGAACTTCCGCCACCGCCCAGCGCTTGGTGCGGCTGAGGGGACGGGTTTCGGTGATGCGGACGCGATCACCGACCCGACAACGGTTGTCTTCGTCGTGGGCCTTGTAGCGGGTGGTGCGGCTGACGGTCTTTTGATAGATGGGATGGGGGAAGCGGTTCTCCACCGCGACCACCACCGTTTTTTCCATCTTGTCGCTGACGACGGTGCCGACCCTTTCCTTGAGTGCCATGGGGTGGTGGGGGATCAGGAGGCGGAGGGAGCGGAGCGTTGCCGCTCCTGCTGCACCGTCAACAGCTGAGCCAGCTTGGTGCGGCTCTGCTTGAACAGGTGCGGTTGCTCCAGCCGGCGGGTGGCCCGCTGGAAGCGAAGGTTGAACAGCTCACGGCGGCAACCGCCGATCTGTTCGACCAATTCGGCATCGGTGAGGGTTCGCACCTCGGCGATGGCAGGACGTGCCATGTTCAGGACTCCAGGGCGAGAGAGGGTTCGGGGGAAGCTTCCGGCTCCTGGTCGGCCAAGGCGAGGAACTTCGTCTTGACCGGCAGCTTGTACTGCGCCAGGCGCATGGCCTCCTTGGCGATGGCCGGGGTGATTTCAGGCCCGCCCATCTCAAAGAGAATCCGGCCGGGCTTGATCACCGCCACCCAGAATTCAGGGTTGCCTTTACCGGAACCCATACGGGTTTCGGCGGGGCGCATGGTGACCGGCTTGTCGGGGAAGATCCGGATCCAGATCTTTCCTCCCCGCTTGACATAGCGGGTCATCGCCCGACGACTGGCTTCGATCTGGCGAGAAGTGATCCAGCCACATTCCTGGGCCTGGAGGGCAAACTCACCGAAGGCAATCGTGTTGCCCCGGGTGGCGACGCCGCGCATGCGACCTCGCTGTTGTTTGCGGAATTTGACGCGTTTGGGACTCAGCATGGTTCAGGCCTCCTGATCACTCCTCGTTCGAGCGGTCTTCGAACTGTTGGGGCCGCCGGCTGCTCCGGCGCCTGGGTGCTCCACCAGCGGGCAGTTGCTCCTTCTGCCCAGGAAGCACCTCTCCTTTGAACACCCAGACCTTGATGCCCAGCACCCCGTAGGTGGTGGTGGCCACCTTGGTGGCGTAATCGATGTCGGCGCGCAGCGTGTGCAGGGGCACGCGGCCTTCGCGGGTCCATTCCGTCCGGGCGATTTCGGCGCCGTTGAGACGACCGCTCACCTGGATTTTCAGCCCGAGCACACCGGCCCGCTGGGCGCGCTGCACCGTCATCCGCATGACGCGGCGGAAGGCGACCCGCTTTTCCAGTTGCTGAGCGATGTATTCGGCCAGCAGGTAGGCGTCAGCGTCGACCCGCTCCACCTCAACGACATTGATGCGCACCTGGCGCTGGCGGTCGCCGAGCGTGGTCTGGATGCCGGCACGAAGCTCTTCGATGCCGCTGCCCTGGCGGCCGACCAGCACGCCGGGGCGTGCCGTTTTGAGCTCCACTTCGAGTTGATCGGCCTTGCGGGCGATCAGCACGTCGGAGATGCCGGCGCTGGCGTATTTCTTGTGGATGAAGCGACGAATCCGATCGTCTTCCTGGAGAAGAATCGGATAGGTCTTGCTGGGGGCATACCAGCGGGAGCGGTGGTCCTGGGTGATCCCCAGGCGCAATCCGGTTGGATGGATCTTGTGTCCCATCGGGCGGTGTCCTCGGGGGTCAGGCGGAAGTGGACGCCACAGCAATGCTGATGTGGCAGGTTTGTTTCTTGATCGCGTAAGCCCGCCCCTGGGCGCGGGGACGGAATCGCTTCAGGGAAGGACCCATGTCGGCGATCGCGGTGCTGATCACCAGGGAAGCGGGATCAAGACCAAGGTTGTGTTCCGCATTGGCGACCGCCGAACGGAGCACCTTGGTGATCGGTCCGGTGGAGCGGTAAGGCATGAACTCGAGCAGGATCAGCGCCTCGCGATAGGAGCGGCCGCGGATCTGGTCGAGCACCCGGCGCACCTTGGAAACGGATCCGCGGATGTAGCGGCCGTGGGCGCGGGCTTCTGAGCTGGGGGAAGGGTTGGCCATGGTGTGTCGCTCCTTAACGGGCACCTTTTTTGTCTTTGATGTGACCCCGGAAGGTGCGGGTGGGGGCGAATTCCCCCAGCTTGTGGCCCACCATCTGCTCGGTGACATACACCGGCACGTGGCTCTTGCCGTTGTGAACGGCAATCGTGTGGCCGATCATCATCGGCAGGATGGTGGAAGCCCGCGACCAGGTTTTGATCACGGTTTTGTCGCCAGCGCTGTTCTGCGCTTCGACCTTGCGCAGCAGGTGGTCGGCGACGAATGGTCCTTTTTTGAGTGAACGTCCCATGGCGGTTTAAGCAGACAGCAAAACAGTGTTGACCATCAGGAATCCCGTCCGCCACGGCTCCGTTTGGAGGTGCGGCGACGTTTCCGCAGGACAAACCGATTGCTGGGTTTGTTCCGCTTCCGGGTTTTGAGGCCCAGGGCCGGTTTGCCCCAGGGGGTGACCGGGCCGGAGCGGCCGATCGGTGCGCGGCCCTCACCACCACCGTGGGGGTGGTCGCAGGGGTTCATCACACTGCCGCGCACTTCGGGGCGACGCCCCAGCCAGCGCTTGCGACCGGCTTTGCCGAGGCTCGTGTTGCGAACTTCAGCGTTGCCCACTTCACCGAGGGTGGCGTAACACTCCCGGCGCACGAGACGAACCTCGGTGGACGGCAGCTTGAGGGCGACGTAATCGCCTTCCTTGGCCATCACCTGGGCGCTGGCGCCGGCGGTGCGAACCATCTGGCCACCGCGTCCGGCGTAGAGCTCGACGTTGTGGACAGCGGAGCCCAGAGGAATTGAGGAGAGCGGCAGGGCATTGCCGGTTTCAATCGGGGATCCGGGGCCGGACACCACCGTTTGGCCGACTTCAATCCCTGCAGGAGCAAGGATGTAGCGCTTCTCACCATCGGTGTAGAAGAGCAGAGCCAGACGCGCGTTGCGGTGCGGGTCGTAGTGGATGGCGGCCACGCGGGCCTCCACGCCGTGCTTGTCGCGGCGGAAATCCACCAGGCGATAGAGGCGCTTGTGGCCACCGCCACGGTGGCGGCAGGTGATCACGCCCCGGTTGTTGCGGCCTTTGCGGCGGTGCTTGGCCACCACCAGGCTGCGTTCGGGCTTGCGCTCAGTGACTTCGCTGAAGTCGCTGGCGACCCGGGTGCGGGTGCCGGGGGTGTAGGGACGGTAGTTGCGGATTGCCATAACGATTCAGAACCCTCAGGCCTCGGGGAACAGCTGGATGGCATTGCCTGCGGCGAGCCGCACCACCGCCTTTTTCACCTGGGCGCGCTTGCCGGCGAAGCGTCCGACCCGCCGGGCACGGCGAGGAGGATTCATGGTGCTCACGCCGATGACGTGCACATCGAAGAGGTGCTCGACGGCGGCCTTGATGTCGGGCTTGGCAGCCCTGGGGTCCACCTCAAAGGTGTACTGGTTGAGTTCGAGCGCGCGGGTGGCTTTCTCGGTGATCAGCGGGCGCCGGATCACATCCGCCAGCCGGTTGGCGAAACGTTCAGTCATCTCCGTAGACCTCCTGGATCTTGGCGAGAGCTTCCTCGCTGAGCACCAGCTTCCTGGCGTTGAGCAAGTCGAAGACATTCAGCTGATCGGCGGCGATCAGTTTCACGTTTTCGAGGTTGCGGACCGACAGGCGGACCACATCGGTGGGGGCATCCAGCACCAGCAGCACCTTGGCGCCGGCGGGGATGTCCCAGCGCTGCAGAGCAGCGACGATTTCGCGGGTTTTCGGCTGCTCCAGCGCCGCGCCGAAGCCTTGCACCACCACCATGTCGGCGGCCCGGCTGATCAGGGCGGTGCGCAGCGCCAGGCGACGCTCCTTGCGGTTCATCGCCAGGCTGTAGGTGCGGGGCTTGGGCCCGAACACCACGCCGCCACCGGGGCGGAGCGGGGTGCGGATCGAGCCCTGGCGCGCACGACCCGTTCCTTTCTGTTTGTAGGGCTTGCGGCCGCCACCACGCACTTCGGCGCGGGTGAGGCTGCTGGCCGTGCCCTGGCGGGCGTGGGCGAGCTGGCGCACGACCGCGCGCTGCAGCAGGCCGCCGGCCGAGGCTTCCTTGGCGACCCTCAGATCAAGGCTGGCCTTGCCGGCTTCCTTGCCCTGCCAATCACGAACGACACAGTTGACCATGGCTGACATCCTCAGTTCGCGACCTTGTCACCGACCCGCCGAGCGGGTCGGATGTTGAGCAGGGCGCCGGGCTTGCCGGGCACCGAACCCTTCACCACCAGCAGGTTGCGCTCGACATCCACCTTGAGAATGACGAGACCCTTGGTGGTGATCTGCTTGCCGCCGTAGCGGCCTGCCATCCGTTTGCCGGGGTAGACCCGACCGGGGGTGGTGCCGGCGCCGGTGGATCCGGGTTCGCGGTGGTTCTTGGAACCGTGCGTCATCGGACCGCGGCTGAAGCCGTGGCGCTTCTGATAACCACTGAAACCGCGGCCGATCGTGTCACCGCTGACATCGACTTTCTGGCCGGGCTCGAAGCCTTCGACCGTGATCGTGCCACCGAGTTCGAGGCCTTCGACAGAATCGAGCCGGTACTCGGTGAGGTGCCGCAGCGGCTCACTGCCGGATTTGGCCAGGTGACCCGCAGCCGGGCGGTTGACGAGCTTCTCGCGAATGTCGCCAAAGCCGATCTGAGCGGCGGTGTAGCCGTCGGTGGCAGGGGTTTTGAGTTGGGTGATGCGGCAGGGGCCCGCCTCGATCACGGTGACCGGGATGGACTTGCCGTCGGGGGCGAAGAACTGGGACATGCCCAATTTCTTGCCGAGGATGCCGATGGACATGGGGGGAAGAACGCCAGCAGGACCACGGCCGAGACCATCCGGAGATGACGGGCCGCCTGGAGGCTGAATCGATGAACGCGCTGGATCCGCTTGACTGGATCCCGTGGAAACGGAGCATCCGGCCATGGCCTGACGGGCAGGCAGGGCCGGGGGCTAGCGGTGGGCGAAACAGCAGGCTGGGACTTTTCCGTCGGGCCGTAGCCGGAGGACGGCGAGTTTCCCGTCGGCGGTGAGGCAGCAGAGCTGCTCGTTGCCGAACTGGCCGGGAGGATCCACCGACAGCGGTGGACCCGCGCAAGGTTCCGGAGGCCCGGCTAGCGGACGGGCACAGAACACATGCACAAGAATCCACAGTACCGCATGGTCCGACCCCCTATTCCTGAAAGCGTCCTGCCAGACTGCCGCCGTTCCTGGCATTGCCCTCCATGCCGCTCCTTCTTACCGGCCGTCGCTTTCGGGAGGATCTGGAGAAGGCTGGTGCCCTGGCCCTCTATGCCCCCCTGGAAGGTGGTGCGGAGACACGGCTGATGCGGCGTCTGCGCGCCGCCGGCTACCGCGCACAAATGACTTCAGCCCGCGGCCTCGGCGATCCCGAAGTGTTCCTGCTCCAGTCGCATGGCATCCGTCCGCCGCACCTTGGCCACCACAGCGTTGGCAATGCCGCTGCCGTCGGTGACGTCCAACAGGTGATGCCCCAGCTCGGCCCCCTGCTGGAAGGCACCAAACCGATCCTGCTCTGGCTGCTGGAAGCCCAGGTGCTCTCCGCCGCAGAGCTCTCGGCCCTGTGCGGGCTCACCCAGAGGGAGCCGCGCCTGCGCATCGTGGCGGAAATGGGTGGCTCGAGGTCGCTGCGCTGGCATCCGCTCGATCAGTGCGTTGCCGCCTGAGCAGGCGCTGCGCTCCGGCCGCTGGGTCAAGTTGATCTGCGGCGCCAGCAACCAGGATCTGGCTGCGATCGTCGATCTCTGCGGCATCTACACCCTGGCGGGTGTTCAGGCGATCGATGTGGCTGCCGATCCCGCTGTGGTGGTGGCAGCGCGGCGCGGCATCGCCTGGGGTCTGGAGCGCTCCGCTGGCGGCTGTCCCCCCTGGCTGATGCTGAGCCTCAGCGATGGCGCCGACCCCCATTTCCGCAAGGCCCACTTCGATCCGGAGCGTTGTCCGCCGTCCTGCCCCCGACCCTGCGCGCGGGTGTGCCCGGCCCTGGCCATCGGCGAGAGCGGCGGTGTGATCGACGAGCGCTGCTACGGCTGCGGCCGCTGCCTGCCGGCCTGCCCCCTCGGCCTGATCGCGGCCAGGGAGCATGCGCTGCCGGCGCAGGCTGTGACCCCTCTGCTGGCAGCGCTGCGGCCGGATGCGGTGGAGATTCACACCCAGCCGGGCCGAGGCGCCGCTTTCGCTCAGCGTCTCGACCAGGTGGTAGCTGCGCGACTGCCCCTGCAGCGCCTGTCGGTGAGTTGTGGCTGGGAAGCGCCCTCCAACGGCCGCAGGCAGGCGGTGGCTGACGGCGTGGACGGTTCAGGTGCGGAATCTGCAGGCATGGAACGTCCAGGGGTGGAGGGTCTAGCGGCGGAGCTCTGGCAGCGGTTCGCGCGCCTTAGAGCGGCGGGGTTGCGGCCCCTCTGGCAGCTCGATGGCCGGCCGATGAGCGGCGATGTGGGGGACGGCACGGCCCATGCCGCGGTGCGGCTGCTGGCGGCGCTGCGGCCCTCGGCACCACCGGGGCCCCTGCAACTGGCGGGTGGCACCAACGCCCACACCCTGGAGCTGCTGCGTCGTCTGGCGGGCTCGGCGGCGGAGGCGCGGCGCCTCAGCGCCGGTGTGGCCTTCGGTGGAATGGCCCGCCGTCAGCTGCAGCCGCTGCTGGTGGAGGCCGAGCGGCGGGGCACACGGCTGCTTGACGATGCGGACCTCTGGACCGAGGCGCTGGCAAGGGCCCGGGCGCTGGTCGGCCCGTGGCTGGCTTCCTGATGGCTAGAACGGCAGTCCTGGAGTGATGGGTCATGCAAGCTCCCGACGCTGCCCCCCTCGCCCTGGCTCACGCCGGCGCCCCTGAGGTCGCCCTTTCGCCGCAACGGGTGACCGACGATCTCGAAGCGCTGCTGGCGGTGCTGCCGGAGCGGGTGCGCGAGGCCTTCGCCGCCGCGGAGAGCCGCGACCAGCTGCTCGAGGTGGTGCTGGATCTTGGTCGTTGTCCTGAGGCCCGCTACCCCGGGCGCGCCATTGCCCTCACCGATCAGCCGATCGACCGCTCGGACCTGGCGGCCGTGGTGGAACGGCTCGGCCATTTCGGCGGCGACAACCGGGCGGGCATCGAGCGCACCCTGCACCGCATCAGCGCCATCCGCAACCGCACCGGCGATGTGGTGGGTCTCACCTGCCGGGTGGGCCGCGCTGTGTACGGCACGGTGGCGATGGTGCGGGATCTGCTGGATTCCGGTCAGTCGCTGCTGCTGATGGGGCGTCCCGGTGTCGGCAAGACCACGGCCCTGCGGGAGATTGCCCGTGTGCTGGCGGACGACCTGGAACGCCGCGTGGTGGTGATCGACACGAGCAACGAGATCGCCGGCGACGGTGACATTCCCCACCCCGCCATCGGCCGGGCCCGCCGCATGCAGGTGGCGCGCCCCGAGCTGCAGCATCAGGTGATGATCGAGGCGGTGGAGAACCACATGCCGGAAGTCATCGTGATCGATGAGATCGGCACGTTGCTGGAGGCTCAGGCGGCCCGCACGATCGCCGAACGGGGGGTGCAGCTGGTGGCCACGGCCCACGGCAATGAGTTGGCCAACCTGATCAAGAACCCCACCCTCTGCGACCTGATCGGCGGCATTCAGTCGGTCACGCTCGGTGATGAGGAAGCGCGGCGGCGCGGCTCCCAGAAGACCGTGCTGGAGCGCTGCGCCGACCCCACCTTCCCGCTGGCGGTGGAGATGCACAGCCGCAGCCGCTGGCTGGTGCACCGTGACGTGGCCCGCACGGTGGATTTCCAGCTTCGGGGGCAGCCTGCCCGCCCCCAGGTGCGCGAATGCGATGCTTTCGGCCGCGTGCGGCTCGAAGACGCGGCCACTCCTCCGGCCCCACCCCGCTTGACGCGCGCGGAGCTACCAGCGCCACGCCGCGAGCTACGGCGGCCGGATCCGGCCCCGCCCCTGGCGCCGGTGCCTCTGCCCGACCCATCCATGCCCGCACCGCACCGGCGCCCAGCGGTGGAGCCGGCAGCGACGACCCTGCGCCTGTTCAGCTGCGGCATCAGCGCTGCGCTGCTGGATCAGGCGGTGCGCAGCCGCCGCTATGCCGTTGAGCAGGTTGTTGATCTGGAGCAGGCGGATGCGGTGCTCACCGTGCGCAACCAGCTGGGCCAGGACCCGGAGGTGCGGCGGCAGGCCCAGCTCCACGGCGTGCCGATCCTGGTGATCAAGTCCGACAGCCTGCATCAGATCCAGCGAGGTCTCGAGCGGCTGCTGCGGCGGCGCCAGCCGGATGGGGTGGCGCCGCTGCAGGTACTGCCGGACGACGCCTACGGCGCCATGGAGGAATGCCGTCTGGCTGTGGAGCAGGTGGTGGTGCCCCGCGGCTGCCCGGTGGAGTTGCTGCCCCGCAGCGCCCGCGTCCGCCAGATTCAGGCGGAGCAGGTGCGCCGCTATGGATTGCGCTGTGCCGAGTTCGGCAGCGGCGGGGAGCTGCGGTTGCGTGTGTTCCCGCGCTGAGCGCTGCCATCAGCTGCCGTGATCCCTGTCGGCACAGCGGGAGATTGACGAAGGACGGCTCGCTGTGGGTAACTATCTGGATCCCGGGCGTCGGGTGTTCCACTGCGTTGGCGGCCTGCGGGCCCTCTTCCCCGGACCACCCCACAACTGCGCGTTGGGCCGTCGCCAAGTGGTAAGGCAGCGGGTTTTGGTCCCGCCATTCCTAGGTTCGAATCCTAGCGGCCCAGTTCTGACACTCCTTTGAGCTCCCCTGTGTCCTCCAGCCCCCTGCTGGTGTTCGATTTTGACGGGGTGCTGGTCGACGGCATGGCCGAGTACTGGTGGAGCGCCCGCCGGGCTGCTCTGCAGCTGCGCCCCGACCTTCACCTGCCCGTGTCGGCGCCGCCCGGCTTTGCCCAGCTGCGGCCCCTGATCCACAAGGGCTGGGAGATGGTGCTGCTGGCCGCTGAGCTGGGCCGCGACGACCATCGGCTCAGCGACACCCTGGCTGACTACGGCGGTGCTCTGGACCGTGCTCTGGAGCGCTGGGAGTGGCAGCCCTCCCAGCTGCAGGAGGTGCTGGAGCTCGTGCGCCGCGAGGCCATCGCCACCGACCGCCGCGCCTGGCTTGCACTGCACCGCCCCTACCCCGGCGTGCCGGAGCGGCTGCGGGCCCTGCGCGGCGAGGCGGCCGATTGGGCGGTGCTGACCACCAAGGGGGCGGCCTTCGCCGCTGAGCTGCTTTCTGCCGAGGGCCTTGAGCCCTGGCAGCTGTTCGGTCATGAGCAGGGGCCGAAGCCGGAGGTTCTGCTCCAGTTGCGGTCGCTGAACAGGCCGATCTGGTTCATCGAAGACAGGCGCCCCACCCTGGAGCAGGTGCGGGCCACGCCGGGATTGACCTCCGTGCGCTGCTTTCTGGTGTCGTGGGGGTACGTGCGCGCGGCTGATCTGACCGGCCTGCCGCCGGGCATCGCCCTGCTCCGCCCGGAGCGGTTCGCGGCCCCCTTGGCGACCTGGCCCTGATCCGCTAGCGTACGCCTGTACTAATTCCTGTCCGGCGCGCCGGCCTGATACGTCCACCCGATTCGGTGGCACCTGTGCCTTTGAGGCCGCAGGATGTCCCGCTTCGGACGTCTCGATCAGCGGCCTGTTCTCTCACCCACCGTTGACCATGCCTGCCGACCCCAAGAGCACCGACCTCAGGGCCGCTCATCCCCGCTCCGCCGCCGCCGGATCGTCGGCCGCCGCCCTCGGTTCCGCCGCCGCCGCCCGCGACAAGGCCCTTGACCTCGTACTCGGTCAGATCGAGCGCAACTTCGGCAAGGGTTCGATCATGCGCCTCGGGGATGCTTCCCGCATGCGGGTCGAAACCGTTTCCACCGGCGCGCTCACTCTTGATCTTGCCCTCGGTGGCGGCTATCCCAAGGGCCGGGTGGTGGAGATCTACGGCCCCGAGAGTTCGGGGAAAACCACGCTCACGCTGCATGCGATCGCCGAAGCCCAGCGCCGTGGTGGCGTGGCGGCCTTCGTCGACGCCGAGCATGCCCTGGATCCGGTCTATGCGGCGGCCCTCGGGGTCGATGTGGAGAACCTGCTGGTCTCCCAGCCGGACACCGGCGAAATGGCGCTCGAGATCGTGGATCAGCTGGTGCGTTCTGCGGCCGTCGACATCGTTGTGGTCGACTCGGTGGCGGCGCTCACCCCACGCGCGGAGATCGAAGGGGAGATGGGCGACCTGGCGGTGGGCAGTCAGGCCCGTCTGATGAGTCAGGCCATGCGCAAGATCACCGGCAACATCGGCAAATCCGGCTGCACGGTGATTTTCCTGAACCAGTTGCGGCAAAAGATCGGGGTGACCTACGGCAACCCGGAAACCACCACGGGAGGCAACGCGCTCAAGTTCTATGCCTCGGTTCGCCTCGACATCCGCCGCATTCAGACCCTCAAGCGTGGCACCGAGGAGTACGGCATCCGGGCCAAGGTGAAGGTGGCGAAGAACAAAGTGGCGCCCCCCTTCCGCATCGCTGAGTTCGACATTCTCTTTGGCCGCGGCATCAGCACCCTGGGCTGTCTGCTGGATCTGGCCGAGGAAACGGCCGTGGTGGTCCGCAAGGGTGCCTGGTACAGCTACGAGGGCGACAACATCGGCCAGGGGCGCGACAACACCATCACCTGGTTGGAGCAGAACCCCACCCAGAAGGAGGCGATCGAAGCGATCGTGCGCCGCAAGCTCACCGAAGGCGCCGATGTGACGGCCAATTCCGTCAAGCCCCTGGCGGCGGCGGCGGCAAAGCTGGCTGCGGCTGAGGCTGAGGCCGACGACGGCTCCGACGCGGATGACGCCGTGGAGGTGGCTGGTCTGGCTGCGCGCTGAGGGCAGGCCGCAGGCCCAGCCCCACCATTCCAGCCGTATCAGCGGGGCGGGGGATTGAAAGGGTGATTCGGGCATCGACAGAGAGCCCGGATCGCCCCAGCGTGGTGCGGAAATCCAGGTGAAGTCTCGACGGCAACGAGAGCCAGCTGCGGCCAGCCATCGGCCTGAAAGCTGGCCGCAGCTGGAACGCTCCCTCCGATTCCCAGTCAGCTGTCCAGCTCACCGGTCCAGTGCTGAGGCGTCCTGGGCCTCGCCTGGGCTCAATTCAGCCTTCCGAAGAACCAGCCTTTCGGTCAGTACACGAGCAGCTCTGCAGCTCAGAAGTTGAGCAGAGCCGTACACCCGTGGGTCGACTGTCCCCAGAACGCCAGCGGCTCATCCGCTCAGCCGAGCTGGTCACCCCACCAATTCCTCGAGGGGTTGGGACGTTGCGCTGATCAGCACAGCCTGCCGTTGGTCCGCAGTCTTTATGGCGTTGCCGTCGGCGGGAACCTGTTGCAGGAAGGCGGTCACCCGTTGCAGTTCCTGGATCGCATCGGCCCCGTCCAGCCGTACCAGCTCGTGACCATTGCGCGATTCCACCCAGCTGATGCCGCAGTCAGACACCAGAAAGCGGATGGTGTGGGTATCCCCCAGGTCTGCGACGAAGGAAGCGCCTTGCCGCTCCTGGCCGTCTCCGCAGACGTAGCAGGTGGCCACCAGCCCTTTGCGCTGCAGGCTGCTGGCAAGAGCCTGAAGGCTCATGACGAGATCCTGAGCCAGCGAGCGGTATTGCTCAGCCAGACGGGTAAACATCACGCGGAACCGTTGGTCCGCCCGATCATAAGGTTTTCTTCCGATTGTTGCGACCGTTCATAGTGGCGCGTCAGCAGGCGGTGACGTCTGTGGCGCTCAGCAGGAGCGCCTGCGGCGGCCAGGGGGTGGATGTCAGGGCGATGTCTCAGGGGGTGTCGGACAGTTGCCACCAGCCGGCGGCCGGGCCGATGAAGCGCACGACCACCCAGAAGAGGACCAGTGAGCCAATGCCGACCCAGGCGCCGCGGGTGGTGAGCTTCACGAAGCGATCGGCCTGGTCGCGCGTGAGCGGAAACCATTCCACCAGGCGTGGTGAGGCGTCCTTGGCTGCGGATGGCTTGGCCTTCTGGCGTGGTGGCAGACCCTGTTGCGCCCTCCGCCTTGCTTCACCCATGACCGTTCTGCTCCCACTGCGGTGCAGCGTAGAGGTGGCCACCGGGCGTATCTGCAGCTGGCGGCTCAGCCCGGGAGCAGGCGATTCAGGGCCACCCAGGGTTCCAGGGCGCGCAACACCTGCCGCCCCCAGCTGCGGCTGCGGACCCGGCCATCCAGCACAGCCAGTCGCCCCGCCCCTCCGCGCCTGAGGCTGGCCAGGCCGCGCTGCAGTCGATCAAGCGCTTCGGGCAGCAGCAGTTCGCGGAACCAGTCGCGTCCCTGCTGGCGCAGCCGCATCACCCGGGCGGCGGTGAGCGGGTCTTCCAGGCTGGCGATCGGCAGTGGACCGACCACCACCTGGCAGGGCACCGGCAATCGCTCCTGATGCTCCAGCCACCAGGTCCAGCCGCAGCAGATCACACCATTGCTCTCCGGGGCTGTGTCCTGATGGCACACCCGCGTGCCGAACTCGGCCGCCAGCGCCGCCGCCAGCGGCAGGCGCAGGCCAGCCTCATCGACGAGCACGATCGTCAGACCAGCCTGGCCCAGCACCAGACGGCGGCAGTGATCGAGCAGATGCTCGCCGTACTGGGGGCTGTTGGGCAGGGGCTGGCGCAGGGGCGCGTAGAGCGGCAAAGGGTCGGAAAGGAGCGGATCGGCCAGATCCACCCGCACCTGGGGGGTGAACCCCGCCAGCTGCACAGGCGCTCCGCGCTGGCCCACCAGCACCAGGGCCCGGCCATCCAGCAGTCCCTGCATCACCTCCAGCGGTTCGAGCGGCACCCGGTGGAGGTCCCACTGCAGCAGCTGGCGGTCCACGGTGGCCCAGCTCGTCCAGCCCGGGCCGCTGGCCGCCATCCACTCGGGCCATGGACGCGGCAGCGGCCCCAGCAGCGACAGCAACTGCCGCAGGGGCGCTTCGTCTTCGGGCGGCAGGGGCACTTGGGCCGAGGGGGTGCCCGGGTGGCTGAGGATCCGACGGCCGAGCCGCTGGTGCAGCTCCAGCAGGCTCGCGTCCGCCGCCGGCAGGCTGAGGCGGATCTGGTCCCAATGCTGAGGAGCGAGCTGCTGATCCAGCTCCGTGCGCAGCCGTGCTTCGAGGATCTCCTCCTCGGGAATCACCAGGTGGCGATCTCCAAGGGTGCCGCTCTGCCAGGCCTTCACCAACTGCTGATGGTTCATCAGCCAGAGGGTGCTGTCGCGGGGCGGTGTCTCCCCTTCCCAGCACGGCAGCGTGAGCCCGGCGGCCCGCAGCCGGGGCAGCTCGACCTGCAGCAAGCGCCGGCGCATCGGCTCGCTCACCACCAGCACCAGCGGTGCCGTCGCCAGGGCCATCGGCACGAGCAGGGCTACCAGCCAGCCCGGATCGCTGCCAGGCGCAAGCTGCAGGCAGCAGTGATCGCCGCGCCGCAGGCTGCGCCCCACCACCCGGCTGAGCGTGAGGTGATGCGGCCAGCCCACGCCACCCTCCTGCCGCAGGAGTTGCTTGAGTTGCTGGTGGGCGCGGGCTTCCAACATCCGCGAATCGTAGGAAGCTGCTCCGAGTGGACCGTGGCAGCCATGACAGCCCAGACGATGCACCCCGACGGCACGGCCGGAGTGGTGGGGCTGGTGGGGCTGGGCCTGATCGGCGGCTCCCTCGGCCTCGATCTGCGTGCCCGCGGCTGGGATGTGCGCGGGCTTGTACGGCGGGAGAGCACGGCGGAGCGGGCTCGCCAGCGTGGACTGGCTGGCCGGGTCAGCACCGATCCCTCCGTGCTGGCGGGCTGCCGGCTCGTGGTGCTGGCGCTGCCGCTCGATCAGCTGCTGGCGCCGGCCCCGGCGTTGCTGGCTGCCCTGCCGCCGGACGCGGTGATCACCGATGTGGGCTCGGTCAAGGCACCCGTGCTGCGCACCTGGCAGGGGATCGTGCCCCGTTTCGTTGCCAGCCACCCGATGGCCGGCACCGCGGAGGCCGGGGTGGAAGCGGGGGTGCGCCACCTGTTCCGCGGTCGCCCCTGGGTGGTGACGCCCACGCCAGACACCGACCCGGCAGCTCTGGAGCTCGTGCGCACCCTCTCGGAAGCCGTGGAGGCCCGATGGCTGCTGTGCGACCCCCAGGCCCACGACCGCGCCGTGGCGCTGATTTCCCACCTGCCGGTGCTGGTGGGTGCCGCCCTGCTGCAGGCGGCGGATCGGGGCGCCGTGGCGGCACCGGCCCCTGGCGATGGGCAAGCCGGCTACGAGCAGGTGGACACTGAGGCCAGGGCGCTGGTGCGTGCGCTGGCCTCCAGTGGCTTTGCCGACACCACACGTGTGGGGGGCGGCAACCCGGAACTGGGTGCCCTGATGGCCCGTTGCAACCGGGAGCAGCTCCTGGCGGCCCTGGCCTCCTACCGGCGATCACTCGATCAGTTGGAGGGGTTGCTGCAGCAGGAGCGCTGGGCCGATCTGCGCGAGGCACTGGCGGCCGGCCAGCGCCTGCGGCCGGAGTTCCTCTAGGCAGCCATCCCCCGCCGAGCCAGCAGTTGCCGGCTCACCATCTGCGCCGACAGGCTCACGCCCGCGGTGCCTTCGCCGGGGTAGATGGCATCGCCGCAGAGCCAGAAGCCAGGCAGGGGTGTGCGGCTGGCCAGCCCGAAGGGGCCGAAACGGGAGGGATGCTGGCCCAGGCCGCCCACGAAGCCGAAGGGCCGCCCGGTCCAGCGGGCGAAGCTGCGTGGTGTGGACAGTTCCGCGTGGCGGTAGTGCGCCGGCGTGAGACCGAGCAACCGATTCAGCCCTGCCTGGAGGCCCGCCATCGCCGTCTGTTTGCGGGAGTGGTAGGCGGCTTCGTCGCCCTCGAACCAGGGCCGGGCCGGAGTGAACACGCTGGCGATCACGGTGGCCTCCCCCGCCGGCGCCCGGCCATCCCCCTCCCGGCTCACCGACACGAACAGGGAGCCAGGGTCGGCCCAGTCGAGCTGCAGATGAGCGGGGCAGTCGGCGGGCAGGGCGCTGCGCTCCACGGCCGCGTACAGCACCAGCGCACCGCTGGGATCCTCCAGGTGCCGCAGCCGCGCTCCGTAACCGGCCGGCAGGGCATCCCCTGGCAACAGATCCGGCAACGACTGGGGGGGAAGGCTGCAGACCAGTTCACGGGCGAGCAGCTGCCAGCTGCTCCCGCCTGGCCCTGTGCCATGCACCCTCCAGCCGCTGCCGTGCTGCCGCAGCTCGCTCGCCCGGTGCCGCAAGCGCAGGCTGCCGCCGGCGCGGGCCAGCCCCAGCTCCAGCGCATCGCTCAAGGCCTGCATCGAGGGCGCCAGGTGGAACAGGCCCAGAGGCTCCTGTGCCATCGCCAGCACGCTGGCGCCGTAGAGCGCGGCAGTGCGGTGGGCCGGCTCCTGGGAATAGAGACGCAGCTGCAGATCGAGAAAGCGCCGCAGCCGCGCGTCGTTGGCGCAGCCCGTGAGCCTCAGCAGATCGGCGATCGTGCTTCCCACCAGCACACCGCTGGCCAGGTTGGCGGGGCGCAGGGCCCCCAGCAGCTGGCCCAGGTCCCAGAGGCTGCGGGGGGGCAGTACCGGTTCCCGTCCAGCGAAGCCCCAGTTGGCCTGGTGGATGGCTGCGCACAGGCTCCAGAAGCGCTCCGAGCCCGGGAAATGCCGCTGCCGTTCCTGCCGCCAGCGCTCGGGATCACGCCAGAGCCGCACCGCCGGCTGGCCATCGGCCAGATCCACGACGCAACCGGGGTCCAAAGGGGTGGCTGCCGGCGCCTCCACGCCCAGCTGCTCGAAGATCCGCGCGTGAATGCCGCCCGGCTCCAGGCCGGCCACCTGGGTGGCCCCCACATCGAACACATAGCCCCGGCGGCGGAAGGTGCCGGCGCAGCCGCCGCTCTGGTGATGGGCTTCCAGCAGCTGCACGTCCAGGCCCTGGCGCGCCAGCAGGGCCGCTGCCGTGAGGCCGGCGATTCCGGCGCCGAGCACGGCCACGTCGCACTGGCCTTTGGCCGCATCGGCTTGCGCGCCCACCTTCGCTGCCCCGCCACAGAATTGCAGGCATGCTGGCAATGCTGACGGGGCGGCCGTGACGGACGATTCGCTGGCGGCCTGGGTGCGGCAGCACCTGCAGGCGCCACTGCTCTCCCGCCAGCCGGTGGGCGGTGGCTGCATCCACCGGGCCTTGCAGCTGCAGCTTGCCGATGGCCGCCGCTTCTTCGCCAAAACCAACGGCGCGACAGCGTTGCCCCTGCTTCAGGCCGAAGCGGACGGTCTCAAGGCCCTTGCGGCCGCCGCCGGCGCCGACCTGGTGGTGCCGCAACCGCTGCACTGCGCCGTGGTGGAGGGGGAAGCGGTGCTGTTGCTGCCGTGGCTGACGCTGGCCCATGGCGGCAGCTCCCAGGCCTGGAGTGATTTCGGTGCTGCCCTCGCCTGCCTGCACCGGCGCAGCGCCGCTGGCCCGTCGTTGCGTTTCGGCTGGCCGCACGACAACTTCATCGGCTCGAACCCCCAGCGCAACGGTTGGGGGGATCACTGGGGTCGCTTCTTCGCAGAGCGGCGTCTGGGCGTGCAGCTGGAGCTGGCGGCGGCGAAGGGAAAACAGCTACCGGGCAGCCAGCAACTGCTGGCAGACCTGCCCGGCTGGCTCGACGACCACGGCCCTGATCCCTGCCTCGTGCACGGGGATCTGTGGAGCGGAAATGCGGCGCTGCTGCAAGATTCGTCGCTGCCGGCTCTGTTTGATCCGGCCGTCTACCGCGGCGACAGGGAAGTGGACCTGGCCATGGCGCGGTTGTTCGGAGGCTTTCCGGCGGACTTCTTCCTGGGCTATGGGCGTGAATGGCCGTTGCCGCCGGGCGAAGCGCGCCGGCGGCTTGTCTACGACCTGTACCACCTGCTCAATCACGCCAACCTGTTCGGTGGCGGTTACTGGCGACAGGCGCAGGCGTTGATTGACCGGTTGCTCTAGGCCTCAGCCCAGATACTCCTGGCGCAGGCTGCGCAGGCGCTCCACCACGGCGGAGCGCTTTTCGCTGGTGGTGAGGTTCTTCCAGCTCCAGCTGCCCACCACCACCAAACCGAGCAGTTCGAGCAGGCCGGGAACCACAGGCAGCAGGTTGATCGTGTCGAGGACTCCCTTGATCAGGATCTGGGCCACGATCACGGCCAGCAGGATGCCGAGCGCCTTGCCCGCCTTGCCGGCCTGATTCCAGTCCACCTGCTCGAGGGTCTGGTTCACCTTGGTGAGGATCTCGCCGTAACGGGCGTTGAAGCTCGCTCCAGCGTCGGAGCTCTCAGAAGCGGGCACATGGCTGGTCGGTTGCACGTCCTGCTCGGTGATTGTTTCGTTCATTGAATGAGCGGGGTGCGGTGACGGCCCATAACGTATCGGCATGGGTGGCTCTTGGCCAGAACAGCTGGTGATCGATCGGCGCGCCCTGACGGTGCTGGAGGCGATCGTGCGGGCGGCCCACCCTCAGGAGGGCTGCGCTCTGTTGATCGGCCCGATTCCGACAGGCCACGCAGACCACCGCTGGCGGATCACCACGGCGTGGCCGTGCCTGAATGTGTGGGAACCGGAACCGGAGCGTCATCGGCGTTTCGCCCTCGATCCGCGCGAGCAGCTGCAGGCACAGAAGTGGGCGCGCAGCCGTGGCCTCTCGGTGATCGGCGCCGCGCACAGCCATCCCACCAGCGCGGCGGTGCCTTCGGCGCTGGATCTGGAGCTGGCGATGCCCCCCACCGTGCTGCTGATCGCCTCAGGCCTGCACCAGGAGTTGCGGGGCTGGTGGCTGACGGAGACCGGCGATGGCAGGGCGGCCGAGCCGCTGCCGCTGGCTTCGGATGATGAGGCAAGGCCCGGGGGTTTGGGAGACTGAGGCATGTGCCGCCCAAGCGGCTGTTCTGGCCACCGGCCTTCTGCCCATGCTTCCTCCCGACACCAGCGGCGTCCAGCTCACACCTGATGAGGTGGCCCGCTTCTCACGCCACCTGATCCTGCCCGAGGTGGGCATGGAGGGACAGAAGCGCCTGAAGGCCTCCTCGGTGCTCTGCGTAGGCACCGGTGGCCTTGGTTCTCCCCTTCTGCTCTATCTGGCCGCCGCCGGCGTCGGTCGCCTCGGCATCGTCGATTTCGACGTGGTGGATAGCAGCAACCTGCAGCGCCAGGTGATTCACGGCACCACCTGGGTGGGCAAGCCGAAGATCGAATCGGCGCGGCATCGCATCCACGAGATCAATCCCCACTGCCAGGTTGATCTCTACGAAACGGCGCTCACCAGCGAAAACGCGCTCGAGATCATCGCCCCCTACGACGTGATCTGCGATGGCACCGATAACTTCCCCACCCGTTATCTGGTGAACGACGCCTGCGTGCTGCTCGACAAGCCCAACGTCTACGGCTCGATCTTCCGCTTCGAGGGCCAGGCCACGGTGTTCAACTATCAGGGCGGGCCCAACTACCGAGATCTGTTCCCCGAACCGCCGCCGCCGGGCATGGTGCCGTCCTGCGCCGAAGGCGGGGTGGTGGGCGTGCTTCCCGGCATCATCGGCATGATCCAGGCCACCGAAGCGGTGAAGATCATCGTGGGCATCGGCACCACGCTCAGCGGTCGCCTGATGCTGTTCGATGCCCTGAAGATGACCTTCCGCGAACTGAAGCTGCGCCCCAGCCCTGAGCGTCCGGTGATCGACAAACTGATCGATTATCAGGAGTTCTGTGGTGTCGGTGGCTCGGCACCCGGCCAGGAGGAAGCGGGCAGTGTGCCCTCCGTGAGCGTGCAGGAGCTCAAAGCCCTGCTCGACAGCCAGCCCACCGATGTGGTGCTGCTCGATGTGCGCAACCCGCCGGAGGCGGAGATCGCGGTGATGCCTGGTGGCGTGCTCGTTCCCCTCGATCAGATCGAAAGCGGGCAGGCGATCGAGCAGGTGCGCGAGTTGGCCGCAGGCAAGCGCCTCTATGTGCACTGCAAGCTCGGCGGCCGCTCGGCCAAGGCCCTGATCGCGCTCAAACGGCATGGCATCGAGGGGGTCAACGTGACGGGAGGCATCAAGGCCTGGAGCGAGGAGGTCGATCCTTCCGTTCCGCTCTACTGACCCCCGCATGCCCCCAGTGGCAAGGGCGGCACTCACGGAGCACGAGCGTGACGGCCGGCGACAGGAGGAACGGCGTCTGCTGCTCCTTGAACAGCAGTTCGTTCCCTTCCTCCTGCTGACCCTGCTGCCGGTGTTTCTCATGCCGGTGGCCACGATCCGCGGGGTGGGCTTCGCCCGCTTCCTGCTGCCGGTGATGGTGTCGCTGCTGGTGCTCCAGTCGATCCGGCTTCTGCCGGCGATCCGGCCGTCCTCGTCGGAGCTGCTGCGCGTTCAGCTCTACCGGCTGCTCGGACTGTTGGCGGCGCTCGGCACCTGGGTGCCGTTGCTGGTTGGGGGCTGGCCAAACCAGCAGCTGAGGGTGGTGGCGCTGCTGATGCTCACGGTGTTCTTCCTCACCACAACGGTGCGGTTCGTCCTGGTGCTGGCCCGGGTGCCGCGTGTGAACCTGAAGGTGCTGGCCGGCGCGGCGGCGGGCTATGTGCATCTTGGCCTCACCGGTGGAATCCTGGCCACGGCCATTCAGGTGATTCACCCGGGCAGCTTCAACCTGGGCGTAGAAGCCCACAACGACTTCCTGCTCGACCGACTCACCTATTTCAGCTTTGTGACCCTCGGCGGCCTGGGCTATGGCGATGTGTTGCCCAGCAATCCCCTCGGCGAACGGCTGGCCATTCTGCTGAGCCTCAGCAGCACGTTGTATGTGTCTCTGTTGATGGGCCTGTTGCTCGGCCGCTTCATTGCCAACCGGGAGGTGGATCTGATCGAAGAGGAAATCGAGGAGGGGCGCCTGCCGCTGCCGCTCGATGTCGACAGAAGCCGAAAGGAATGAGCGAACGTGCTTGTGCTTGTGCTGGAGTCGCTGCGTACAGTCGTCTGCGCGAAAATCAATAAAACAGGATGGAGCAAATTGGGTGAAGTTTGAGAGCGCAAGCCAGGCATGCACAAGCCAGGGAGACGCAAGCCAAGGATGTCCAATCAGGGGATGCGCAATTCAGAAGAGCTCAAGCCAGGGATACACTCTCCAGAGAGGCGCCACCCACAGATGCGCGTACACATGGCCCAGGCATGTTCGTGCTGAAGTTGCGGGATCCTGGAAGATCCAAGTCAGAGAAGCAAAGAAACGCTCGAATCAATAATCCACGCCGCGCTTGAGGTCCACGCCGCGCTCGGCGTAGTGCTTGTGGCAGACCATCTCTGAATGCACACTGGCCAGATCGAAATAGGCCGGTGGGTTCTTGCAGCGGCCCGTAATGATCACTTCCGTTTCGGCCGGCTTGCGTAGCAGGGTCTGAACGATCGGCTCCACCGGCAGCAATTCCAGATCCACAGTGGGATTCAGTTCATCGAGGATCACGGTTTTGTAGAGACCACTGGCGATCGCTGCCCGGGCGATCTCCCAGGCCCGCTCTGCTTCCACATAATCAATCGGCTGCTGCTGGCCGCGCCACACGATCGCATCGCGGCCTGAGCGCAGGTGATCCACCAGATGGGGATAGCTTTCCCGCAGCGCGGCAATGGCCGCATCTTCGGTATAGCCACTGCCGCCTTTGAGCCATTGCAGGATCAGCACCCGGTGGCTCTTGTCCTGGCTGATGCCACGCCCGATCGCCTGCAGCGCCTTGCCCAGGGCACTGGTGGATTTGCCCTTGCCCTCGCCGGTGTAGATCTCAATTCCGGTGAGCCGGCCGCCCTGATCCTCGTGGTGGTGGGCCCGCATCTCCGAGTGCAGGTCGGCCAGTTGCACCAACTGGGCCGGCGCCCCCCGGCCGGTGACGATCACTTCCATCCCTGCCGGTTTGGCCGCCAGGGTGCGCACTACCTCACCTGCCTCCAGCAGGCCCAGGTCGAGCACCGGGTTGAGCTCATCCAGCACCACCACGGAATAGAGCGCGCTGGCGATGGCGCCTCTGGCGATGTCCCAGCCGCGCTGCGCTTCCTGCCGGTCGAAGGCCGTGGCCTCTCCGGCGGTGAAGAAATCGCCGCGGCCGGTGCGCACCTGATCGATCAGATGGGGAAAGCCCTGTTGCAGGGCTTCAATGGCCGCGTCCTCGTCGTAGGAGCGTCCCGGGCCTTTCAGAAAGCGCAGCAGCAACACCCGCGTGCGTTTCTGTTCGCAGATTCCCAGACCGATGGTGCGCAGCACCACCCCGAGGGCCGCCTGGCTTTTGCCCTTGCCTTCGCCGTCGTAGACGTGCAACTGGCCGTGGCTGCGCTCACTGCTGCCTGCGGCCGTGCGGATCCCTATGCCCCGGCCGTTGCTTGTGGTCGCTGCCATGGCTCAGGCTTCTACGATCAGATGCTAACGATCGGCAGCGACTGGAATGCCTTCACCAGCACTGCCGTTTCATGCTGCCGGAGGCGCTGCTGCCCCGGCCCTGCACCGCCTGCTGGAGTGCCTGCCTGCCGAGCTGTGCACCCAGCTGGAGCGGTTGCGCGCCCGATTGCAGGGTTTCGGGGCTGTGGTGGTGGCCTATTCCGGCGGTGTGGACAGCGCCCTGGTGGCAGCGGTGGCGGCCGAGCAGCTGGGCGAGGAGGCCCTGGCGGTGACGGGTGTTTCCCCCGCCTTGGCCCCCCATCTGCTCCAGGAGGCCCGCCAGCAGGCGGCCTGGATGGGCATCCGCCACCAGGAGCTGGCCACGGCAGAGCTGCAGGATCCCGCCTACTTCCGCAACCCCGTCAACCGCTGCTACGCGTGCAAGAAGGAGCTGCACGGTGTGCTGGCGGAGCAGATCGCCGCCGGCCGCGGCCTGCAGGTGGTGGATGGTGTCAACCTCGATGACCTCGGGGATCATCGCCCCGGGATCGAGGCGGCCCGGGAGCATGGGGTGATTTCACCGCTGGCGGAGCTCGGTATCGACAAGGCGGGCGTGCGTCAGATCTCGCGAGCGCTCGGTTTCCCCTGGTGGGACAAACCTGCCCAGCCTTGCCTCTCCTCAAGATTTCCCTACGGAGAGCCGATCACAGCGCTGCGCCTGGAACGGCTGGCGCGTGCCGAAGAGTGGTTGCACCGCCGCGGGGTGCGTGAGCTGCGGGTGCGGGTGCAGGGGGAGACGGCCCGCATCGAAGTGCCCGCCGATCAGCTCGATTCCTTCGTGACCCGCCTGCCGCGACAGGAATTGGTGGACACGTTCCTGGGGCTGGGCTTCACCGCTGTGAGCCTGGACCTGGAAGGGTTGGTGAGCGGCAAGCTGAACCGCCAGCTGCCCGGCGCCGCAATGGGCCGGGGCTGAACGGGACCAGGCAAACGCACGGTCAGTTTCCAGGCAGCGCCCACACCCAGGCCGAGCCACGGCAAGACGATGGCCAGAGCACAGGCCGATCTACGGGCCAGGCCTGTGTCAGAGCATGGCCAGACGCGAAAAAGGTGGGCAGGGCACTGAATGCCCGCCCACCTTGCATGGCCCTCTTGGTGTGCCCCGGAACGGATCAGGCGGCGGGCACCGGTTCGCGGATTCCGTCGGCGATCGAGGCGGGCGTTTCGCGCCGGAAGCTCTTCAACTTCCGGCGTGTGGCTCCGAGCTCCTGGCCGAGCACGTCACAGGCCCGCTCGGGCATGGTGTGGTCACCGCAGGTGAACACGTCCACAGCCGCGTAACCGGATTCCGGCCACGTGTGAATCGAGATGTGGGATTCGGCCAGAAGAGCAAGCCCCGTAACGCCCTGCGGTTCGAACCGATGGGTGATGAGGTTCAGGAGAGTGGCGCCAGCACGTTTCGCTGCTGTGGTGATGGCGGTCCTGAGGAAGGCTTCGTCATCGAGCTTCTGCGGGTTGCAGTCGTAGAGCTCGAGGATGCAGTGTTTGCCCACCATGGTTTCAGGTGAGCTGGCCACGGGTTCAGCCGGGGCAGGAGAGGCGGGGTGCTTAGGGCTCTTGAGGCTTTGGGCTCCGTTCCATCCCGGGTTGGGGTGGAGGCAGGGCAGGGTCTGGGTCATCGAATCTGTACAAACAGCAATGCATCCTAGTGCCAGGTTCAAGGGGGGGAGTGGATCGCCCCCGCCACGATCCCCACCCGCTGCGAGCCTGCGGCCCAGCGATCGCTGAAACCTTCCAGATGGGTGGCGCTCACCAGGCACTGATGCGCCTCGCCCACGGCTTCAAGCAAAACCTGCTGGCGGGTGGGGTCGAGCTCGGCGAGCACGTCGTCGAGCAGCAGCAGGGGCGGATCGCCGCAGAGCTGCTGCACCAGCTCCAGCTCGGCCAGCTTCAGTGCCAGCACCAGGGTGCGCTGCTGGCCGGCCGAGCCGTAGCGGCGTGCCGCCTGATCGCCGAGCAACAGCCCCACTTCGTCGCGGTGCGGCCCCACCTGACACTGGCCCAGCCGGCGTTCCTCCTGGCGTTGACGCTGGAGCTGCTCGATCAGGGCCTCCCGCCACAGGGCCTCCTCCTCCTCTCCCTCCAGCACGCTGCCGGGCTGATAGCGCAGCTCCAGCCGTTCCCGGCCCCCACTCAGCCGGTCCTGCCAGGCGGCCGCGAGCGGTTGCAGGCGTGCCAGCGCCCGCCGCCGGCGCCGGTGCAGTCGGGTGCCCACCACCGCCATCTGCAGGTCGAAGGCATCGAGCAGGGCCTCCCGCTCCGGCCCTGAGAGGCCGCCGCGCCAGAGGCGGCTGCGCTGCCGCAGCAAGCGGGCGTAGCGGCTCAGCAGCTCGGTGTAGACGGGCTCGAGCTGCAGCACCACCCGGTCGAGCCATTGGCGCCGCAGGGCCGGTTCGCCGCGTACCAGGTGCAGATCGAGGGCACTGAAGCCGACGCAGCGCAGCGGACCGATCAGATCGTGCTGGCGGCTCAGGGTCTTGCCGTTGCGGCGTGCTGTGCGTCCGCCCCGCTGGCGCAGCTCCAGTTCCAGGGCGTCGCTGGCGCTGGCCGCACCCTGGTGGTTCGGCGCCGCCGGTTCATGGCAGAAGCCGCGCACGCTGGCGTGGGTTTCGCCGTGCTGGATCAGGTCGAGGTCGCTGCCGGTGCGATGCGAGCGCAGGCTGCCGAGCAGTTCCACCGCTTCCAGCAGATTCGACTTGCCTTCGCCATTGGCTCCGATCACCAACAGCCGTGGGGCTTCGATCTCCAGCTCCAGCCGGGCGTAATTGCGGAAGTGCAGCAGCTCCAGGCGATGCAGCCGAATGGGTCTGGGGCGGCTTGCGGCTAAGGTAGGCCGAGTGGTGAGGGCGTTGTCTTCCCATCAAGGTCAACAGGTTTTGCCTGTTCACCCACGTGATCCGGCCCACAGCGCCGTACACGGGCATGTAGCTCAGCTGGATAGAGCATCAGATTCCGGTTCTGAGGGTCGGGGGTTCGAATCCCTCCATGCTCGCTTCACTCATTCACTAAGGCGACCCTCCCTCACACCAGTGGCGGGTGTCACTCGGCCATTGGCCGCGATGATGCCCCGTCGCCGGCGGGGGCCGGCGCCTCCACCTCCGCCTTGAGGCCCAGACCCATGGCGCGGATGCCACCGGGATCCACCAGAAACCCATAGCGGCGCAAGGCTGGCAAGGCCTCCGGTGGGGCCGCCACCGAGATGCTGCAACCGCTGAGCTCACGGCGCAGGCGGGAGAGGGCGGCATGCACCAGCACGGTCAGCACCGCTTGCTGCTGTTCGTCGCCGGGGGTGGCTGCCAGGTCCCAGAGGTTGGCGTTCAGCGCCTGATCGCTGGTGGCGCGCACGAAGCCCACCAGCTCGCCGGCGGGGTTGCGCACGCTCAGCTGCCAGGCGCTGCGCAGGAGCACCTGCGCCAGCTTGGCCTCACTGCGCTGCGGTTCGCCGCAGGCCATCAGCAGCCGGTTCAGCTCACTGGGGTGGGGGGAGGGCTCACTCTCCAGGACGTACCCATCAGGGAGACGCGGCACGGCCGGTTGGTTGCGAAACGGGATCAAGCAGCGTTCAACCCGTGTTGCGCATGCCGGCGGCGATGCCATTGATCGTGAGCAGGGCGCCGCGCAGCAGCTCACTGCGGCTGTAGGTGCGCCCATCGGTGGCGGCATCGCTGGCCACTTCACTCATCGGCGGCTGGCGGTGCTGGTCGCGCAGGCGGCGCAGCAGGGCCACCTGCAGGAAGCCCAGCGGAATGATCGTGCGGTTGCGCAGATCCACCGAGAGCTGCAGGGCCGGATCACCATCCAGCAGGCGGGTGTGGCCGGAGATCTTCAGCACCAGATCCCGGGTGAGCGTGAACTCGGCGGCGATCACCTCGAAGATGCGCTCGAAGGCGTCGCGGTGGCTGGGCCGGCCCAGAGCCTGTACGTAGTGATGGGCCAGGTCGAGATCCACCTTCGAGAGGGTCATCTCCACCTTGGAGATCAGCATCCGGAAAAAGGGCCAGCGCTGGTAGAGCAGCTTCAGCAGCTCCAGCTGGTCGGGGTCGTGCTCCAGCTCCTCCTGCAGCGCCGCCCCCACACCGAACCAGCTCGGCAGCAGGAAGCGGCTCTGGGTCCAGCCGAACACCCACGGGATGGCCCGCAGGCTGGACAGATCCTTGGCGCCGCTCTTGCGGCGGGCCGGCCGGCTGGAGATCTGCAGCTTGCTGATCTCCTCGATCGGGGTGACCTGCTGGAAGAACTCCACGAGGTCGGGGTTTTCATGCACCAGCTTGCGGTAGTGCTGACGGGAGCGGGCACCGAGGCGGCCCATCAGCTCGTTCCAGGCGGGGGTGTCATCGAGGCTGCTGCTCACCAGGCTGTTCTGCAGCACGGCGGTGGTCATCGTCTCGAGGTTGTAGAGCGCCAGCTCGGGCAGGGAATACTTCGAGGCGAGCACCTCGCCCTGCTCGGTGATCTTGATGCGGCCATTCATCGTTCCGCTCGGCTGGGCCAGGATCGCCTGGTAGGCGGGCCCGCCGCCGCGTCCCACCGAGCCGCCGCGGCCATGGAAGATGCGCAGCGCCACCCCGTGCTGCAGCGCCAGCCGCTGCAGGCCTATCTGGGCCTTGTGGATCTCCCAGTTGCTGGAGAGAAAGCCGGAATCCTTGTTGCTGTCGGAGTAGCCGAGCATCACTTCCTGCAGGGCCCTGTCGGCTTCGCCATTGCTTGCGAGCAGCTGCAGGTAGAAGGGTTCGCTGAACAGCCGCTCCATCACGGCCGGGGCGTGCTGGAGGTCTTCGACCGTTTCGAACAGGGGCACCACCAGCAGCGAGGTGCGCACCGCCTTGGGATCGACCAGCCCGGCCTCCTTGGCGAGCAGCAGCACCTCCAGCAGATCGGAGGCCGTGTGCGACATCGAGATCACGTAGCTGCGGCAGATGCGCGTGCCGAACTCCCGCTGCAGCCGCTCAAGCATGCGGAACACCGCGAAGGTTTCGGCCGTGGCCGGGCTCCAGACGGCGGCGGCGGGCAGCAGCGGCCGCCGCGTCTGCAGCTCCTGCAGCAACCAGGCGACGCGCTCGTCCTCGGCCATCTCGCCGTAGGGCACCGGCAGCTGGAGGTAACGGCTCAGTTCGTCGAGGGCATCGCTGTGGCGGGTGCTCTCCTGGCGGATGTCGAGGGTGGCGAGGCTGAAGCCGAAGATGTGCACCTGGCTCAGCAGCTTGCGCAGCGGCTCACAGCTGAGCCCGGTGGTTTCGAGGCTGTCGCGCAGCAGCTCCAGATCGGTGCGCAATTCATCCACGGAGGCGTAGTGGAGGTCTTGCGGGGCGCTGGCGATCGGCCCGGTGCCGATGGTGAGAGCCGGCGGGAAGGAGCCGGCATCGCAGGGGGCCTCCCAGCCCGCCTCCGCCAACTGCTGGTTGCGGCGGTGGGTGAGGCGCAACCGCTCCAGGGTGTAGCTCAGCTTCAGCCGGTAGGGTTCCAGCCGGTAGCGGGCAGCCCGTTCGTCGTAGATCTCGGGGAAGCGCAGCCGATCCATCTCCAGGGATTCCAGCAGCGGAGCGCTCACCTGGCTCCACTGCATCGAGATGCTGAGTTGATCGCGCAGGTCCTGGACGGCGCTGATGTAGCGCTCGATCATCAGCTGCCGCTGATAGCAGGCAGTGCGCCAGGTGATGTCCGGCGTGACCGAGGGGTTGCCGTCGCGATCAGCTCCCACCCAGGAGCCGAAGGTGCAGAAGGCGTCGCGGGGGGGCTCCACATCCGGGTAGCTGCAGCCCAGGGCGCTGTGGATGCGCTGGCGCAGTAGCGGCATGGCGTCGAACAGCACCTGCTGGAAGTAATGCAGGGCGTAGTCGACTTCGTCGAGCACCGACGGCTTGAACTGGTGCAGCTCATCGGTGCGCCACCACAGCCGGATCTCCTCCTCCAGCTGCAGCCTGAGGCTGCGCTCGTCGTGCAGATCGCTGGGGCTGTTCACCTGTAGCCGGTGGATCAGGCTCGCCACCCGCCGCTGCTTGTGCCGCACGGTGTGGCGCACGATCTCGGTGGGGTGGGCAGTGAACACCAGGCGGATGTCCAGTTCGCGCAGCAGGTTTTCCAGCTGGGCAGGAGGCACGTTCAGCCCCCGCAGGCGGGTGAACAGCTCGCGGAAGGTGGCCGGATCGGTCTGGCTGGCGAGCGGCGGCGCGAACGGATCGGGGATGGGGTTGGTGGTGCCCTCCTGGAGGCTGGCCAGGTAGCTGTCTTCCTCGATGTGCTGCTCGAGGATGTTGACCAGTTGGAAGTAGAGAGAAAAGGCGCGGGCCGCGGCGATCGCCTCCGCCAGATCCATGTCCCTGATCAGCTGCACGATCGCTGCGCTGGTGGCGCTGGCCGTCAGGGCGTTGGCGGGATCGCTGAGATCTTTCATGCGCAGCAGCCGTTCCGCCTGCTCGGGCGGGCACTCGCTGCGCAGCACGGTTTTCCAGAGGTCTTCAACCAGCTCCAGCCGCTCACCGAGCAGACGGGTCACCCGCGGGGCAGGCTGCGCCAGGCCGGCCTCCATGACGCCGTCTTCGCGCATGGGTGCAGGGGCGGACAGGGACTGCCGCATGAGGACGGAGCCAGCAGAGGACGCTCCCATGATCATCCCAAAGGGTGCAGGGCTTCTGTGTTGAGCGGTGCCGGATCCCACGTGCGTTCCTGCTCTTCCATCCAGACCACCTCGCGGCTGAGGATCGCCTCGATCGATTCGCCCTGCCGGTGCAGCGCCAGCCAGCGGATCGCCTGGTTGCCGTCCCGCAGCACCGCCTCCAGCGGCAGCAGCCAGGGGGCGAGGCCGCTGCGTTCGGCCAGGGGCCACAGCGCATCGATCTCCCGCCGCAGCCAGGCGCGAGCCGTGATCGTTTCGCCGCTGCGCCAGTCGCGCAACTCACTGTCGAGGCTCAGGCGCGCGGCGGCCTGATCGTTGGCATCGGCCAGCTCCGCCAGGGCGTCGGGGCTGAGACGGCTGGCGAGCAGGGGGTCGTGGGCGTCGGGGTCGTCGAGCAGCTGCCACAGGCGCAGCTCGGCGAAGGCGGTGATCGCCAGCAGCAGCCGGGGATCGCTGATCAGATCACAGATCCGGATCTCCACCCGGTTAAGCCGGTGGGGACGGTCGTCGCCGTTGGGCCGCACGGAGGTCCAGAGGTGGCGGATGTTGCGCATCGTTCCCGCCGCCAGCTGCTCTTCCATCCAACGGATGTAGTGCCCGTGATCGAGAAACAGGGGTACCTGCTCGGGGGTGAGCGGAAACTGCAGCCATCGCTGCGAATGGGCGCCGGTGGCGACGCCATCGAGGAAGGGGCTGCTCGCACTCAGGGCCAGCAGCAGCGCCGCCTCGCAGCGCAGCAGCCGGCAGGCGGCGAACAGAGGTTCCATCGACGTGAGGCCCAGGTTGATGTGCACGCTCGCGGTCACCACCCGGGTGCCGTAGGCCGAGGCGATGAAGCCGTGGTACGGGTTGCTGGGGTCGGAGCGCTCGAAGCGCCGGCTGTCCCCCAGGCTCAAGGTGCTGCCCGGCAGCAGGGTGAGGCCGCGGTCCTGCAGCCAGTGCCGCAACCGTCGGCGGGGCTCCAGCAGCAGCGCCAGCTGGCGGGCGTAATCGGCGTCCGGTTCGGTGATGTATTCGAGATTGCGGTGATCCGGTTCGGTCACGAAGCCGCTGAGGGCCGCGGCGGCCTCAGCCGCCACCCCCACCACACGGCCGTCGGAGCGGCCGGTGAACAGTTCCACCTCGAACCCCTTGGTCAGCAGGGAGGCGCTCATGGCCGTTCCTCGCCGAGGCAGGCCAGCGCCTTGAGCAGGCCGCGCGCCTTGTTCAAGGTTTCCTCGTACTCACTGGCGGGCTGGGAATCCGCCACCAGGCCGGCTCCCGCCTGCACCTGCACCCGCCAGCCGCCGTCCGGGTGGGGCAGCACCACCATCGTGCGGATCGTGATCGCGGTGTTGAGCGCACCGCTCAGGTCCATGGCGCCGTAGACGCCGGAGTACGGGCCTCGGGCATCGGGTTCAAGGGCATGAATCAGCTGCATCGCCCTGATCTTCGGGGCGCCACTCACGGTGCCGGCGGGGAAGGAGGCCTTGAGCAGGTCCCAGATGTCCTTGCCAGCGGCGAGCACGCCCTCCACCTGGCTGACGATGTGCATCACGTGGGAATAGCGCTCAATCACCATCAGCTCCGTGACCTTGACGCTGCCGGGTGCGCAGACCCGGCCCAGGTCGTTGCGACCGAGATCCACGAGCATCACATGCTCGGCCCGTTCCTTGGGATCGGCCAGCAGGTCGCGCTCGAGCTGCTGGTCTTCGCTTTCATCGGCGCCGCGGGGGCGCGTGCCGGCGATCGGCCGCAGCGAGGCCTTCACCCCTGCCGCCATCGGCTCGGCCTTCACCATCACCTCGGGGCTCGAGCCGATCAGGTGCCAGCCGCCGAAGTTGAAGAAGGCCATGTAAGGGGAGGGGTTCACCATCCGCAGGCTTCTGTAGATGTCGAACGGATCGCGGTGCATGCGGGTTTCCAGCCGCTGGCTGAGCACCAGCTGGAACACATCGCCGGCGGCGATGTGTTCGCGGGAGGCCCGCACGGCGGACTCGAAATCCTCCCGGCTGCGGTTGCTGGTGGTGGGGAGCGTCCTGGTGGGCTCCGATTCCCAGCGCAGCGGAAGGACGCTGCTGGGCAGCGGAGCATGCATGCGGGCTTCCAGCGCCGAGATGCGCTCCACTGCCGCCGCGTAGGCCTGCTCGGGATCGCCCCCCTGGCTCAGGTCGGCGTAGGCCACAGCCGTGATCTGCCGCTTCACCTGGTCGAACACCAGCAGGCTGTCGGCCAGCATCCAGCAGCCATCGGGCGGGCCATGCGGATCGCAGGGATGCACCGGCACGCTGGGTTCGATCCAGCGAATCAGCTCGTAGCCCCAGAAGCCGAACAGCTGCCCCACCGGCGGCAGGCCGGGGATCGGGCTGGTATGGAGGCCGGCCAGGCCGTCGCGCAACAGCTCGAAGGGGTTGCCTTCCAGCGGCTCGCAGCGCCCATCACGCCAGAGGCGCTCGGCGCTGGCACCACGCACCGTGAGCGTCCAGAGGGGATCGGTGGCAACGAAGCTCCACCGCCCCACCCGCTCGCCGCCCTCAACCGACTCCAGCAGCACCCCATGGCTGCTTGTGGTGCCCACCTTCAACCAGGTGGTGAGAGGCGTTTCGAGGTCGGCTGGCCAGCGGTCCCACAGGGGGATGAAGGTGCGGCCTGAGCTGGCCTGAGCGAGAAAGGCGTCGCGATCGGGAAAGGGCATCGGGCCTACGGCCGGGCAAAAAAAACGGGGCCACCGGCCCCGCCTTTCTAAGTGTTGTTTGCGCGAGGGATCAGCGCAGGTCAGAGCTTCAGCTGTCGAAGGTGTTGCGGCCCGAGAACTTGATCGAGGAAGGGTCGGGGTTCTGGCCGATGCGGCGGGCGTTGTGGTTCACCATTGGGCGGCCTTCGTTGACCTTCTCGGGGAACACACCATCTTTCGGGTGCAGATACTCGGTGTCACCGCCGGGGAAGATACGGTAAACTTTGTAATCCTCAATTCTGGGTTTGAACTTGGTGCGCAGCTGAGTGCCGAGGGCGAGGCACTGTTCCTTGCGGGCGAAATACATGATGTTCTCCCCTTCGTTCATCTCGGCGGCACCACCGGTGGGCAGCTCGAAGGGCTGGGATTTGGAGCTGGTCCAGGTGATCGCGTACTTCTCCTCAGTTTCAGCCGAGTTGAGCAGACCGCCGGTGCTGCCGATGTACTTGGGAAGTTGACCGCTCAGCGCCGTTGCTGTCATGGCTGTGGGGGGAGGGGAGTCTGCAGGGGTCTGAGGGGTGCTCAGAAGCCGTCCGCCGACCATTTCGGCTGGAAGCTAGCACTGTCATTTCAGCCAGACCGTCTCTCGGCGCCTGGTCTTCACACCCGTCAACAAAGTCAGGCGGGTTCGCGTGGCGGAGGCGCGGTCGCCCCCTGGTTGGCGAGGGGAAAGAACACGGTCAGGCCGCTGCCGGAGCGTTCGGTCAACCGGCCCCCCAGGCTGCGGAAGAGGTCCTGAGTGGCCTGCCGGCTGAGCTGCAGGCTGCCGGTGAGCGGATCCCAGCGCAGCACCGGTCCGACGGTGGCGGTGGATCCCCGCCCCCCGGACTTGTCTCCGTCAGGCTCACGGCCGCCGCCGGCTTCATCGCAGCTCAGCTGCAATTTCAGCCGTGATCCCGCCGGTTGCAAGCGGATCCGCACGGTGGTGCCCCCCGGCAGGCTGCGGCTGAACCGGTCGATCAGGCCGCCCAGCATCGTTTCCAGGCGGCTCGGATCGCTGAGCACCGGCGGCATCGCCTCGGCCACCTCAAGCTGCAGCGTCAGGCCGCGCCGTTCCAGCTGCCGCTGCCAGAGCCCTGCCAGCTGGTGCAGCAGGGCCGCCAGATCGGTGCGGGCGAGCTGTTGCTGCTGCCGCGGCTGACGCTGCAGCTCGGCGGCATGGAAGATCAGACCGAAGCGATCGATCTGTTCGCTGCATTCGCTGTCGATCTGCTGCAGCCGCTGCTCCACCACGGCGGGCAGGTCGCGGCGCCGCAGCAGGGAGCGGATGAGGGTGCGGATCGTGGCCAGGGGCGTGCGCACCTCATGGGTGAGGGCTTCCAGCAGGGCCAGCTCGCTGGAGCGTTCGGCCTGGTGATCGTTGCCGGCTCCCGTAGCCACCAGCGGCTGAAGCGTGACACTCGGCGCCATGGCGGCCAGCTGTTCCCCCAGCCGCGGCCAGAAGCGCAAGGCCATGCCCTCGTCGCTGCGCAGCTGGCCCAGCCGCTGCAGAGCGCTGCGCAATTGCAGACCCGCCTGCGGAGCCGTGTCCTGAAGCCGCTGGTCCACCAGTTGCAGGGCGGCCGAGAGGGTGGCGGGATCGAAGCGCAGCACAAAGCGGCGGCGCGGGGGCTCACCCTCCAGGGCCATGGCCACCTGCAGGTCGGGGGTGATCAGCAACAACAGCGGATCGGTGCCGTCGTCGTCCCGCAAGATCAGGCGTTCGAAGGCGGCGGCCTTCCCTTCCGCCGCCGCCGGGACGGCGCCGCGCGGATCCGGAAGCAGTGCAACCGGCGGCTGCAGCAACGACCCCACCGCCGCCGGGGTCCAGACCCATCCCTGCAGCTGTTGCAGCAACGCTGGCTCGTAGAGAGCCGGCAGGGGCGAGGCCAGCCAAACGCCGCGAAGCGGCTGGAGCGCGGGCAGGAAGTCGTTCTGCAAGGTGGCCAGGGCCGCCCACCATTGCCGGCGCACGCCGTCCTCGTCGGCGCGCCCGGGCGGCACCCCTTCGGCCAGCCTCTGCCTGATCTGCGCCAGGCTCGGGGAGGTCACCAGTGGCTCTGCTGGTGGCGGCTGTGGCGGTTCACCGAGGCGCAAAGCCCCAGCGCCAGGAAGTTCACCAGCAGGGAGGAACGCCCGTAGCTCATCCAAGGAAGGGGGATGCCGGTGACCGGCCCCAGCCCGATGGTCATGTTGATGTTCACCACCACCTGGAACAGAACCATGGCGCCCACGCCGATCACCACCAACGACTCGAAATCGGTGCGGGCCTTGCCGGCGATCTGCAACAGGCGCCACATCAGCACACCGAAGCCGAGCAGCAGCAGCATCGCGCCCACGAAACCGAGCTCCTCGCCGAGGGCGCTGAAGATGAAATCCGTGTGCTGCTCGGGGATGAAACGCAGTTTGGTCAGCTGACCGTGCATCAGGCCGGTGCCCCAGAGCCCGCCGGAGCCGATGCCGATCTTGCTCTGAAGCAGGTGGTACCCCCCACCGAGGGGATCCTTGGATGGATCGAGAAACAGCACCAGCCGGTCGCGTTGGTAGGCCTTCAGCCCATGCATCCAGAGGTAAGGGGTGATGGCCGCAAACAGACCCTGCACCGCCAGGGTGATCGCCACGCCGATCCAGCGCCACGGCAAAGAGCGGTAGGCGATCAGGCCCATGAGCGGCACCCAGATCACGAGCGCCGGTGGGAGTGTGCCGGCCAGGATCGCTGCCACCAGCGGTGACAGCAGCAGCACCACCCAGCCCAGCGGCATGCCGGCCCAGAACATCATCACCAGCAGAACGGCGGCGAACACCAAAGAGGTGCCCAGGTTGGGTTCCAGGAACACCAGGGTCCAGGGAATCAGGAACACCCCGGTGGGCCTGATCAGATCCACCGGTCGCTCGATCGGGTAGCGCGACAGCACACCGGCGAGCAGCAGGATCGCGCCGAGCTTGGCGAACTCCGAAGGCTGCACGTGAAAGCCGCCGATGTTGATCCAGCGCTGCGCCCCGAGGGCGTAGGTGCCGATCAATCGCACGCTGATGAGGCTCACCACGGTGAAGCCGTAGATGGGCAGCAGCAACGCCCTGAGCCGCTCCAGCGGCACCCGAGACAGCAGGGCCGCCAGCACCAGGCCCACCCCTCCGGTGATCCAGTGCTGATACCAGTCGGCGAATTCGGCCTGGCGCTGGGTGCTGGCGATCAGGATGCCGGCCAGGAAGGTCATGGCCAGGGGGATGCCCCACAGCACCAGATCGATCTCGTGAAACGGCGATCGCCGTTGGGGCCGCCGCGCCGAGAACATGCTCTGCCGCCCTTTGGGCAAGCCCATCACGCTCAGGCCGGGGTCAGGCTCGGGCTGGAGAGGCTGTGCGCCAGGGCGCGGAAGGCCTGGCCCATGGCGGAATCCGGCCGGGCCACCACCACCGGCAACCCCTGATCACCGGCCTCCATCACGCTCATCTCCAGGGGAAGTTCCGCCAGCAGGGGCACCTCGGCTTCGGCGGCCAGGGCGGCGCCGCCACCGCTGCCGAAGATCGCGTAGCGGGTCTCCGGCCTGTCGGGAGGAATGAACACACTCATGTTCTCCACCACGCCCAGCACCTTCACCCCCATCTGCAGGAACATCGCCAGGCCGCGGCGCGCATCCTGCAGCGAAACCTTCTGGGGTGTGGTGACGATCACCACGCCGGCCATGGGCACGGCCTGGGCGAGGGTGAGCTGGGCGTCGCCGGTGCCGGGTGGCAGGTCGACCACCAGCACGTCGCGTTCGCCCCAGTTCACCTGATACAGAAACTGGCGGATGATGCCGTTGAGCATCGGTCCACGCCACACCACCGGCTGGTTCTCCTGGATCAGCAAGCCCATCGACACCAGGCCGATGCCGCAGGTGTCGATCGGTGTGAGCACCTGCTGGTCGCCGCTGCCGCTCACCTCAGGGGTGCGGTCGGCCACGCCCAGCATGGTGGGGGCATTGGGGCCGTAGATGTCGGCGTCCAGCAGGCCCACCTTCAGGCCGCTGGCGGCCAGGGCGCAGGCCAGGTTGACGGCCACCGTGCTCTTGCCGACACCGCCCTTGCCGCTGCTGACGGCGATCACCCGCTTCACCCCGGGGATGCCCTGGCGCTCGGGCAGCTGCCCCGGGGCCGCCGAGGCGCCATGGCCATGGCCGTGCCCCGCGCTGGAGGTGGGCTGGGCCAGCTCGATCTGGACGTCGTCGATGCCATCAAGTGCCAGCAGGGCTGCCCTCGCGGCGCTGGCGATCTGCTCGCGCTGGCTGGTGGCGTAGCCGGGAAGGGCGAGTCGGAACAGGGCGCGGTTGTCCTGGGTGCGCACCTGGCTGATCCAGGCCAGTTCCAGCAGGCTGCGGCCGGTGCCCGCGTCGCAGAGGGCCTGAAGGGCTTCGCGTGCCTGATCGGCGGTGGCCATCCGGCTGACTGGGCAAAGAGGGTGATCTTAGGCGCCGCTCCCATGACAGACCCTCTCGAAGGCTTGTCTGGCGGGGCGACAGGCTGGAATGGTGTTCAGGTATCGGGCGCCGTTTGCGGCGAAGGGATTGGTGGCGGAGCAGGGAGTGGCCAGGCAGGGCGGGCCGGAGCCGGTGGGAACCCAGTCCCCCGGCCCCGCGGGCACAGCGACGGCCCCCGGGCCAGAGGGCACGGCGACGCCACCCCCCGCGGATTCACGCCAGCGCGCCAGACAGTTGCTGATGGGCCTGCAGGACAGCATCTGCGCGGGACTGCAAGCCCTGGACGGCGAGGGAACTTTCAAGGAGGAAAGCTGGGAGCGCCCCGAAGGCGGGGGCGGTCGCTCGCGGGTGATGCGCGAGGGCCGTGTGTTCGAGCAGGGCGGTGTGAACTTCTCCGAGGTGGAGGGTGACAACCTTCCCCCGTCAATCCTCAACCAGCGCCCCGAGGCCAAGGGGCAGCACTGGTTCGCCACCGGCACCTCAATGGTGCTCCACCCCCGCAACCCCTACGTTCCCACCGTCCACCTCAACTACCGCTATTTCGAGGCCGGCCCTGTGTGGTGGTTCGGCGGCGGCGCCGACCTCACCCCCTACTACCCGTTCCTGGAGGACGCGCGCCATTTCCACGGCACGCTCAAGGCTGCCTGCGACAGCGTCGACCCGGCCTATTACACGGTTTTCAAACCGTGGTGCGACGAATACTTCCACCTGAAGCACCGAGGCGAGACCCGCGGCATCGGCGGCATCTTCTACGACTACCAGGATCCGGGCGGCATCCTCTACAAGGGGCAGGATCCAGCCGGCCCTGCCGCTGCCGTCAGCAAGGCCCTGGGGCCCTGCAGCCACGGCTGGGAGCAGCTGTTCCGCCTGGCCGGAGCCTGCGGCAATGCCTTCCTGCCCAGCTTCATCCCGATCGTGGAGAAGCGCAATGGCCTTCCCTACGGCGAGCGAGAGCGGCAGTTCCAGCTCTACCGGCGCGGGCGCTACGTGGAGTTCAACCTGGTGTTCGACCGCGGCACGATCTTCGGCCTGCAAACCAACGGCCGCACCGAGTCGATCCTGATGTCGCTGCCGCCGCTGGTGCGCTGGGAATACGGGTATGTGCCGGAGCCCGGCAGCCGCGAAGCGCTGCTCACCGAGCTGTTCACCCGCCCGCAGGAGTGGCTCAGCGATCCATCGCTGGAGGAACGCTGCCGACCCCGACAGGCCGTGGACTGAGCGGAGCCGTCCCGGGCCCGCCAGGACTGGGCGTGAGACCCGTCTCGATGGCCTGCACCACCCGGGCGGCGATGGCCTCCAGAGTGGCCTGGCGCCGGTAGGGGTCGCGCAGCGCGGCTTCCAGGGGCCCTTCCAGCTTGCCGATCTCAAGGATGGCGATGCCGCGCCGGGGCGCCCCCAGCCCCTGGCGGAAGCGGGCCGGAAACCCGCCGAAGGCACCGGCCAGTGCTTCGTCGAGGCGGCTGAGCGGCTGCTGCAACGGGGGGATCAGGCCGGAGCCGAATCCATCGGGGCCGTAGGCATCGAAGTGGATCTCGACCGCATAGCCGCCGCGGCGCACGTGCTCGCGGCCCACACTCCAGTTGGTGCGGGGATCGTCGCCGTTGACGATCGTGCGGAGCGGGGGGTCGTAGAAGCCGATCGCCAGACCACGCTGCTGGCCGAGCCGTGCCACCTCCTGGGCCACCGCCAGGTTCCAGAAGAGCTCGTCGCGGATCTCCGCCTGCATCGGGGCCGCCCCGAACAGGGCCACGGCCTCACCCGGTGTGCCGGCGCCGGCGATGCCCTGGGAGTCGGCGTGGCCCGCCAGCACCAGGACCGGCGTGCCGGGGGGGAGCGTGCGGGTGCCCACCCAGTCTTTGCTGAGCCGGGTGCGGGGACCGGTGAGAGGATCAGGGCCGGCCAGGGCCGCCGGCACCGGCAGCGTGGTGGTGATCACCAGCGCCAGCAGGCCGAACCGGGGCAGCAGCGATCCGGGCCAGCGCGTCGGGGCGAGGCAGTGCATGGGGATCAGATCGGGGAGCTGAGCAGGGCACCGTCGCTGGCCAGCTGCAGGCGGGGGCCCATCTCCAGTTCCAGGGCGATCAGTTCATCGCGGTGGGCCCGCAGCTGCAGGCTGCTGCCGGAGGCCTCATCGCCGCTGATCAGACGCAACTCGACCTGCTCCTGCCGGTTGGCCCGCCGCCGGTAGACCACCCCCGCCAGTGGGCCTGCCGCCACCAGCAGCAGCGGCCAGCCGCCCAGCACCGGCAACAGCTGACGCAGCACCAGGCCGAGGCAGGCCCCCCCCACCGCCGCCAGCAGGGACAGCAGCAGCGCCAGATTGGTGCTGGCGGCCACGGTGCCCTGGAAGCGAAGCACCCGCCGCTCGGCATCGCCGCTGTCGGTGCGCCAGCCGCGCTGCAGCAACCATTGGCTCAGGCCCTCCAGCACCTCCACCGGCGGGCGGGGCGAGTGCACCTCCACCACCGTGGTGCGGTCCTTGCTGGCGGCCCGCAGGAAGAACACCAGCCCGATCGCCAGCAGAACGGTGAGCAGCAGGGTGGAGCCCAGGGCAGGGGGCATGGGGAGCGGGCCGTGTGTGGCGGCCATTCTCTCCCAGTCCCCCGGCGGGCGACGATGACGACCGTCGCTTCGCCTTCGATGGGTTCCTCCGCCTCCGCACCCGCCCGCTTCGCCGTCTTCGATGGCGACCTCGACGAGGAATGGCTGGGGCTGTATGCCGCTGCGCTCGCCCTGGCGGTGGATACCGAAGCCATGGGGCTGGTGCACGGTCGTGACCGCCTCTGTCTGGTACAGATCGCCGACGACGAGGACAACGTCTGCTGCATCCGCATCGCCCGCGGCCAGAAGGCGGCGCCGCGTCTGCAGCAGCTGATGGAAAGCCCCACGATCGAGAAGGTGTTCCATTTCGCCCGCTTCGATGTGGCGGCCCTGGGGGAAGGGCTCGGCATCGCTGTGGCGCCGCTGTTCTGCACCAAGGTGGCCAGCCGCCTGGCCCGCACCTACAGCTCCCGCCATGGCCTCAAGGAGGTGGTGCAGGAGCTCGTGGGTGTGGAGCTCGACAAGCAGGCCCAGAGCAGCGACTGGGGACGGGTGGAGGAGCTCGATGAGGCCCAGCTGGCCTATGCGGCCAACGATGCCCGCTACCTGCTGCCCGCCTACCGCCGCCTGAGCGCGATCCTGGAACGCGAAGAGCGCCTCGAGCTGGCGCAGCGTTGCTTTGCCTGCATCCCGGTGTTCGCCGACCTCGACCGCAGCCGCTTCGGCTCCGTGTTCGAGCATTCGGCCCAGGGTCGCTGAGGGTTCGCACGCCCAGGGCCGATGAAGGGCTGCCCGCACAAAGCCGTTGAGGCGCCCCACGACCAAGGTCGCTGAAGCCCTATCCGCCCAGCGCCGGTGACGTTCAGTCCTCGTCGAGGAAATTAGATTCCGAAGGCTTGGCCACCAGCAGCTCATCCAGCAGCCGGCCCTGGCTGAGGGCATCGGCGCGCGCCGCCTCGATCAGCCGCTCGGCGATCACCACTCTGCCGGCGGCATCACGCACCTCCTCCCGTGCCGCCTGCAGATCCACCCGCCGCCGGGCGGAGGAGATGCTGATGCCCAGCAGGGTGGCCAGGTTGCCGGTGGCCACCGCATAGGCCCGATTGGGCGGAACTGGCATCAGGGGGGTGCGTAGGGAGTTGACCCCATCCTCGCCTCAGCCCCGGCCCCCTGCCAGCAGCTGGCGTTCGAGCAGGGCCGCCAGTCGCTCGCTGCCGCCGGCGCTGCCCATGCGGCGCCGGCCGATCTGGCCCAGCCGGCGGATGCCGACTGGATCCTGCAGCAGCTCCCTCAGGCGACGGGTCAATGCGCCAGGGCTGGCGCACACCTGCACCGCTCCCCCCAGCAGCCGGCTCTGCCGGCGCGCGAAGGCCCGCTTGAACTGCGGGCCAGGACCCGGCAAAGACAGGGCTGGCAGGCCGAGCCCCACGAGTTGTTCGGTGGCCGTGCCCGCCGTGGCCAGGCCCAGCTCTCCCCACCCCGCCCAGCGCGGAAAGCAACCCCGGCCCAGCAACAGCACCATCGCGCCCCGCCGCCAGGCCTGATCGGCGCCGCTGCCGCCGGGCACGGCTACAGGCTGGAAGCCATGCGCCCGCAGCGCTGGCCCGAGCTGCTCCGGCGCCGGGGTGGCACCGATCGGGCAGAACACCAGCGTGTCGTGCTCTGCAGCCAGCCCCTGAAGGGCAGAAAGAAGCCGCTCGAAGTTGCGGATCGCTTCCGGCAGACGACTGCCGCACAGCAGCACCAGCCGCCGGCTGGAGGCCAGAGCCGCCGGCAGGGCCGTGGGTGCCAGCCCATCCATCATCGGGTTGCCCGGAGCCAGGGCCGGCACCCCATGGCGGCGCAGCCCCCGGGCGGTGAGCCCATCGCGGACCGCCACCAGCCGGCAGCGCCGCGAGCCCATCAGCGCCCACTCCCAGGGATCCCACTCGCTGCCTTTGCAGCGGTGATAGCCATCGGCCAGGCCGTTGTGGCCCGGGCCGCTGCGCCAGGTGTAGTCGCTCTTGGGGGTGCCGATGAAGGCGAACGGTGCCCCGCTGCTCCAGGCCAGGGCCAGGGGGAGCAGGTCTCCCACAGCGAGCAGGGGCTGGTGGGTGCGCCCCCAGCGGCGCACCGTCTGCAGGTGGCCCCAGCTGAGCTGGGGCAGGCCGGCGACGAGGTCCTGAACCAGCCCCGACAGACTCTGGTTGCTGAAGCCGCCGCTGGGCAGCCGTTGGCGGGGGCCGATGCGCTGCAGGGCGCCGGCGGCTTCGGCCGCGGCAAAGCACTGCCCTTCTCCCACCAGGGGCAGAACGCACACGTCCAGGCCCGGCTGCCGCTGCTGCAGGGCCTCGATCACCTTGAGCGCGATCAGATCCTCCCCATGCCCGTTGCTCAGGACCAGCAGACGGGAGGGCATGCCGTGGCTGATACGATCCGGTCCAGGGAGTTTGCTCCCCCATGCGGCGGCATGGCCAAGTGGTAAGGCAGAGGATTGCAAATCCTTTACCCCCAGTTCGAATCTGGGTGCCGCCTCTTTAATTCAGTCAACCGTTAGCTCCTCGCCCCGCCATGAGGCGTGGGGGCCCGGGGCTTCGGCAGAGTGCAGGTCACTGGCGCGGTAGCAGCGTCGTCAGAAGCTGGCCTGCGCTTGCCAGCGCTCTCCGCTGAAGGATGTGCCTTCGCAGCTCAGTTGCAGTTGCTCGACCTTGCAGCGGCCCCGCACCGGCCAGGCCTTCGGCAAGCTGGTCGCCAGCCCACGGCCGTCGAAGCCGCTTTCGCTGATGCTGCCGATCTCCGTTTCGATCGGCCCCTGCAGGCGGCAACGGCCCTGACGGCATTGCAGCGGCTGGCTGCCCGGCGTCAACACCCCCGCAAACGTGAGCTGGTGGCTCACTGCCTCCGCTTCCGGCAGGAAGAAGCGGATGCTGAGCGACCCACGGGCGCGTTGTTCCAGCTGGATCGACGTGCAGGCCACTGCCGGCGCCTCCGCCAGGTTGGCGCGGCAGGTATCGGGTGCTTTGCGCAGCCGGCCGAAATCGTCGCCCGGCTCAGCGGCTCGGACGACCGAAGGGAAGGAACCGCCCAGCGGGGCGGCGGCGAGTAACGCCAAGGAGAGACGGGCCGCCCATCGGCCCGCCACGTTCAAAGAAGTTTGCACGGCTCAGGGGCGGGATTATCCCCATTGTCTGTGCTGATCCGGGGGAGCGGCCGGAGCAGAAGCGCCGGCCAACGCGTGGATCAGTAGCCGGAATCGGCCACGCAGGACCCCTGGCAGGCGATCCCGTTGCTGGCGGTGCGCCCGCAGTGCTGGCACAGCACCGGTTCGGCAGGGGTGGAATCAGCCACGGCCACGGGAGGCTCGGGGCTGGGCTCGGGCAACCGGCCGCCTGGCTGCATGACGCACTACAGCAACGAACCACGATCATGGCCACCAGGCCGTGGAGAACGTGGAGCCATGCAGGAGCGGAGTTCCTCCCTCGAGCCTGCTGCACCGGCAGCGGCGGTCCCAGCCATCGGCGTGGGCACCTGGGCCTGGGGCAACCAGTTTCTGTGGGGCTACCAGCCCGAGCGGCACGACGCCGAGCTGGAGGCCACGTTTCAGCGGGCGGTGGCCCAGGGCTTCCGGTTCTTCGACACCGCCGACTCCTACGGCACCGGCCGGTTCACGGGCCGCAGCGAAACCCTGCTCGGCCGCTTCGCTGCGGCCCTGCCACCCGGCGAGCGGCAGGCGTTGTGCCTGGCCACCAAACTGGCCCCCTTCCCCTGGCGGCTGGGCCGCGGCGGTTTCGGGCGTGCCTTCGATGCATCAAGCGAGCGCCTGCGAGGCAAGCTCGACCGGGTGCAACTGCACTGGAGCACCGCCCGCTACGCGCCCTGGCAGGAGGGGCCCCTGCTCGACGGACTGGCGGATCGGGTGTTGGCCGGCGCTGCCACCAGCCTGGGGGTGTCGAACATGGGCCCGCAGCGCCTGCGCCGCGTGCACCGGCACCTGGCCGAGCGGGGGGTGCGGCTGGCGAGCCTGCAGGTGCAGATCTCGCTGCTGGCACCTGAGGCCCTGGCGCCGGGGGGCGTGGCGGACTGTTGCCGCGAGCTCGGCGTCGAGCTGATCGCCTACAGCCCGCTCGCCCTGGGGCTGCTCAGCGATCGCCACCGGGCTGGCGAGAGCTGGCCGGTAGGCCCGAGGGGTGTGTTGTACCGCCGCTTATGGCCACGGATCACCCCGTTGCTCGAGGCGATGCGGGCGGTGGCCCATGCCCGTGGGGCCCAGGTGGCGGAAGTGGCGCTGAACTGGTGCCGCGCCCACGGAGCCATGCCGATCCCCGGCCTGCGCACGCCGGCACAGGTGGATGGAGCAGCGTCAGCGCTGGTCTGGCAGCTCAGCGCTGCTGAACGCCACGAGCTTGATGGGCTGGCACTGGCCCTGCCGGTGCGCATGCCGGCCAATCCCTTTCAGAGCGCCTGAACCCAAGCGCTCCAGAACGGCGGGCGATGGATGAACAGGCGCCCTGGGGGCTTACGCCGGGGAGGCATCGGGTGTGAGCACCACCGGCATGGCGGCAGGCCGGGTGACGCGCACCAGCACCGGGGCGGAGCGTTCCTCCGATTCGTCCTCGTCGGCGATGTCGTCCGCTTCAGCCAGAGCGGAGCCGTCGTCGCCGCCGCAGGCGGCCATCGCCTCCTGCAGGAGGGAATCGAAGGTTGAACCTGGCAGCCGATGGCGAGCCATCTCCAGGAAGGTACGGGCCAGGGATTCGCCCACGGCGGCGCGCAGGGCGGGGTTGTTGCGGCGCTGTTCGAGCTCTTCGGTAAGGGCCTGAATGAAGCGCTCGGTCACATCCCGTTTGGTGCCGGCCCGGATCACGGTTTCCTGCTCCAGCGGGCTGAGCGAGGCCTGCAGTTCAAGTTCCTTGAGGCGGTTGTTGAGACTCTCGAGGATGTCGCGGGCTTCCTTGAGCACGTGGCCCAGCTGGCCATCCGAGAGGCGCGGCAGATCCGCCACATACACCTTGCCGTAGTCCCTCAGGGTGAGAAAGGTGGGGCGGATCGGGGGTCGGGAGAAGCTTTCGCCGTGGCGACGAGGCGGCACGGGAGCCAGAGGAGGAGCGGAGCTGCGGCGACGGGTGATGCGACCGGGGTTGGGAATCATGGACAAAGGGAGTTATCGACGAAGACGTGGCTCCTGCTGGCTCCAGAAGGCCTGGGGAGCATGTGAAGCGAATCGTGTCACCTGCTCGACGACCGATCGCGGATAAGCCGAATCCAATTTGTCATTTCTGGCAGGCGGTGTCAGTACGGCAACCCCCCAAGTGGACGGTTGCTTGCAGAGCCCTCTGCCACTACTCCCAATGGCCAGGCCGCCTGGCCGATGGCGGCGCACACGGCAAGCGCATCAGGCAGGGCCGCTGGCGGTACCACCAGCACGAATCCCACCCCCAGGTTGAAGGTGTTCCAGAGGTCTTCTTCCGGGATGCTGCCCTGTTCCTGCAGCCAGCAGAACAGCGCAGGCCGCTCCCAGCTGGCGGGATCGATCACTGCGTGCAGGTGTGCCGGCAGGGCGCGTGGCAGGTTTTCCGGCAGTCCGCCGCCGGTGATGTGGGCCATTGCCCGGAGCGGTACCCCAGCAGTCAGCAGGGCCTTCACTGCGGCGGGATACAGCTGGGTGGGCGTCAGCAGGGCCTCGATCACCGACGCGCCGCTGCCGGGCAGCCGCGTTTCACTGCTGGCCCCTGCCGCCTCCAATACCCGTCGCACCAGGCTGAAACCGTTGCTGTGGACGCCACTGCTGCCCAGGGCGATGAGGCGATCACCGGCGCTGACCTGCCGCCCATCGATGAGTGCGTCCTCTTCCACGACCGCCACGCAGAACCCCGCCAGGTCGTAGCGACCGCTGGGGTAGAAGCCGGGCATCTCGGCGGTTTCCCCACCCAGCAGGGCACAGCCGCTCTGACGGCAACCGTCGGCGATGCCTTCCACCACGGCCGCCATGGCCTCAGGACTCAGCTTGCCGGTGGCGATGTAGTCGAGAAAGAACAGTGGCTCGGCGCCGCTGGTGACCACGTCGTTCACGCACATGGCCACCAGGTCGATGCCCACGTCGTGGTGACGGCCATGGGCCTGCGCCAGTTCCAGCTTGGTGCCCACGCCATCGGTGCCGGAGACGAGAAGCGGCTTCTTCAGCCCGGCCGGCAGCCGGCACAGCCCTCCAAAGCCGCCGAGGTTCCCCACCACCTCAGGCCGGCGGGTCGAATCCACGCTGCTGCGGATGCGCTCAACGAAGGCGCGACCGGCGACCACATCCACCCCTGCACTGCGGTAGTCCATGGCTCAGGTCCTTCAGGGCGGGCGATCTCCGCTCCGATCCTCCGATGCAGCGGGACAGATTGCGCTGAATGCAGTGCCGCTCGCGACCGGCGGGCGCCATTTCCGGTAGACGCTGGGTCGATTGGCACAGGAAACCATCAGTGGCGCTGATCGGGGTGATCGGGTTCGCTGATCATTGCCTGGGCGGTGGTGGTCAGGAAGTGCAGACAGTGACAGGGATGTCGGCTTTGATGATTGTTCCTGATCATTTTCTTCGGCGTATTCCTGGCCGAACTGCACTGAAAAGACAGCCTAACTTTGCCGGGCCGTTACTTCTGCCCAGGAATTCCCTTCGTCTGCTCGATGCTCCAGGTCGTTACCTGGCGCGGAGAGCCAAAGAAATTTCCCAATTCTCATTGGCGATTTCTTTCACCCAGGGGCGTTCCGAGCGTTATGCAACCTTCCTTTTCCCTTGGCGCCATCGCCTTTCTGCTCTCCGGCAGCAGCCTCGCCGTACCGGCTCTGGCTGATTCGACCCTTTCCCACAAGTCCCCCCTGCTGGCTTCGGCCCAGGTGAGCCAGCCCACGGTCCAGCTCGAAACCAGCACTGACGTGGCCATCCGGGAAGTGCAGAGCGAAGTCGCTCCCGAACCCGAAGTGCGCCCGGTTGTTCCCGCCCCTGTCGCCCCAGCTCCCCGCGCCCCGCGCGTCGTCAACGTGAGCAGCGGCAAAGCCAGCTGGTACGGCCCCGGCTTCTTCGGCAATCGCACCGCCAACGGCGAGGTGTTCCGCCCCGGCACCATGACGGCCGCCCACCGCACCCTCCCCTTCGGCACCAAGGTGCGGGTCACCAACCTCAACAACGGCCGCACGGCCGTGGTGCGCATCAATGACCGAGGCCCCTTCACCGGCGGCCGCGTCATTGACCTCGCCCATGGAGCCGCCCAGCACCTGGGCCTCGTGGCCAGCGGCCTCGCCCCGGTCCGCCTGGAAGTCCTGCGGTAGGTCTTCCTCTTCAACACCCCTTCTGAGGGGTGCACAGGCCCCATCCGAGAATCCCTCGGTTGGGGCCTTTCGCTTGTGGAGCCGGTGCGCCTGCTGAGAACTCGCCGGGACCTGCAGCATTGGTGCGGCACCCCCTCCACCCGGAACGTGCCCCTCCACTTCGTGCCCACCATGGGGGCGCTTCACCCCGGCCATCTCAGCCTGATCGAGCGGGCCGGCCGGCCGGTGCCCGCGCCGGATGGCCGCCGCCACCAGCCACGCGTGCTGGTGAGCCTGTTCGTCAACCCGCTCCAGTTCGGCCCGGGCGAGGACTTCCAGTCGTACCCCCGCACATTGGAGGCCGATCGTGCTCTGGCTGAGGCGGCCGGAGCAATGGCGTTGTTCGTGCCCACGGCCGAAGAGCTCTTCCCCGGTGGTGACGCAGGCCTCACCCGCGTGTGCCCGCCGCCGGCCTTGCTTGCCGGCCTCTGCGCCCGGCACCGCCCGGGCCACTTCGAAGGGGTGGCCACGGTGGTCTGCCGTTTGCTGGGTCTCATCCGCCCTGAGCAGCTCTGGCTCGGCGAAAAAGACTGGCAACAGCTGGTGGTGCTGCGTCGGGTGGTGGCCGATCTCGGGCTGCCGCTGCAGATCCGCGGCTGTCCCACCTGGCGTGAAGCCGATGGCGTGGCCGGCAGCTCCCGCAACCGTTATCTCACCTCTTCCCAACGCCTGCAGGCTGCAGCCCTGCCCCGGGCGCTGGAAGCCGGCCGGGCCCTGGTGGCCGCAGGCGAACGCAGCGCCGCCGTGGTGCAGCAGGCGGTGTGCCAAGGTCTCGAGGCTGCCGCCCTTGCGGTGGAGTACGCCGAGCTGGTGGTCCCCCAGACCCTGGCGCCGGTGACCCAGCTCCGCGCCATGGCTCTGCTCGCCGTGGCCGTCCGTTGCGGGCCCAGCCGCCTGATCGATCACACCGTTCTGATGACCCGTCTCCCGATCGTCGCCATCGACGGCCCCGCTGGCGCCGGCAAGAGCACAGTGACCCGCGCCTTCGCCCGGCGGCTGGGGCTGATCTATCTCGACACCGGCGCCATGTACCGCGCCGTCACCTGGTGGGTGCAGCGCCAGGGGGCCGATCCTGCCGATGCCGCGGCTGTGGCTCCCCTGCTCGAGGCCCTGGAGCTTCGCCTCGACAACGGCCCCGGCGGCGAACCGTGCGTCACCATCAACGGCACCGATATCACCACGGCGATCCGCAGTCCGGACGTCACCGCTCAGGTGTCCGTGGTGGCGGCCCATGCCTGTGTGCGTGAGGCGCTCACTCGTCAGCAGCAGGGCATGGGGGAGCGCGGCGGCCTGGTGGCCGAAGGCCGCGACATCGGCACAGCTGTATTCCCGGACGCCGAGCTGAAGGTGTTCCTCACGGCCACCGTGGCGGAGCGGGCGCGTCGCCGGGCGCTCGATCTGGCGGAGCGGGGCTTCGCTGTACCAGCAGGCGCGGAGCTGGTGGCGCAGATCGCCGAACGCGATCGGCTCGATTCGACCCGGGCTGTTGCGCCCCTGCTCCAGGCCGAGGATGCGGTGGAGGTGATCACCGATGGTATGGCGATCGAAGCGGTGATCGAACGGCTCACCGAACTGTTTCGCGAGCGGGTGCCGGAAGAGGCCTGGCCGGATCCGGCCTAAGCCGCGCCGGCTCCGTTTCCAGCTCCACCGCCAGGGTCGTGTCCACCGCCGGCGGCGCCTCCACTGGCAGAGCCACCCTCGCCGCCACTGGCTTCGAGGTGTGCCAACAGTCCGGCGCAGGCGTCATCCAGAAGGTCGAGCACCTGCTCGAATCCCTGACTGCCGCCGTAATAGGGATCGGGCACGTGGCTGGCGCTGTGGCGGCGGCAGTAGGTGGTGAGTGGGGTGACCGTGGCTCTGTGGTTCCCGTCGCCGGCCAGGGCACGCACGGCGGCCAGGTTGTCCTCATCCATCGTGAGGATGTGGTCGAAGCGGTCGAGATCGCTCCGCTCGAGCTGGCGGGCCCGGCTGGTGAGCAGGATGCCGCGCCGCTCGGCAGCGGCGCGCATGCGCGCATCGGCGGGATGGCCCACATGCCAACCGCCCGTGCCGGCGGAATCCACAGCAAAGGCGTGCGAGAGCCCGGCCTGCTCCAGTTGGCTGAGGAACACCCCTTCCGCCGCCGGGGAGCGGCAGATGTTGCCGAGGCAGACAAACAGGACACGGGTCGGAGCCATCGCCATCAGCCAGACAGATTGTCGAGCGCCAGCCTGGCGCGCAGACGCACCACCAAGGTGTCTTCCGAAGCCGGCGCGGCCAGTCCCTCCAGCTGCGCCAGCCCGCGCACGTGCTGTTCAGCCGCAAGAGGATGGGGCAGCAGTTGCTCCAGGCTCACCACGACGGCATAGCGCACCACCCATTCCGGATCGGCCGCTCCAGCCAGCAGCCCCGTGAGACAGCGCTGCCAGATGGCGCTGCGCTCCTCCTGAGGCAGGCTCTCCAACCGCAGCTGGCCGAGCCCGCGGGCCGCCGCACGCCGCACGCTCGGCCCGATGTCTTCGGCAAGGGCCTCCTCCAGCACCGCCAGGCCGCGGGGATCACCGATGCCGGAGAGGGCGCGCACGGCCCAGGCCCTGGCGCCGTAGTTGTAGCCGTCGATGTTGGTCAGCAGGGGCTCCACGGCAGCGGTGCCGAGGGCGACCAATCCCTCCACCGCCGCCACCGCTGCCCCGGGATTGTTGAAGCCCAGCACCTCCACCAGATGGACAGCAGCCTCTGGATGGCAGGCCGTCGCCAGGGCGCGGGTGGCCTGCAGCAGCCCGACGGGGCTGTCGGCCTCCTTGAGGTTGCGAATCAGAACGCTCGGATCAGCAGATGACATGGTCAGAGCAGGTCGTCCATCACTGCCAGCACAGCGGTGGTGGCGGGATCGGACACGGCGGGCGGCTGCAGGTTTTCCGCCAGCCCGCGCAAAGCGATCAGCTTGAGGCTGTTTTCGGCCAGGGTGCGGCGAATCGGCTCCAGCGCAGGCCGCCAGCCGGCAGCTCCAAGATCCATCAAGGCGGCGCGCCGCACCTGCAGCTGGGGATGATCAAGCAGTTCCACCAGCTGCTCGCCCCAGCGATGGTCGCCCGTGAGCTGCAGCAGAGCGCGGCAGGCGGCGCTGCGGATCAACGGCCGCTCATGCGCCACGAAGGGCTCGATCACAGCCAGCACGGTGGGCGTGGCCTGCCCAAGCGACCCAAGGGCTTCCAGCAGCGCTTCGCAGGGTTCCTGCAGCCGACTGCTGGCCGGCTGCACGGCCCCGGCCACGGCGGGACCGCTGGCGAGCCGTCGGCAGAGAGTCTCCACCGCGGCGGTGGCTCCCAGCTCACCGAGGGCCCGGGCCGCGGCTTCGCGCAGCCCGTCGTCCTCATCGTCGAGCGCTTCGATCAGGTCGGCGACGGCGTCGGCAGAGCCGAGCTTGCCCAGGGCGCGGGCGGCGTTGCGGGCGACGGCATTGTGCTCCACCCCGGCGTCCAGCTGGCGGGGCTGGCGCTGCCTCAGGGCCACGCACAACAGGGGCACGGCGTCGGGGTGGCGGCTGCGCATGCGACCCAGCCACCAGGCGGCGTAATACTGCAACGACTGGTCTTCGCTCTGGCGGAGCCGCCGCAGGGCCTCCGCTTCCGAAATCGGTGCGCCACCGCCCGTGGCGGCAGGGTCTGAGAGGGGTGTGTCGATGGTGGATCCGGCGACATCCATGGCCGCTGTGTGTCGGGTTCGCAAAGGCAGGCGGGTGGCCTGCCTTTGCCGGAAGAACAACCGGACCGGTGTCCGGTGGCCCTGCCTGAGCCTGCCAGCATCAGCCAGGCAGATTCAGGCAGGCGCATGAAAAAGGAGGCCGTGAGGCCTCCGTTGCGCCGATGGCAAGCGAGGAGAGAATCCTCGGTTGCATCGTTGAATCCGCGAGGGATCAGACGAGGGCGTTGATGGCGTAGTCGATGTAGTTGTTGGCGATGACACCGGGGTCGCCGGAGACGCCGTGGTTGGCCTTGATGTAGTTCAGGGCTTCAACGTACCAGGAGGGGGAGAGCTCGAAGGCACGGTTGATTTCATCGAGACCAGCGATGAGGTACTCATCGAGGGGGCCGGTGCCACCAGCAACGAGGGAATAGGTGATGTGACGGAGGTAGTAACCGATGTCACGGGCACACTTCTCTTTGCCCCGGGGGGTGGAGGCGAAGTTGGAACCCTGCTGCTGGGTGGTGTAGGGGTACTTGTTGTAGACGGCCTGAGCAGCGCCGTTGACGAGAGCGTCAGCGTTGGCGGTGAGCTGGCGAGCAGCTTCGAGGGCGTTCTTGGCGCGCTCGAAGCGACCGAAGGCGGCGTTGAGCTCGGTGTTGCTCAGGAAACGACCCTGGGAGTCGGCGGCAGCAACGGCCTCGGTGAGGGGAGTCTTCGACATTGGGTGAAGGAGAAGAAGGTGGGAACCGAAGAAAGGGTTGGATCAGCGGGATGAGACCAGCCGATCCAGGTGCAGCCGATCAGCCGACAGCAGAGGCGGCGCGATCGAAGTAGGTGCCGATTTCGGAAACGAGAGCGGAGCAATCACCGGGGGTGATGCCGTTGCGATCGTTGACGAGAGCGATGGCGGCGTCCTTCATCTTGCGGACTCCTTCAGCCACCGAAGCGCCGGGGACGCCGAGGGCGAGATAGGTTTCGCGAAGGCCGTTGAGGCAACGATCTTCCAGGACGGAAGCGTCGCCGGTGAAGACGGCGTAGGTGACGTAGCGGAGGATGATCTCCATGTCGCGCAGGCAGGCAGCCATGCGGCGATGGGTGTAGGCGTTGCCACCGGGGGCGATCAGAGCAGGCTGTTGATCGAAGAGATCGCGAGCAGCGTTGGTGACGAGGCTGGAGGCGTTGGAGGTGATGCGGTTGACAGCATCCATGCGCTTGTTGCTGTCAGCGACAACCGACGCCAGGGCGTCGATCTGGGCGCTGCTGAGGAATTCGCCGCGGGCATCAGCCTGAGCAACGACCTTGGTGAAGGCGTCGAACATGTAAATGAGCTCCTGTTCTCGACGATCGGGGTCGGGATGGGGTTGACAGCGATCGGATTCTTCCGATCGACTGCGCTATTCTGCGGACGAACGCACCCGTTCCGTGGGAAGTTCACAAAGGGTCACCTAGCCCCTTGCGCACTGGGGTCAGACCCCCTTGTCTGTGCCTCCACGCTACAACGATGGCGACGCCCCTCCCCGTTGGCAAGCCCTGAGGCTGCAGGCATCGTTCCGGATTCCGCCTCGCTGGCCCGGGTCCGCCAGTGGCCGGTCCCCGCAGCGGTCAGCCATTGCTCCTGGTCGGCCGGCCTTCTCTTGAAGTCGGCCCCAAGGCCTTGAGTGGTCAAGCCTGTGTGTCTTGCCTCCACAGGGCGGTTGCCCCGCTCCGGCAAGGTCCGCGTCGATGTCCGCTGGTGCCCGGGCGGCGCGGTCACCACGCCAGCACCCAGATCCATAGACGGCTGGCCATGTCGCCCCGCTGCCGGACGAATCGCTGCTCAGTGGGTCAAAGCGCTCCGCCGCTGGTGAAGACGCTCCGTCTCTGAGTGAGCTGCCTGGCCGCCCAACGCCACTGGTCAAACCTCACTGACCCGATGTCACTGGATTGGTGCCCTGCGGCCCACGATCAGGTCGGCGGCTGCTCGGCTGAGGCGCGCCGCTCCAATCGCCCTGCTCTGGCCGACAGGCTGACCCGCCAGCCTTGGCTGGTGCGTGCTGTTTCTGGCGACAGCCCCGTGCTCCTGCCGCTTCTCTCTTGACAGCCAGGTGCACGGCAGGGACGGTGGTGGCGCTGCACGGCCAAAAAAAAAGCCCGGCGGGGTCACCGCCGGGCCTGATGCCCATGGATTCTGGGGACGTTGAGTCAGTTCACCGGTGTGACGCTGGCCACGCGGCCACCTTGACGGTGAATCATCTGCTGGTACTCCAGCATTTTGTTGAAGGGAACAAAGCGCACCGTGTTGCTGCGCTTGTGCAGCCGGTAGTTGTTGAACCCGGTGACTTCCACCCGATACATCTTCGCCTGCTGGCCGATCCCCTTGGCCATCTTGGTGATCGACTCGTTGGCGACCTTGGTGGGCTGGAAGCCTGCACCGGCGGCGTTCGGGCTCACCACGGGCAGTGCACGGTCCTGGTGGAGGGCCTTGCCGAGACGGAAGTTGGTGCCGGCAGTGTCACCCTTCACCGAAGCAGCCGCTCCGCGGGTGAGCTGCATCAGCCACGAGAACTGACGACCGGCATGGCCTACGGAGTAATCCCAGCCATGCAGGTAGGGAACGGTTTCTTCCCCGAACCGCGCCTGATACTCATCGCTGTCGATGTAGGAGTCGATTTCGGCGTCGTAGCCGTGCTCCTGGAGGATCGTGAAGTGATGCAGCATCTCCGCCTTGCTGTGAGGGGCGCGGCCGAGCAGATGCTTGTGATTCAATTCAATGAAGTGGTAGGGGTTGCAGTTCTCGAAGAACTTTGCCCTGTACAGGCCACTTTTCGCCATCATCCGCACCAACTCGCGGATGCTGAGGTAGCCGTTCTTGAAGAGGGACTCTGCCCCTTCAAGCCGCTCGCTCTCCATCAGGTATTGGTAACCGAAAACCTGCCGGTAAACGGCGCGGATCAGTTTCCCTTTGTCCTGATCGGAGCCGTTGCTCCAATTTTCGTTACCGCGATCGTTGGCGAAGCGCTCAATGCCGAGATAGGCGGCGTTGACGAGTGTCATGGGTGCCGGGCTGGAAGAGGGTAAAAAAAAGGAGGCCGTGAGGCCTCCGTTGCGCCGATGGCAAGCGAGGAGAGAATCCTCGGTTGCATCGTTGAATCCACGAGGGATCAGACGAGGGCGTTGATGGCGTAGTCGATGTAGTTGTTGGCGATGACACCGGGGTCGCCGGAGACGCCGTGGTTGGCCTTGATGTAGTTCAGGGCTTCAACGTACCAGGAGGGGGAGAGCTCGAAGGCACGGTTGATTTCATCGAGACCAGCGATGAGGTACTCATCGAGGGGGCCGGTGCCACCAGCAACGAGGGAATAGGTGATGTGACGGAGGTAGTAACCGATGTCACGGGCACACTTCTCTTTGCCCCGGGGGGTGGAGGCGAAGTTGGAACCCTGCTGCTGGGTGGTGTAGGGGTACTTGTTGTAGACGGCCTGAGCAGCGCCGTTGACGAGAGCGTCAGCGTTGGCGGTGAGCTGGCGAGCAGCTTCGAGGGCGTTCTTGGCGCGCTCGAAGCGACCGAAGGCGGCGTTGAGCTCGGTGTTGCTCAGGAAACGACCCTGGGAGTCGGCGGCAGCAACGGCCTCGGTGAGGGGAGTCTTCGACATTGGGTGAAGGAGAAGAAGGTGGGAACCGAAGAAAGGGTTGGATCAGCGGGATGAGACCAGCCGATCCAGGTGCAGCCGATCAGCCGACAGCAGAGGCGGCGCGATCGAAGTAGGTGCCGATTTCGGAAACGAGAGCGGAGCAATCACCGGGGGTGATGCCGTTGCGATCGTTGACGAGAGCGATGGCGGCGTCCTTCATCTTGCGGACTCCTTCAGCCACCGAAGCGCCGGGGACGCCGAGGGCGAGATAGGTTTCGCGAAGGCCGTTGAGGCAACGATCTTCCAGGACGGAAGCGTCGCCGGTGAAGACGGCGTAGGTGACGTAGCGGAGGATGATCTCCATGTCGCGCAGGCAGGCAGCCATGCGGCGATGGGTGTAGGCGTTGCCACCGGGGGCGATCAGAGCAGGCTGTTGATCGAAGAGATCGCGAGCAGCGTTGGTGACGAGGCTGGAGGCGTTGGAGGTGATGCGGTTGACAGCATCCATGCGCTTGTTGCTGTCAGCGACAACCGACGCCAGGGCGTCGATCTGGGCGCTGCTGAGGAATTCGCCGCGGGCATCAGCCTGAGCAACGACCTTGGTGAAGGCGTCGAACATGTAAATGAGCTCCTGTTCTCGACGGGTGGGGTCGGGAGGGTGGGTGTGCAAAGCGAGAGCGCCAAAGGCGTTCACGCGAGCCAGAAAGGTGTGTCTTGCGCTGAACACCGTTGTTTGACCGGTGCCAGCGGACCCCCGACTTGGCCTACGTATTTTTGGCCCAACGCCTAATCTTGTGAGCGATGCTTAACAAATGGTCATTGCCTGCTGATATCCATTGCGGGGCAAGGCTTTTGCGTGGTGAAGCCAGGCTTTCTATGCCCAGGCTGAGGTGGCAGGCCCCAGTGAATGTATCTGAGCGAACAGAAACCTGGTGAAAATCCCATGTGTGGGATCACTTTGATGCCCACGAGTTGTGGGAATCCTGCTCGAGCGCTGCAAGTTCAACGTTGAGGGGATCAACGCGTCCAGTCCGTTTCCGTGCTGGTCAAGTGCGTCCAGTTCAGCTCGGTTCGGATTGACACTGGCCAGCCCAGCTCCGCGCTGCCCGACCGCACCCCTGAAGTCACCCCCTTGATCGGTCCAGGCCGAAGGAGAGTTGTTGGTTGTGGCCATGCTGCAGCTCCCAGTTGAGCTGCTCCCAGGGGCGCATGACCCTGGAGCGCTGAGTGCGGCCTGTAGACGAAGTCAAGCGGAGCTCATGGGTGTTGTGGTCCCTCTGCCATTGGTCTGATGGCAACTGGGCCTTGGTTGGTGTCGAGAACAGTTCCGTCTTCAGGAACGCATCGCGGAACCGTCCGTTCAACGACTCGGCAAGCCGTTCTGCCAAGGCGATCCTGGCTCGATCTAGGCCGTTCCCGTACCGCTGCTCTCGCTCCAGCGTCTGAGGGCATGAGCAATGAACTCCGGCCCGTTGTCACTGCGGATGAAGGCCGGAGCTGGGTAGAGCCTGATCAGCTTCTCCAGCACCGCCACCACATCTCTGGCCTTGCAACGCCGTCCCAGACGGATCGCCTGGCACAGGCGGCTGTCCTCGTCGATCACGTTCAGGAACTTGAGCCGCCTTCCATCAGCGGTGGCATCGAACTGGACGCCCATGGCCCACACCTGATGGGGATGCTCACCCTAGTGAGGCCGCACGGAGCCTTCGGCGGGTCGTGCACGCTTCTGCTTGCGAGGAGTGGGGCGCTGCAGGCCTATCTCCCGCCACAGCCGTTGCACTCACTTGTGATTCACCATCCAGCCCTCACGCAGAAGGCGATAGGCCATGCGGCTGTCCCAGCGGATGTGTTCGGCCGCGATCCTTAGGGGCCGCCGCCGGAGCTTGCTCTCCTCCAGATCGATGGCCTTGCCGCCATGGCGCTGCGTGCTGCTGTGCTGGCCAGCCACCCGACAGACGAAGCGTTCAGATGCCCGGTATCGCTCCTGCAGGACCACGACGGCCCTGCGCCGGAGTTCCGGGCTCAGAAGTTGCTCTCGGCAAGGTCTTTGCGCATTGCCTTCTCCAGCTCTGCCTCAGCCAGAAGCTTCCACTGCTTCGCAGAAGCCTTCGGGCTGGAGCGTGCGGAGGATCTGTTCGGGTGAAGGCCTGGTGTGTTTCATGGTCGAGTCCCCGGCTCACGTCGGGCTGGCTGAAGACTCTCCTTCACCCTGGACTGGCTTCCGGGGTTCACGCCGTCCGTTCAAATCCAGGTCATTGCTGCCATAAAAAAACCTCCCATGGAGGAGGTTTGATGAGAAGAGGCCCAGGAAGGGCCCCAGGCTTCAGGCGCTAGGCGGCGTGGGTTGTCCCCGCCGGAATCAATCCGCTGCGATATCGCCGCCGCTGACGGAGACGTTGGTGACCTTGCCGCCAAGGCGGTTCACGAGCCGAAGCGTGTCGTTCATGCGGGTATAGGGAACCTGCATGACGCAATCAGAGCTGCGCACATAGTCGTTGTTGACGATGCCGGTGACGCTGATGGTGACTTGGCGGTTGCTGCTGAAGCTGCTGCCGCGGGTGCCTGCGGAGACCTTCATGGCTGGGATGGCGAGGGGATGGAGAGAAAGATCAGTTCACTGGTGTGAGGCTGGCAACCTTGCCACCCTGGCGGTGAATCTGCTGCTGGTACTCCAGCAGTTTGTCGAACGGAATGAAGCGCACACGGTTGCTGCGCTTGTGCAGTTTGTAGTTGTTGAAACCAGTGATCTCAACGCGATAGGTGCGGCCTTGCTGGCCAGCACCCACGCCCATGCGGGTGACGCCATCGTCTTCCACCTTGCGGAAAGCCGAACCGCAGGCATTCGGGCTCACCACCGGAATGGGGGCTTCCTTGTGAATGGAGGGGTTGAGACGGGATTGGTTCTTGGCCAGATCACCTTTCACGGAAGCGGCCACGCCGCGGGTGAGCTGGAGGAGGTAGGAGAACTGAAGGCCCTGCTGCCCGGCGGAGTAATTCCAGCCGTGGAGGTAAGGGACCTGATCTTCTCCGAAACGCTCCTGGTACTCGGCGCTGTCGATGTAGGAATCGATTTCGGCGTCGAAGCCCTGCTCCTGCAGGATGGTGAAGTGCTCAAGCATTTCGGCCTTGTTCTGGGGAGCGCGCCCGAGAAGATGCTTGAAGTTGAGTTCGATGAACCGGTAGGGGTTGGTGCTTTCGAAGAAGCGCTTGCGGTAGAGGCTGCTCTTGGCGATCTGGCGAACCAGCTCGCGCACACTCAGATAGCCGCGACGGAACAGGGATTCAGGACCCTCAAGGCGATCGCTCTTGAGGACGTATTGGAAGCCGAGAACCTGCTGGTAAACAGCCCGAATCAATGTGGCCTTGTCGGATTCGGTGGCGTTCAGCCAGTTTTCCTTGTTTTGCGAGGTCGAAAAACGGTCAATGCCCAGATAGGCAGCGTTGACGAGTGTCATGGGCGTGCGAGCCGGGGGTGGGGAGACAGGGCCTGTCGGGAGGGTGCCGTACACGGCGCGGCACTCGCGGACGGGTCTGGCATTAGCGGGATCCTATGGGGGGACTACAACCTCCAGCGCCTGGTTCCAGAATCGTTACAAAGCAGAGATCTGGCGCCATCAGCCAACGCCGATACCATCCGGCCATGCCTTGGTCTGTTGTGTGAAGCCATGACGTCCCTGCCTGCGGCGGATTCCTGGTCCCATCGCATGAGCCTTCAGCTCCAGTCGCTCAGTGTGATCTGCGAAACGCTCACCCTCCGTCTGCTGGAGCTGGAAGAGCGCATGGGCCGCTGGGATGAGCAGAAGCGGTGCCTGGAAGAGCAGGCTTCGGTGCAAGCCGGCAGCGCCGCCGCTCTGGTGGATGTGCTGGAAGCCACCGGCCAACGGCTTTCCTCTCTGGAGTCGCTGCTGGAGGGGACACAGGGGGTAGTTGCTGAAGCCAATGCCGCGCCGCCGCGTTTGCAGGTGCTGCATGCCCAGCCCAGGCGCCGCGCGCAGGTCGAAGGGCGCCCGTTGGAAGAGTCGTTGCTCGAAGCATCGCCGCCCGAGCCCGGCGACAGGGACAATCTGGCCGCTGCTGAGGCTGCTGGCGCCATGAGCGGGGCCAAGGTGTTCGGCCTCCATGCTCAGGAGTCGTCGCTGGCGAAGGCGCGTTCCATGCCGGCAGCCTTGGAGCGCCCTGAACGCCCCAGCGAAGCCGACGATGTGTTTCCCGAGGACGAGGAACAACCCTTCATGGATGAACTGACGGCCTGAAGCGGGCTGCCTGGGCAAGCCATCTGAAGATGAACGATGGGCCTGGGCCATGGGTGCCCAAGCCCTTGCTCACGCTTGGGACTCAGCCCCCAGAACCGGTGCTCAGCATGGCGCCAGCCGTTGTGAGCAGCACCCTCACCAGTTCGAGAGCGCCGAGGCCTCCGGCCAGCAGCCAGAGATTCATCGCAAGGCGTGGTGGTTGGCCGTTCTTCCAGGTGGGCGACACCTGAACGGGAACCGGGCCGGGAGCCATCACGTCGGTGCCCATCACCATGTGGGGGGTGCTGCCCCAGGAGCGGGTGCCGCGGAAGGGCCCTGCAGGCGCTCGTTTGGACTGGGCGTCCCTCCAGTAAGCGGTGTAACGGGGGGCTTGCTGGTTGAACGGCAGCTCACCGCCGGGGTTGCCAGGCAGCACACGTCCCAATTGCTGGGGAACGTCCATCTCACCGAAACGATCGAGATACTCATTCGACTCAAGCAGGGCATCGACACAGCCTTCAAGCCCGCGCTGCGCAATCAGAATGGAGAGAGCGAGCCGTTCCCCATCCCCATTCACTTTGCGGCCGAGAACGCGGCCGACGATCTGATCCACCATCGCGTAATTGCTGTTGCAGCGATAGAAGCCTTCACGGAATCGCGGCGATAGCAGAAGACCGCGAATGAAGAGTCGTGTTGTGATCTGGCCGTTGCGAAACTGCGATTCCAGGGCGGCGTCGCGGTCGACTTTGAAGGCGTGGAAGAAGATCTGGCGGTAGGAGCGCTCGATCAAAGCGTCCATGTCCTGAGGGCTGCGGCGCAGGCCTTCGGGGGAGCGGCGGGGATCCTCCTCACTGCCGACGGAATAGCTTTTGACGCGGGCATTTTGCGCGATCTGGCTGTATTCGAGCAGGGGCAGAGGCATGCGAAAGTGTTGTGCTGGTGGTAGAAGCTAGAGGCTCTCGTCGCGATCTTGGTGAATGAAAAGCATCCACACATACTCCTTTACAAAATAAGAGTTCATGACATTCTCTTCATGAAGAAGTCTTGAAGTTGGTGGGGCGGGCTGTGCCGCCCGCCACGGTCATGCCTCAGGCGGCGAACCAATCGGCTGGAATCTCTGCGCTGTAATCGTGGGTTCGCTGAAACTCGAAGGGGCCAGCCACTGATCCCCACAGCTGCTGGTGGGTTTCCGGATCGTGGCCGCGGTCGATCGTGCGCATCCCGCGGGGATCGAGCTCAAAGCTGCTCACCAGGTAGGCCACGCTCCCCTTGCGTTCCACCAGGCAACCACAGCCGGGCTCCACCTCGCCCACGAAACCTTCTCCCTGCTGGCGAACCACGTACGAGCAGCCCTTGAGCAGGCGCAGGTCGTCGTTCTGGATCGTCGCCATCCGCTCCGGCTCCTCCACAGCCCCCCAGAACCGCTTCTCCTCCACCAACGCGTGGTTATGGATGCGCACCGAGCCATCCGGTGACGCCTCAGCCCGCAGGATGCGGATCCGGTAGGGCTGCCGCGGTGCGAAGGCATACGACTGCTCCAGCAGCAAGGCACCTTCTCCGAGCTGCGGCACGGGACGGAAGGCCACCAGGATGTGGGCGTAGATCGGTGGGTTCTCAAACGCCTGGTGCTGGTTGCTGAAGCCGGCGCTCAGCATCTCCACCAGACGGCGCAGGGTCGTGGTCATGAGCGGATCCTATGAGCGGAGCCTGCGCTGGCAGTTTCTGGCCGGAGCCTTTGCTGGAAGCCTGTAGTGGAAGCCGAAGAACGTTGCGGTGCAGCATGCCCCAGCCCCAGCCCCAGCCCCAGCCCCAGCCCCAGCCTCAGCCGCCCAGCAACCGCAGGCGGAACGCCGCCACCTGGGCCACCAGATCCGGCTGGTTGATGGCGAAAGGGTGGTCACTCAGGGCGTCCAGGATGGCCGCGAGCCTCTCCGCCTCGCTCAGGTCCGGGGAGGGGTCGGCCGCCAGAGAGGCCTGCCAGGCCTGATCAAACGACATGCCAAAGCTGTCGGCGTTGTTGAACAGTTGATTCGAGTCCCACTCGGGGGGGGTGCGCATCATGAAAGCTGCGTCGGGGAGGGCAATGGCAGTTTCGGCAAGCCCCGGCCTGGTGACCGCCGCCAACGCCGGAATCGACCCGGAGTTTCAGCGGCTGAGCACGAAGCCAGGCAGAACTACACAGCGCAAGGTGCCCGAAAATCGCGGCACGCAAAGGCTGTAGGCCAGAAATGGTGGATGCCAGGACCCAGATTTGAACTGGGGACACGGCGATTTTCAGTCGCCTGCTCTACCAACTGAGCTATCCCGGCAGGCTGCGGCCGCAGCGCTCCCGGATCTTAGATCACGGCGCGTGGCGCCTTCTTGCTGGCGTGCGGGCCAGACAGAGCAGCCCCGCCACCTGGAATCCCCCCTGTCCCAGGGCCAAAGCGGCGGCTTGCGCCGTCGCGCCGGTGGTGAGGATGTCGTCCACCAGCAGCACCTGCTGCTTCCTCCAGGTGGGGGCCGGCAAGTCGCCGCAGGCGCGCAGGCCTTGCTCGGCCAACCGCTCGCCTTCGGCACTGAGGCAGAACGAGCCAGCTTGGTTGCGCTCCCTCAGCTGGCGATTGAGGTGGTGCTGCCCGAGGGTGGCGTGGCGGCGGCGCAGCAGCGCGGCCTCCGGCAGGGGGAGTCCGGCGCAGATCTGTTCCGGCAGGGGATTCGCCCGGCGCTTCCAGCTCGGCACTGCCACCAGCAGCCCGTCACGGCAGAGTGCGTCCGGCAGGGTGGCGCCCAGGCTGCGCGCCAGGGCGGAAATCATGGCCGGATCAGGGCGCTTGCGCAGTCCCAGCAGCTCGCGGCGGAAGGCGCCGTCATAGGCGCCCAGGCTCCACCAGGGCAGCGGCTCGGTTCCTTGCAGCCCGATGCCGGTGAACTCAAGGTGCTCCTGACACGGCAGGCACAGAAGCCTCGCCTGCTCTCGGCTGGGCGACGGTTGGCGGCAGCGTGGGCAGACCGAGATGGTGAGCAGCTCACAGCAGCCGCTCAAAAACGACCGGAACATGGCGTGTGGGCGGGGGTGGCGGGGAGTGGCAGGACTCCCACCTGCCGTGTCTCCTCAGCCTTCCCAACCGGCGCCAATGTGATCCCTGCGGCTCAGACGCCGCTCAGCCCGGCTGTGAGGGCATGGCCCGCAGCATGGCGACGAGGGTCCGGTGAGCGTCCTCACTGTCCGTGAGCGGGTGATCGAAGGGTACGGAGATGGTGGCGCCATCCACGTCGAGTTCCATGGCTTCCGGCAGCACCTGAAGCATGTGGGCCGCCTGGGCGTCTGCCACTCCGCCGTAGTGGCGGGCGTAGGCCAGTACGGCCTCGGCGTGGTCGTTGTTCATGTGGGCGCAGATGCGTGCGCTGACGGCTGAGGTGAGGGGATCGGCGGACATCGACGCGCAAAGGAGTGGGACGAAGCGCGATTCTGGCTGCCCTGCTCGCCCCTGCGCCTCTAGCCGGCCCCGAAGCGTTGCCAGAGGAGCAGCCCCAGCCGCACGCCGCTGAAGGCCACATAGCCCGCCAGAACAACGAACAGCCCCATGGAGATGACGGTGCGCAGTCGTTCGTTCATCGCAGGCAGGCAGACGGTTCCAAGGTCATCATCCTCGGCCAGCCAGCCATTGCCGCCAGCCTCGCTGGGCCAGCAAGGCTGAGCCGAAAGCGCAGCTCACACCCGGTCGGCAGCGCACCGGGACTCCCAACAGCTGCTCACGCAGCTGACACCACTGGGGGTTGCGGGCCCCACCCCCCAGCGTCACCACCTGCTGCACGGCCGGCGCGCCGAGCTCCTGAAGTTTCCGCCAGCCCTGTGCCTCGATACGGCTGAGGCCCTCCAGCAGGGCCTGCAGGTACCGCACATCGCTGACCGGCCGGGGCTCCAGCACCGGCTCCAGGGTGGGATCGTCAACCGGGAAACGCTCACCCGCCGACGGCAGCGGCAGCAGATCCAGCCCGCTGGGGCGGCGTATGTCGATCTGACGGCTCAGCTGCCGCAATTGCTGATCGGTGAAGAAGCGCCTCAGCACCACGCCGCCCGCATTCGAGGCCCCTCCCACCAGCCAGCGCCCAGCGACGCGATGGCAGCTCACCCCGGCCGCCTGGATCGGGTGCGCCACGAACTGCTTCAGCACCAACGTGCTCCCCAGCACGGCAACCCCTTCGTGATCCCGTGGTGCCGCCGCCAGCACGGCCGCGTTGGCGTCGGTGGTGCCTGCGATCACCAGGCAGCCAGGCGGCAGACCCAGGGCGGCGGCCGCTGGGGCATGCAACGGGCCCAGAGCGGTGCCACTGGCCACGATCTCCGGCAGCGCGCCCGACCAGTGCTGCTCGCCGATGGCGCCCGCCCAGAGGCCTGGTTCCAGCTGCCAGCCGAGCTTGAGATTGTTGCCTTCCTCCCCCCAGCGCCAGTTCCCCAGCAGCCAGCCCATCACCCAGTCGGCCTGATGGCGGAGCAGAAGGGCTGGTTCCTGCAGCGCGTCGTGGACCTCCAGAAGCCGCAGCGCCCTCGCCAGGCTGCCGGAGCTGCTGCGGGCCGGTGATCCGGGCTGCACCAGTGCGACCAGGCTGGCGGCTTGCTCTGGGCAGGCCAGTGCATAGGACAGCGCCTCCCCCAGTGGTTCACCATCGGGGCGACAGGCCAGCAGGGTGCCGGAGGTGCCATCCACACTGAGGGCCGCCACCTGCTGCCGCCAGGCTGCCGGCAGGGATTGAACCAGGGCCATCAGTCCGGAGCGCCAACCGCCGGGCTGTTCAAACGGCTGTGGGTAGGGCAAGGCCCGCTCGCCTGCAGCCACCGGCAGTCCTGCCGCATCGACGAGGGCAAGGCGCAGGCCGCTGGTGCCCAGGTCAATCCCCAGGCAGAACGGGGCTTGCGGTCCCGCCCCCGACATGGCGGAGGCCTCCAGTCAGGCGGCGCTTCCGGCTGGAATGCGATCGGCCGTGGCCTGCCTCAGCTTGGCCGCCATGGCGTCAACGTTCTCCCAGGGGAGGTTGAGGTCGCTGCGGCCGAAGTGGCCGTAGGCCGCCACGTCCTGATAGAAGCGACCACCGCGCTCCTGGGGAAGGGTGCGCAACCCGAAGACGTCGATGATCGCCCCGGGCCGCAGGTCGAAATGCTCCTGCACCAGGGCGGTGAGTGCCTCATCGCCGAGCAGGCCTGAGCCGAAGCTCTCCACCAGGATGCTCACCGGGCGGGCCACACCGATCGCGTAGCTCAGCTGCACTTCCACGCGGCGGGCAAGCCCTGCCGCCACGAGGCTTTTGGCCACGAAGCGGGCGGCATAGGCCGCGGAGCGGTCCACCTTGGTGGGGTCCTTGCCGGAGAAGGCACCGCCGCCATGGCGGGCAGAGCCGCCATATGTATCCACGATGATCTTGCGGCCGGTGAGTCCGGCATCCCCCTGCGGCCCGCCCACCACGAATTTCCCGGTGGGGTTGACCAGGAAGCGGGTGCTGCTGCGGGACGGGCGGATGTAGAGATCGGCAGTGGCCGGCTCCACCACGTGCGTCCACAGGTCGTCGGCGATCCGCTCGCGCAGGGTGGTTTCGTCGCTCACCACCGCGCCATCGGCAAAGGTGATCTCCGCCAGGTGCTGGGTCGAGATCAGCAGGGTGTCGATGGCCACGGGGCGGCCATGCTCGTACACCACACTCACCTGGGTCTTGCCATCGGGAAGCAGGTAAGGAAGCGTCCCCTCGTGGCGCACCATGGCGAGGCGCCTGGAGAGGCGATGCGCCAGGCTGATCGGCAGCGGCATCAGCTCCGGCGTTTCATCGCAGGCGAAGCCGAACATGATTCCCTGGTCGCCGGCACCCACCAGATCGAGCGGGTCGCCATCGTGGTCATCGGCTTCATTGACTCCCTGGGCGATGTCGGGAGATTGCTGATCGAGAGCGATCAGAACGGCGCAGCTGTGGGCGTCGAAGCCGCCGGCCCGCGCTCCGCTGTAGCCGATCCGTTCGATCACCCCTCGCACCAGGCTGGTGAAATCCACCTTCGCGTTGGTGGTGACCTCCCCCGTCACCAGGCAGAGCCCGGTGTTGACAACCGTTTCACAGGCCACACGGCTGGTGGGGTCGGAGCTGAGCAGGGCATCGAGCACCGCGTCGCTGATCTGGTCGCAGATCTTGTCGGGATGCCCTTCGGTGACCGATTCGGACGTGAAGACGTATCGCGCCATGCCGGTGGAAAAGGGATCTAGAGGGGTGAGCCTATTCCCTGAATCCTCAGGGGTTCGTACTCAGGTAGCGGATCCGTTGGTGCCCGGTGCCTCCAGCACAGTGAGCTCCGACCAATGGTGGATGCGGGGGTAGCGGGCGTCGAGCGCCGGTGGTGTGAGCCAGCCGGAGAGATACCCCAAGGCCACGGCAACTCCTGCGGCCTCAGCCATGGATAGATCGCTGTCGGCGTCGCCGATCAGGGCGCAGGCCGCCGGTTCCACACCGAGCTGCCTGCAGAACCCATGCACGGCGCCCGGGTCGGGCTTGGCGGGCTTGTGATCGGCACTCCAGATGCCACGAATGTGGTGCTGAAGTTGATGGGCCCTCAGAAAGCGCTCGATACCTGTGGGTTGATCGTTGCTGATCACCCCGATCACCACGCCCGCAGTGTCGAGCTCAGCCAGCAGCCGCTCCAGGCCCTGGGTAGGCAAAGCCACAGCAGCGGCCTGATCCTCCCCCGGCGCAGCATCGGTGCAAAAGAACACCTCCTCGCTGTGGCGGAGGGCTTCTGGCCAGCCCAGTCCCACCAGGCAGAACACCGTGGCGGTGGAGATGAGGTTGTGGCTGCGGCTGGCCACCGCAGTGGTTCCGGCAGGGTGGAGACGATCGCCCGTGAGCCCATAAGCCCGCTCCAGCAGTTCACGCAGCTCAAGGCGGCGCTCAGGCGCCACCCGTGCCTCGCAGAGATCGATGCGGGTGCGGGCCAGCCTGGTCAGCAATGGCTCGCTATGGCTGAGGGTTCCGTCCTTGTCGAACAGAACGGCCTCCAACTGGCCAATCGGTTCACCGCGCAGGGCCAGGACGGCCATGGATGCACCCGGGGGGAGAGGCGTGGATCAGTCGAGGTCGAGGGTGACGCCCATCGGCTCACTCTCTTCCGCCTGTTCCAGCAACATCTGCTTGTAGCGGGCGGCCATCTCCTCGGCCTTGTCGAACACCTTCTGGGGATCGGTGAGCATGTCACCGGGTTCGGGTTCGAGCGCCTTGGTGGAGAGGGAGATCCGACCACGTTCTGCATCGAGGTCGATGATCATCACCTTCATCTGATCGTTGACATTGAGCACCGTGTGGGGTGTTTCGATGTGCTCGTGGCTGATCTCGGAGATGTGCAGCAGGCCGCTGACGCCGCCGATGTCGATGAAGGCGCCGTAGGGCTTGATGCCACGCACGGTGCCGATCACCACTTCGCCGACCTCGAGGCGGTTCATCTTGCGTTCCACCAGGGCGCGGCGATGGCTGAGCACCAGACGGTTCCGCTCTTCGTCCACCTCCAGGAACTTCAGGGGCAGGAAGTCGGCGACGAGATCTTCCTTCGGCTTGCGGGTGCTGATGTGGCTGCCGGGGATGAAGCCACGCAGGCCTTCCACCCGCACCAGGGCACCGCCACGGTTGGTGGCAAACACTTCGCTGTAGATCGTGGCGTCTTCCTTCTGGAGCTGACGCACGCGCTCCCAGGCCCGCTGGTACTCAATGCGGCGGATGGAGAGGGTGAGCTGGCCGTCTTCGTTCTCCTCGCTGAGGATGAAGAATTCGCGAACCTCACCGGGCTCCAGCACGTCGCTGAGGTTCTCGACGCGGTTGATCGAGACCTCCTGGAGAGGCATGAAGGCAGCCGTCTTGGCGCCGATGTCGATCATGGCGCCCTTTGGCTCCATGGCGAACACAGTGCCGTTCACCACGTCGCCGGGTTTGAAGTTGTAGTCGTACTTGCTGAGAAGAGAGGCGAACTCCTCCAGGGTGAAACCGGCCCCATCGGCGTCGCGGCTTGCAGCCCGGCTCGAGGGGTCGTCAGCGGTGGGAACCTCTTCCGGAATGTCGAGGTCCAGATCAGCGGCGATGGTGTCGATGAGTTCGAGGTCGGCCTCGGCGCTGCTGATGTCGGAAGGGGTCACGGTCATGAAGGAGTGGCGGTCTGCCTGTGGCAGAGCGAAGGTTCGGCCTGGCTGCCCGCCGACAGCGCAAACCCAATCTCCGACTATACGAATCGGCGCGACCGTCAGTTCAAGATGGCCAGTGCCGGGCTGGATCCGTCGTTGCGGCGCTTGGCGGGACGCCGGCTCAGCCCTTCGAGGGCGGAAACGAAATCGCTGATCCCCTGGAACTGGCGATACACCGAGGCGAAGCGCACGTAGGCCACTTCACTCATCTCGCCGAGCTGCTGGAGCACGAGCTCGCCGATCTCGGCACTGCTGACCTCACGACCGCCGCGTTGCTGGAGTTGCAGCTCGATCTCGTCGATCACGGTTTCCAACCGGGCTGGCTCCAGGCCGGTTTTTTCGCAAGCGCGGATCAGGCCGTGCAGCAGCTTCTCGCGGCTGAACAGCTCCCGCTGGCCGTTGCGCTTCACCACGGTGACCGGAACCGTTTCAACCCTCTCGTAGGTGGTGAAGCGGGCTTCGCAGTTGAGGCACTCTCTGCGACGGCGCACACTCCTGCCTCCATCTGCGGATCGGGATTCGAGGACCCGGCTGTCGGTGTGTTGGCAGGAGGGACATTGCATCCCTTTTTTCGCCGCAAGTTGCGCTTATCAATTGTAAGCAGACATTCATTCAATGAAAAGGGTTCTCGCCCTCAGGTTTCCCCCCTCTCTCTCCGGCCCGTCGGCATGAAAAAGCCCCCGCCGGGGCGGGGGCAGAGCTGGACAGGGATCACTTGCCGATCTTCGGGGGATCGCGGAAGGCGATGGCGAAGAACAGGGTGGCGATCGCCAGGGTCAGGATCAGGATGTAGGCGAAGCTCTCCATCGAGGTTCTCGGGCGAAGGGACGATCAGCTGAGCGTGCTGCCGGCCGGGGGCACGAAGCCCTCGGGGATCCGACGGGTGGAGCGGTCACCGAGTTTCTGGAAGAGGCCGAATTCGACCTGCTCGCCAAGATCAGGATCGATGCCTGCGAACACATCGCGGTAGAGGGTGCGAGCCCCGTGCCAGATGTGGCCGAAGAAGAAGAGCAGCGCGAAGGTGGCGTGCCCGAAGGTGAACCAGCCGCGGGGGGAGCTGCGGAAGGTGCCATCGGAGTGATAGGTGTCGCGATCGAATTCGAAGGCTTCACCCAGCTGGGCCTTGCGTGCCAGGCGCTTCACGTCTGCAGGGTCGGTGAAGGTCTGACCGTCGAGAGCACCGCCGTAGACGGTGGCGGTGACGCCGGTCTGCTCGAAGGAGTACTTCGCTTCGGCGCGGCGGAAGGGGATGTCAGCCCGCACAATGCCTGTGCTGTCTTCAAGGACCACGGGGAAGTTCTCGAAGAAGTTGGGCAGACGGCGAACCTGGAGATCGCGCCCTTCTTTGTCGGTGAAGCTGATATGACCCAGCCAGCTGGTGGGCAGGCCGTCACCGTTCACCATCGGGCCGACGCGGAACAGACCTCCCTTGGCAGGACTGTTGCCGACGTAGTCAAAGAAGGCAAGCTTCTCAGGGATGGAGGCGTAAGCCTCCTTCTTGCTGGCTCCGGCCTCCATGGCCGTGGCCACGCGCCGGTTGATCTCGGTTTTGAAGTAGCCCTGATCCCACTGGTAGCGGGTGGGACCGAACAACTCGACTGGGGTGGCCGCAGAGCCATACCACATCGTGCCAGCCACGATGAAGGCTGCAAAGAAAACGGCTGCGATCGCGCTGGCGAGCACCGTTTCGATGTTGCCCATCCGCAGAGCCTTGTAAAGACGCTCCGGGGGGCGCGTGGTGATGTGGAAGATGCCGGCGATGATCCCAACGATGCCGGCGGCGATGTGGTGAGCCACGATTCCACCGGGGTTGAAGGGGTTGAATCCTTCGGGCCCCCATGAGGGCTGAACGGGCTCAAGGTGCCCGGTGAGGCCGTAGGCATCGGATACCCACATTCCAGGGCCGAAGACGCCTGTGAGGTGAAAGGCTCCGAAGCCGAAGCAACCGAGGCCGGCCAGCAGGAGGTGGATGCCGAAGATCTTGGGCAGATCCAGGGCGGGCTCGCCGGTGCGAGGGTCCTGCCAGATCTCAAGATCCCAGTAGGTCCAGTGCCAGATGGCGGCAAGGAACAGCAGGCCACTGAAAATGATGTGAGCGGCGGCTACGCCTTCGAAGCTCCAGAAGCCAGGGTCGACACCGGTTTCACCGGTGATGCTCCAGCCTCCCCAGCTGCCTGTGACCCCGAGGCGGGCCATGAAGGGCATCACAAACATGCCCTGGCGCCACATGGGGTTGAGCACCGGGTCGGAGGGATCGAAGATGGCGAGCTCGTAAAGCGCCATGGAGCCGGCCCAGCCGGCAACAAGAGCGGTGTGCATGAGGTGCACGGCCAGAAGGCGGCCCGGGTCGTTGATCACGACCGTGTGCACCCGATACCAGGGCAATCCCATGGGGGTTAGGTCCGGGGAAACAAACGGCTGCAAGGGTGTGACCCGAGCAGCGGACGATCAGATGGATCGTTCCGTGCTGGCGATCGTAAGGGTTTCCTTCCGTTGCGGAGAGGCCACCAAGGGAGCTGAAACGAGCCGTGATACGGGGTCTGGCCCTGTCGCGATGGTGCAGTTACATTTCGCAACCTTGGGAGCACAATGGCGTGGTTTGAGCCGTTCCTCCATGCCCGTGATCCGCTTTGTTCGTGAAGGCCGTGATGTCAGCTGTTATCCCGGCGAAAACCTGCGGGAGGTGGCCCTGCGCGAAGGGGTGGAGATCTATGGCCTGAAGGGGAAATTGGGCAATTGCGGCGGCTGCGGCCAGTGCATCACCTGTTTTGTGGCGGTTGAGGAGCCGGCAACGTCTGCGGCCGCCCTCTCCCCACGCACCGCTGTGGAGGAGCGGAAGCTGCTCAAGCGTCCTGGGAACTGGCGCCTGGCTTGCCAGGCGCTGGTGCAGCGCTCGCTGATCGTGGTGACCCGCCCCCAGGTCGCCTTGCCGGACGGTGACCAGCTGCTTGCGGAGGCCCATCAGCAGCCGCTGCCGGAGGGCCCCACCAGCTGGCCCGTGGTGGAAGCGCCGTTGGACGACGAGGACGAGGGCGCCACGACCGCAACGACGGGTGAAGGGCTTCCTGAAGCGTCTGGCAATGGTGATACGGTCCGCTGAGTCCTCCATGCCTTGATGGAAACCAACGATCTCGGTTTCGTGGCCAGCCTGTTGTTCGTGCTGGTCCCGGCCATTTTCCTGATCATCCTCTACATCCAGACCAACAGCCGCCAGCAAGGCTGAGCCCGCAGCTGGCGCTTTTTCACCCCAGAGCAACCTCAGGTTTGCCCTGGGGTGATTTTCTGGCAGAGAGAAACCCGTGTTTTCGTCCGCCTGCATCGCTCCCTCCGCTCACAGCTTTCGGGCAAGGTGAGCGCAACGCATGAGCGCAACCCAGTGGTTTGCTCACGCCTTTTGCCGCAGGAATGGTTTTCCCCAGAGCTGGCCGTTGGTTCTGCTTGCTAGAGATCCAGTCAGGTGGTCGTTCTTCAGGCCGTGAAGCCAGCTGCCTGCACGCAACTGCACGAACGCAACTGCCTTTACGCCATTCCCTGACAACTGCACCACCGGCTCCGGCTGAAACGGGCCAGAGCTTTCGGATTCAGGCGCGGCGTTCGGGTTCGCGCACCAGCAGCACCGGCGCGGGAGCGTGCACCCGGATGAAGTCGCTTACCGAGGTCCCGAGCAGCCGATCGATGTCCACCAGTGCCTTGGCCACCAGCGGGCGACGATCCTGAGAGGCAATCACCAGCAGATCGGCCTCGATCTCCTTGGCTGCTGCGCACACTTCCCGGCCCACATCGTTGCCATCGCGGTGCACCCCCTTGAGCTCCACGCCAAAGCTGCGCGCGCGCTGCTTGGCCTTCTCCAGCACCTCGTCTGCCGGGGTTTTTCCGCCTCGGCTGGGAGCCAGTTGCTGGCGGCTCACGTGCACACCGGTGAGGGTGCCCCCGGGAATCTCCTTCACCAGCTCACAGGCGATCTTGAGGGCGTCATCGCCCACGCCGGTGCCATCGATGGTCACCATCACCCTGTTGACATGCCGGACGTAAAGGTCGTCGCGGACCAGCAGCATGGGCCGCGTGGACAGCTGGAAGACGTATTGGCTCGAGCTGTTGCCCAGGATCGACTGCAGCCGTCCAAGGCCGCGCGACCCCATCACGATCAAGTCGGCATCCAGCTCATCGGCCACCTTCAGCACAGTCTGCTTGGCATCCCCCTGACGGATGATCGTGTTCACATCGGTGGGATTGAGGCCCAGGCGTTGAACGGCCTCCGCCATCAACCCGCCGGCACGCTGCCAGTGCTCCTGCACGGTTTCCCCCGACTGCTCGGGCACCACATGGAGCAGGTTGAGCCGTGCCTGCCGGAAGGCCGGGAGGTCGCGCAGCATGCGCACCATTTCCTCCACATGACCTTTGCCGGAATCGGCGATCAGAAGGTTGCGAAACACGGGGGCGTCACGGTTCAAAATCAGCCTATGGCCGCCTCCGGGGCCAGCAGCTCCGCCCTGTCGAGGTCGTAATGGACGATCGTGATCCGACCTGGCCCTGGCGTCTGACCCGGCGCGTGTTGCCTCAGCACACGGATCACGCAGGTGTGATGTGGCACGGGGCCTACCTCCGCTGGTTGGAGGAGGCGCGAGTGGAGGCGCTGGCCGCGGTGGGCTTGCCCTACCGGGTGCTCTCCGACCGGGGCCTTGAGCTGCCGGTGGTTTCGCTCACCATCGACTACCGCCGCCCGCTCCAGCACGGCGACTGCGTGGACATCGAGAGCATGGTGGGTGATCCGCAGGGGCTGCGACTGCCCTGGTGCAGCAGGTTCGTGGGCATGGAAGGGCATGTGGCTGCCACCGCGCGGGTGGAGCTTGTGCTGGTGGAATCCAGGCCCCATCCGGCCGGGGGGGTTCCACAGCGGCGGCTGCGACGCCAACCGCCCGCCGATCTGGCGGAGGCGCTGGCAGCCCTGCGGCGGGGCCCTCGGACCGCCATGTCATAGTACAAGCGTACTGAACTTTTGTCGGCGGAATGGGAGAGCTTGTTGCCGTCAGCTTTCCTCGGGGCTCTGGCGCTGTGCGGAGCCCATGGCCCAAGGGCTTCGTTTCTGGTAATCCCACGTCTGAGATGGGGCTGCCATGGCCAGAGCGGCGTCGGCGGTGGTGGTTGCTATGGGCTGGCTGCCCGGGTCTGGGAATCCGGCGGCTGGAGGGGCTGGAGCAGCGGTTCGGCTCTCTGGAAGAGGCCTGGAAGGCGCCGGCCGCGGATCTTGCCGCTGTGCAGGGGTTGGGTGCAGGGTTGCGGGCCGCTGTGGAGGCCTATCGGCAGCGGCACGGCGCCGATCCGGTCGCCGCCGGCAAGCCGGCGCCGGCGGCGATGCGCCGGGTGCTGCTTCCCGGGGATCCCGCCAATCCGCGGGCGTTCACTGCCCTGGAACGGCCACCCCTGGCGATCTACTGGCAGGGGCAGGGCGCCTTATGGCCGGTGCTGCGCCGTCGTGAGGCAGTGGCTGTGGTGGGCACCCGCAACCCCTCCCTGCACGGTCTGGCGATGGCGGAGGCGGTGGGTGCTGCCCTTGCCGCGGCAGGCTGGCCTGTGGTGAGCGGCCTCGCCGATGGCATCGATGCCGCCGCCCATCGAGGGTGTCTGGCTCAGGATGGCAAGCCAGTGGCGGTGCTCGGCACGCCGCTAAGGCGGGCTTATCCCCGCCATCACGGGCCCCTTCAGCAGTTTGTGGCCGCCCGGGGGCTGCTGATCACCGAGCAACCCCCGGGCGCCTCGGTTCAGCGTGGCCATTTTGCCGCCCGCAACCGCCTGCAGGTGGCCCTAGCAAAGGCGGTGGTAGTGATCGAGTGCCCCTTCAAAAGTGGCGCTCTCCATTCCGCGGCGCTGGCCTGGGAGCAGGGTCTGCCGCTCTGGGTGGTGCCGGCCGATGCGGCCAAGGTGTCTGCCCAGGGCAGCAACCGCTTGCTGCTGCAAGGTGCCACACCGTTGCTGCAGCCTGGGGATCTTGTGCACCAGCTGGGCCCCGGCCCGCTGTTGCAGGCGCAGAGCTCCGCTGAGGGAGCCACGGGCTTGCCATCTTGCCGGGTGGGGGCACTGACGTTTGTGCAGCGGAATCTGCTCGCCGCACTGGGCAGCGGGGCCTCGCTTGAGCACCTTTGCCAGTCTCTTGGAGAGCCACCAGCGCATCTCTCCAGCCTGCTTCTGGATCTGGAGTTGGCGGGGCTGATCAGCGCCGAGCCTGGGCTGTACTGGCGGCCCGCCCACGGCAGCTTTGCTTAGCCTTTCCGCATCGCCCAAACGCATTCCCATCGCAGTTCCAGCCTCGCCACAGGCGTTCTCCCCCGTGGAAACCCCATCCACAGGCTCCCCACGGCCGATTCGGCTCAGCGGCAAGGAACTCTGGCCTTGGCGCCGCGAACAACTTCGCCTCGGCGGAGTTGCCGCAGATTTCGATTGGCTGCTGGATCTCGCCGGCGGAGTGGATGGCCGCTGCCGCCATCGCCTGCGGCTTGAGCCTGAGCTCAGCGTGGATCTGCGATGCAGCCTCGGCGAGATCGAGCGCCTCTGGCGCCGTCATCTGAGCGAGCACATCCCCCTTCAATACCTGGTGGGCTTATGCCCCTGGCGCGATCTGGAGCTTGTTGTGGGGCCCGGGGCCCTGATTCCCCGCCAGGAAACCGAATGGCTGGTGGAACTGGCCTTGGAGCTTGCCGGCGCCCTCGCCCCCGGCTGGCCGCGCCGCTGGGCCGATCTTGGCTGCGGTTCCGGTTGCCTGGCAGTGGCGCTGGCGCTGGCTTTCCCAGAGGCTCAGGGATGGGCAGTGGATTGCTCCCCGGAGGCGCTTCACCACACGCACAACAATCTCCAGCGCGCCCGCGTCCAAGGCCGGGTCGCACAGCTGGAAGGGTCCTGGTGGGACCCCCTGCAGGCCGTCTGGGGGCAGCTCGATCTGGTGGTGAGCAATCCCCCCTACATCCCCTCAGCCGAGGTGAGCCAGCTCGATCCCGTGGTGCGCTGGCATGAACCCCATCTCGCCCTCGATGGCGGTGCCGATGGCCTTGATGCAGTTCGCTTGATTGCCGCCGGAGCTCTCCAGGCACTGGCCCCCGGGGGCTGGCTGCTGCTTGAGTACCACCACGACCAATCCCCCGCCGTGTGCGCTCTGCTCAGCGCGGCCGGTCTGGAAGCGGTTGTTGCCCACAAGGATCTGGAAGGGCATTTCCGCTTTGCCCAGGGCCGGCGTCCGCCCATTCCCCACTGATGGATTCGTTGCCTGCTTCCGGCTCCTCTCTGCCGCTCACCCTCGGGCCAGCGGCTCTGGCTCAGCACCTGGTCGGTGGCGGAGCAGCGGTGTTTCCCACCGACACCCTTCCCGCCCTGGCCACCCAACCCCTTGTGGCCGCCCAGATCTGGCGTCTCAAGCAGCGCCCTGAAGGCAAGCCGCTCATCCTCATGGGGGCAGATCCGGAGCTGTTGTTTGCGGCGTTGCACCAACCTCTGCAGCCGTCCTGGCTGGAGATGGCGGCGCGCTGCTGGCCAGGCGCGGTCACCCTCGTGCTGCCGGCGAGCGGCCCGATCGTTGAGGCCCTGCAGCCCAGTGCGCCCAAGCAGGGAATCTCCCTGGGCCTGCGCATTCCAGCCTGTGCCCCGGCTTTGGATCTGCTGCGGCGCACCGGCCCTCTGGCCACCACAAGCGCCAACCGCTCAGGGGAGCCGCCTTGCCGCACCCCTGTCGAGGTGGCTGCGGTGTTCGGCGGGTTGCCGATCCTGGCTCCGCTGCCATGGCCGTCGATGGAGGGCCAGGCCAGCACGGTGCTTCGCTGGCATCCGGACGATCGCTGGGAAGTGCTGCGGCGTGGGGCTGTGATGCCCATCAACGGCGCGCCATGATGCCGCCATGCTCTGGCTGATCCTGCTGATCGTGTTCCTGCTCACGGGATTCGACGCACTCCTGGAGCCGGTGCTGCGCGCCTTCACGCCGCTCCTCTCCTTGAGCGGCTGGATCTGGCTGCCGCTGATCGCTGGCGGCTGGTTGCTGGCGGGCCGGCGCTCCTGAAAGACGGCGTCGGCTGAGGGGCTTCCCCGTGTGTTGCTTGTCTTGCCTCCTGAGCCGCTGACGTCCTGCAGGGCATAGAGCAAAACAGCATCAAGCGGCAAGGAGCAATGCTGTTGCACAGCACCGGGAAGGCCGGCACGCCGCCGGAACCTGCTGGCCAGAAGGCAACAGCAGTGAGCTTGAGGGCAAAGAGAAGCCGGCTAACGGATTTGAACCGATGGCCTTCGCTTTACAAAAGCGCTGCTCTACCGCTGAGCTAAGCCGGCACGCGTTGAGCTTATCTCTCCCCCAGAGCCCACAGCAGCAGTTGGCTCCGGTTGTTGCAGCCGGTTTTTGCCAGCAAGTGCGACACGTGGCTTTCCACGGTGCGGTGGCTCAAGGTAAGGGCGGCGGCAATGCCTTTGTTGCTTCTCCCATCTTTCAACATGTGCAGCACGCGCCTCTCGGCAGGGGTGAGCACGGGTGAAGTCAGTGTGGCTTCGCTGGTGGCAGGCAAGGGATCCATCGCTGAAGTGGGGCTCATGCCAGGGTTCCCACGCAACCGCAGCTTCGCCCTCGTTGCTGGCCCTGGTTCCCACTTCACGCCGGCGTAGCCCATGGCCAGCGGCTGAAGCCGCTGGCTTGCTCAGGCGGAGGCGGCAGCCGTGCCAGGCGGTGGAGGTAACGGTGTGGGGCGGGCCCGCTTGATCGGCAGGTTGGCCACCAGAGCAGTCACGCGGTCTTCGGTTTCCAGGCTCACATCACCTTCCTCCAGATCGATTTCCACGTAGCGCGACACCACTTCAAGGATTTCCCGGCGCATCTGCTCCAGCAATTCAGGATTCAGATCACTGCGATCGTGAGCCAGCACCAACTGCAGCCTCTGCTTGGCGGTGGCAGCGCTGGCCGGTTGACGTCCAAGCAGCTTGTCGATGAGTTCGCGGAGCGTCATCGGTGATCAGAAGATCTTGGTTTGCATCAAGCGGCCGATCTTGGCCCTCAGCCCTGGTGCTTTCTTGGTGGGATCCACCAGTGGAACGTCCTCGCCCCGCAGGCGCCTGGCCACGTTCATGTAGGCCTGGCCTGCGGGGGAGCGGCTGCCATTGAGGGTGAGCGGTTCGCCGCGGTTGGTCGACACGATCACCTGCTCGTCCTCCAGCACCAGGCCCACCAGCGGCAGGGCGAGGATGTCGGTCACGTCGTCGACGGCCAGCATCTCCTGATTGGCCATCATCTTTGGCCGCACCCGGTTCAGCACCAGCTGCACCGGCTGGATTTCCCGCGTCTGCAGCAGGCCGATCACCCGGTCAGCGTCCCGCACCGCGGACACTTCCGGAGTGGTCACGATCAGGGCTTCGCGGGAGGCGGCCGCCGCATTCTTGAAGCCGTCCTCAATGCCGGCCGGGCAGTCGATCAGTACGAAATCAAAGCGCTCCTCCAGCATGGCCACGATCTTCTTCATGTCGTCGGGCGTAAGCCACTCGAGCATGCGTGGGTTGCCTGCGGGCAGCAGCGATAAATTCGGCTCCTGCTTGTGCTTCACCAGCGCCTGCTCCAGGCGGCAGGTTTCCGCGAGCACTTCCTGCGCCGTGTAGACGATCCGGTTTTCGAGGCCGAGCAGCAGATCCAGATTGCGCAGACCGAAATCGGCATCCAACACGGCGGTTCTGGCGCCTTGTTTGGCCAGGGCGATGCCGAGGTTGGCGGTGAGGGTGGTCTTGCCGACCCCCCCCTTGCCGGAGCAGATGAGGATCGTGCGGCTCGAGGCGGAGGTCACGGCGCTGCCAGGGATGCCTGCAGGTTACGTCCACTTGTGGTCGGCACCCTCCGTACCCGTTGCTGCTGCGGGCGAGACGCTCCTGAGCCCAGTAAAACGGTGCACGTGCTGTCACCTGTCCGATGCCGGATCCGCTCCCCCATCACCAGAGGCTTCTGGTCATGCCCGACGACGGCGCTGAAGCGGTGGTGGCGCTCATTGAAGGGGCCAGGGAGCAACTGCTGCTGAAGCAGTTCAAGCTGGAATCGGAAGCGGTGGAAGCGGCCTTGCTGCGGGCCCATCAACGTGGTGTGCAGGTGCGGGTGATGCTCAATCCTCACACTTCCGGCGGCGATCGTTGGAACGATGCCGCCTACCAGCGCCTGTGTGACTGGGGCATGGAGGTGAACTGGACGAGCGAAGCCTTCCCTGTGACCCACGAGAAATCGATGGTGGTGGACCGCGAGCAGGCCCTGATCGCCACCTTCAACCTGAGTGACAAGTACTTCACCCAGACGCGCGACTATGGCGTGGTGAGCTGTGCCAAAGCTGTGGTGGAGCAGGTGATTGCTGGCTTCGAGGCCGACTGGAACCGCACCTTCTTCTCCCCTGATCTGGCGGTCGGCCTGCTGTGGAGCAGTCTGCACAGCCGCGGCCAGATGGCGCGGATCGTGGATGCTGCCAACGACACGCTGTGGATCCAGCATCCCAAGTTCGTGGATGCGGTGATCCTCGATCGGATCATTTCGGCCCGCGAAAGGGGGGTGAAGGTGCGCGTGCTCTGCGGAGGAAAGCACGGCATCAGTGACTGGGACATTTATGACACCTTCTCATCGCTGCGGGTGATGCAACGCTTCGGTGTGAAGGTGCGGCGGCAGAAACATCTCAAGCTGCACGCCAAGCTGATCCTCATGGATGGTATTGCCGCCCAGACCGGATCCATGAACATCGACCGCAGCGCCTTCGATCTGCGCCGGGAGTTGGGCATCGAGTGTGATGCCCCGGCCGTGGTGGAACGGCTCAAGGCCACGTTCGCAGCCGACTGGGAGCAGGCCAGCCCCTATGCCGCCCCCGACCCGCTCAATCCAAGCCTGCACGAACTGGGTGAACTCCCCCCTGATCCCCACTTCGTGCACGATTGATGCCTGCGTCTGCTCCCGAACCGCACCCGATTCCGTGCCCTGCCGGGCTGGCGCCACCCCCCGGCCTCCGTCAGCTGTTCATCGGCATGCTGCAGGTCGCGCTCTCCTCCTTTGGCGGTGGCCTTTCGGCCTGGAGCCAGCGCATCGTGGTGGAGCAGCGCCGCTGGATGTCCGACCAGGACTTCCTCACCGGCCTCACCGTGGCGCGCCTGTTCCCCGGGCCCAACCAGATCAACATGGCCGTTTACATCGGCGCCAGTTTTCACGGGCTCGTCGGAGCGCTGGTGGCTCTTGCCGGCATGTTGGTGGTGCCATTCACGCTGCTGATGCTGCTCGGCCTCGTGTATTTCCAGGCGCATGAGATCCCGGCCGTGGATCGGGTGCTGGCCGGGGTCGTTGCAGCGGCGGCCGGCATGGCCCTGTCGATGGGCTTCAAGATCCTGCACACCTACTGGCGAGATCGGGTTGCCCTGCTACTGGCTGCGCTCACCTTTGTGGCGATGGCCGTGTTCCATGTGCGGCTGATTCCGATGGTGCTGGTGGCGGGTCCACTGGCCATGGTCTGGTACTGGCCCCGCAGCAGCGCCCAGGAGCCGTCATGAGCTCGCCGTTGGTCTTGCTTTCCTGCGCGACCCCTCCCACCACTCAGCTGGGTGACTTCCTTCAACTGATCTGGACCTTCCTTTCTCTTTCGTTGTTTTCGCTGGGAGGCGGCAACACCCTGCTGGCGGAGTATCACCACATCAGTGTGGAGCAGTTCTGCTGGCTCACCGATTCCCAGTTCTCGGATATCTACGCGCTGGCGGAGGCGGCCCCGGGCCCCAGCTCAATGATTGTGGGGTTGCTGGGCATGGGGGCGGCCTGGAAGGAAGGGCCATGGATGGCGCTCGTGAGTGCCTACGCCGCTGAACTGGCCATTCTCGTTCCATCCACGCTGCTGATGGTGGTCGCCTGCCTCAGCTGGAAACGCCTGGAGCATTCCCCCTGGCGGGTGGCATTTGAGCGCGGTCTTGGGCCGATCACCCTGGGCATTCTCTTCGTGGTGGGCTTCAAGATCCTCAACACGGCCAACCACGGGGTTCCGGGTTATCTCGTTTCGATTGTGGTGTGCTTCCTCATGCTGCGCACGCGGCTTTCGCCGCTGTGGTTCATGGGGGTGGCGGGCCTTTTGGGCGGGCTGGGGATCATCAACCGCTGATGAGCGTGCTGTTCGTCAGTGCTGTCGCCGAACACATGCCAGCCAAGCGATCTTCAGGCCTCCGTCACCGGCCAGAACGGTTCCGCCGGATCGATCCGAATGCTTCCTGCCACCAGCGTGGCCTGCTCGCAGAAGCCCAGCGGTGGTTGATCTTCGGGCCCGCGGGCCACGGCATCGGCGATCCGCAACTGCAGAGGCCGCAGGTGCAAGGCCACGATCCTGGCGTTTGCATCCCCTTCGCAGCCCGCATGGGCAATGCCCCGCAGCCGTCCCCACACGAGCACATGACCCGCGGCGCGTACACGGGCGCCCGGGTTCACATCCCCCAGCACCAGCAGCGATCCCCCCACCTCCACGTGGTCCCCGGCGCGCAGCGTGCCGCGATGCAGGCTGAGTCCGTCGCTGCCGGGCAGCCCTGCGACGGTGCCGCTCGCCTGGCTGTCGCTGTTCCCCGCCGCGCCTGACCCCTCTTCCGAGCTGCGGCTGGAGACAACGGCAAGTCCGATCGCCGCCGCCGCCACCAGCGTTTCCTCGCACCGCCCCTCCACCATGCAAAGCTTCAGGCCATGGCTGCGGAACAACCGCTGGAGCTCGCGCAGCTGGGGCAGATCCAGCTGCCAGGTTCCGCTCTGCAGCACCACCGGCCCCTGCGGTGGTCTGTGCCCCAGAGCGAGGCGCACGTTCTGAAAGGCAGTGGCTGCTCCGTCAGGGGAGGCCGGCAGCAGCATCTGATGGGCGAGGCCGGGCGCTGAAGCCGCAATCAGAACGGCAGCCATCGGTGCGGGCGAAGGAGGACAACTTACCCAGGAGGTCTCGATTCAGCCGATCGCTGCCGGAGCGCTTGCCTCAGCTGCGCGTTGACCTCAGCCGGATGGATCAGCCAACACAGCTCCACCGGTTTGACCAGGCTGCTCACCAATGGCGATCGCTCCTCAAGCGCTTCGAGCGTGTGACCGTCCCATAGCCGCAGCCCACCTTTGTATGGGTGATACCCACGGCTCTGGCGCTGATCGAGCCCGCAACACACCCGTGGGTCGAGGCCGGCGGCGGCAGCGTGGCGCTGGGCCAGTGCCAGCAGCTCCAACCGGCCCTGCGCTGGCAGGGCGCTCACGTCAAGGGCCTTCAACAGCCTGCGCTCCAGCAGGCGAGCGCTCAGCTGCCGCAGGGGCTCAGGTCCGTCCTCGACCCAGCGGAGCAGGTGGTACCCGGTGCGTACGTCATCGTTGGCCAGATAGGTGGAGACATCCAGCGCCGCCGGTTCCCACAGCCAGCGGGCCATCACCGCATCGGCAAACACCTGATCGGGGCGAGCGTCGCGGGCGGCCAGGATCAGCTGCCGCAGCAGCCAGTTGCAGACCACGTTGAGGCGGTGGTTGTAGACGCTGCGGTGCATCAGATTGCGCACCACTAGGTAGTGCTCCACTGCCATCAGGCCTTTGGGATGGATGGCAAGGCTGCGGTCGGGGGCCAGGGTCAGGGCGGCCAGCAGGCGGTCGAGGTCCAGCTGTCCGAAGCAGGTTCCGGTGCTGTGGCTGTCCCGCAGCAGGTAGTCGAGGCGGTCACAGTCGAGCTGGCTGCTCACCAGCGCCGCGATCGAGGGATGCGGATGGCTGCCCTCTTCCAGCAGGCTGGCCACAGCCTCGGCGGTGCCGGGAGCGAACTGCTCCATCGGGCCGCGCAGATCCGGGTGCTCGCGCACCAGCCGGGCCGACCAGCGCTCGTGCCTTAACCCATACATCTCCTCGCCCGAGTGGCTGAGCGGGCCATGGCCCACGTCGTGCAGCAGGGCCGCGGCATACAGAACGCCCTGGGCTTCGAGCAGATCGGGAGCCTGGGGAGTGAGTTCCGCCAGGGCGCGACGGACCAGATGGAGCACCCCGAGGGAATGGGTGAAGCGGCTGGATTCAGCTCCGTGGAAGGTCAGAAAGGCGGGCCCCAGCTGGCGGATGCGGCGCAGCCGTTGAAACGGCACGGTATCGACCAGTTCCATGGCCAGCGCTTCGGCTGGATTGTCACGGTCGAGGCGAATGGCCCCATGCAGGGGATCGTGATACGTGCGGGTGCGTTTCATTCAGGCCAACTCCCCGGCGAGCGTCGCGGCCGCTTCCGCCAGCCAGGTGTCGTCCTCTCCGCCGGGGTTGAGCGGTTCCGGCTCGGGCAGGGGCTGATCGGGGGTGATGCCCAGGCTTTGGATGTCGCGGCCGCTGGGGGTCACGTAGCGGGCCACGGTCACCGTGAGGCCACTGCCGTCGCCCAGCCCGATCAGTGTCTGAATCAGCCCTTTCCCGAAGGTGCGGCTACCCAACAGCTCCGAACGTCCATCGTCCTGGAGAGCCCCGGCCAGGATCTCACTGGCACTGGCTGTGCCGCCATTCACCAGCGTGAGCATCGGCCCGCGGAACAGTTGGCCGGGAGGGGCCTGCCTCTCTTCGCTCAGGCCGCTGCGGGTGCGGGTTTCCACGATCCGCTGGCCATCCAGCAAGGCGCCGGCTACGGCAACTCCGGCATCCACCAGTCCGCCGGAGTTGTTGCGCAGGTCCAGCACAAGCCCTTCCACGCCATGGCTGTCGAAGGCAGTGAGGGTGTCGCGCACCTGTTCGGGCACCTGCTCGCTGAACTGGCTGATGCGCAGGTACCCAAGCCGGTGGCCCTGCGCATTGAACTCGCGCTGCCGCACGGGTTGCAGGTCAACGGTTCTGCGTTCCAGCAGCAGCTGCCGTTCCACGCCTTCGGGTGAGCGCACCAGCAGCTGAACCCGGCTTCCAGCCGGTCCCCGCAGCCGTGCCGCTGTGGCCTCCAGACCGAGTGAGGCGCAGCTTTGCCCCTCCACTTCAAGCAGTGCACTGCCGCTGCCGATGGCCGCCTCGGCAGCCGGTGAGCCATCCAGGGGCGCAATCACCACGATGGTCTGGTCGTTGCCCACCGTCCCAAGCTGCAGGCCCACCCCGCTGACGCTCCCCTTGGTGCTTGAACGAAGAGCGGCGTAGTCAGATGGGCTGAGGAACCGTGTGTAGGGGTCACCCAGCGGGGCCAGCATGGCGGCGATGGCGTCGTAGGCCTCACCACTGCTTTCGATCCTCTGTTCAAGGGCCTGCTGGCGCAACTGGCGCCAGTGCACAGCCTCGAAGCGCTCGGGGTCCACATAGCTCTGGTTCACGAGGCGCCAGGCCTCCACCACCAGTTGCTGCGCGTCGTTGAGGGCCTGCACGGGGGGCGGACACCCCAGCAGAATCAGGGCCAAAGAGGCCGCCGACACCAAGGCCCATGCCCTCTGTTTCAGAGGCCTGCCAGCAATCACGACCGGTCCACGGCAATCGGTAGACTCTCGCAACCCACCGTCCCCTGCTGCATGGCGAACTCGTCTCCGGCTGCCAAGTCGTCCCCTGTGTACGACTGGTTTGAGGAGCGTCTGGAGATCCAGGCGATCGCAGACGATATCTCCTCCAAATACGTGCCGCCCCACGTCAACATTTTCTATTGCCTCGGCGGCATCACCCTGGTGTGCTTTCTGATCCAGTTTGCCACCGGCTTCGCGATGACCTTCTATTACAAGCCCACCGTCGCTGAGGCGTATGCCTCGGTTCAGTACCTCATGACGGATGTCAGCTTCGGTTGGCTGATCCGCTCAGTGCATCGCTGGAGCGCCAGCATGATGGTGCTGATGCTCATTCTTCACGTGTTCCGCGTGTATCTCACTGGCGGCTTCAAGCGTCCCCGTGAGCTCACCTGGATCACCGGCGTCACCATGGCTGTCATCACAGTTTCTTTCGGGGTCACCGGCTATTCCCTCCCTTGGGATCAGGTGGGTTATTGGGCCGTCAAGATTGTTTCCGGTGTTCCTGCCGCCGTCCCTGTGGTTGGCGACTTCATGGTTGAGCTGCTCCGTGGTGGTGAAAGCGTCGGTCAGTCCACTCTTACCCGCTTCTACAGCCTTCACACCTTCGTGATGCCCTGGCTGCTTGCGGTCTTCATGCTCATGCACTTCCTGATGATCCGTAAGCAAGGCATTTCCGGTCCCTTGTGATCTCTGCCTGTTTCTTGCCCCTGCTCTCTGCTTTCCGCCGCCCTCACTAGGTCCCCTCCATGCACATCCTCAAGAAGCCTGATCTGAGCGATCCCAAGCTCCGCGCCAAGCTCGCCAAGGGCATGGGGCACAACTACTACGGAGAGCCCGCTTGGCCCAACGATCTCCTCTACATCTTCCCAGTGGTGATCCTTGGCACCATCGCGTGCGTTGTTGGGCTCGCTGTCCTCGATCCAGCCATGCTGGGCGACAAAGCCGATCCATTTGCCACTCCTCTGGAAATTCTCCCCGAGTGGTACCTCTATCCCGTCTTCCAGATTCTGAGGGTTGTCCCCAACAAGCTGCTCGGCATCGCTCTTCAAACGATGGTGCCCCTCGGCTTGATGCTCATTCCTTTTATTGAGAGCTTCAACAAGTTCCAGAACCCCTTCCGCCGCCCTGTGGCCATGGGTGCCTTCCTTTTTGGTACTGCTTTCACGATTTACCTGGGCATCGGTGCCGCCATGCCGATTGACAAGTCCCTCACCCTTGGTCTGTTCTGAGCCTCTTCCGAGCTCAGCCAATACTCCCCCGCCGCGGCACCAGCCGCGGCTTTTTTATGGGAGAACGGTCCGCTGGCAGGTCCTGGGCCTTCTTCTCTCTTGAGGCAGGCCAGCAACTGCTATCGCCTCTGTTGCCTCGGTTTTGCTCTGGCCTGGGCAGACATGGGTTTGCCTCTCGGTAGCGCGTCTGTAGTGACAGCCACACTCTGCTGCTCGAAGGCCTCCCAGGGGCAGAGGTCCGATTGAGGCTAAGTCTGCTCACGGCTTTGAACGCACCTTCCTGAGCACACTGGCCCTCCCTATGGCTGCGGGCTTCTGGGCCTTATCCGTCCGTCGCGATCAGCAAGCCGGCCCCCGGGTGGTGAGAACCGGAGTAGCGGAGCGGGGATTGGAAGCTGGAATGCGATGGGGCTTGGAACGGCTACCTCCGAAGAGCTTGTGCTCGGCCTCTGGTGCGAACCGGCTTCTCTCAGCTCTGCCAGGAGGGCGTGCGCTGGAGAGGTCTGAGCGGAGTCGTTGCCTTCGTGTGGCACCTGCTGTCTTCTCTCGTGGCTTCAAGCGCGCGGCCAGCGCAACCGTGAGCCAGGGAGCCGCGTGACTGTTGCAAAAGTTCACACTGGACGGTTTGGCTCGTTTCGCAGTGGCTCCTGAGGCTCGTTGAGAGCAGTGGCTGCAACGCAGTCCCACCGCTCTAGTAGCGGGCGAAAGCCTTGCGAGCACAGACTTTCCCGTGCTTGCGGCGAGCAATAGCGAGCAGCTGGCACGCTTCGCGCCATGGGCGGAGGCCTTGGTTGAGGCGGGGGGGTGAGTTTGTGTGCTAGTTTTTTGGACTGCGCGGGAGCCGAGAGGCGAGCGCTGCAGGGCTTACGGAGAAGGAGGCGCGAGCCGACGATGCTGTAAGTTTTGAAAGTGGCTGAGGAAGCCGCGAGAGCCAAACCCTGAAGAAGGGGGAGGCGCACCTGGACAACTAAAAAGTTTAGGAACTGACGCTTTTGCTGCGTCATGACTGAAGGAGGAGAGCGCGGAAGCGCTGCCTTTGGAGGGAGTGACGAACGTGCAGCAAAGGTGTGAGGTCCCGTCAAAAAGAAACAAGCGACTGAGTGAGCTGAGATGTTTCTATTTGCGTTCTCACGATGTGAATAGGGATGCAAGTTTCGGTTTACGAGGAAGCGACCGGATCTGAGTGATTTGGAAAGTCATTGAACATTGAGCAATGAGGCGAAAGCAAGATTGCTTGATTGTAGATGCGCTCTCGAACCCTTCCAAGGAAGGAGGTCACGACTGAAAGCATGAGCTTTGAAGAAGCGATACGCGAGTGTGGTTTTGAAGAGGTTAATGATTTTGGGCGTAGACGGCATTGTTTGCGATCGATGAGTTTAAGAGTTTAGCGAATGCTAAAAGCTTTGATGAATTGATTTAAAGGAACAGTGAATACAACGGAGAGTTTGATCCTGGCTCAGGATGAACGCTGGCGGCGTGCTTAACACATGCAAGTCGAACGAGCCTTCGGGCTAGTGGCGGACGGGT